>JAUIHO010000020.1 GCA_030432035.1 Phycisphaerae bacterium
TCGGACTGCTGCAACCCCTCGCCGACGGCGTGAAGCTTTTCCTTAAAGAAGACATCATTCCGCGACCCGTCGATCGGGCGTTGTTCGTGTTCGCGCCGTTCATGGCGATGGTCGTTGCGTTGATCGGCTACGCCGTGATCCCATGGGGCGGCGAGTTTCGCTGGCCGTGGATGTCGCCCGACGCCGAACCGTTGGTTGCGCAGGTGGCCAGCATTCACATTGGTGTGATCTACATTCTCGCCGTCGGTTCGATGGGCGTGTACGGCGTGGTGCTTGGCGGTTGGTCGAGCAACAACAAGTTCGCGTTCTATGGTGCCATGCGAGCGGCAGCACAGATGTTGTCGTACGAAGTGCCGCTGGGTTTGACGGTCATCATCGGTGTGCTCACGGCGGGCTACTTGTTGCCCGGTGACGCCGCGACGGATGCGATGCGGCTCGAAGGCGTCGTTGCCGCACAAACGGGCGGCTGGTGGCTGTTTGTCTTTCACCCGGTCGTCGCGTTGATGTTGTTTATCGCCGCGTTGGCAGAGGCCAATCGTGCGCCGTTTGACTTGGCGGAAGCTGAACAGGAACTCATCGGCGGCTTCCATACCGAATACAGCGGTATGAAGTGGGCGATGTTCTTCCTGGGCGAATACGCCCACATGATCACCAGCAGCGCGTTTATGGCCTGCTTGTTCTTTGGCGGCTTCCTCGTGCCGAACTTCCTGCCTTATGCCGATTGGATCAACACGAGCGAGTCGTGGCTTGCGATGATCGTTCGGGTCCACGTGTTGGCGTTTAAGGTCTTGCTCTTCATCGCCATGTATATGGTCATACGTTGGACGCTGCCGCGTTTCCGTTTCGATCAACTGATGCGAGTTGCCTGGAAGGCGTTGGTGCCGGCGGGCATGTTGCTATTAGCCTTGCAAGTGTTGATCATCCAGTTCGGTTGGTCGCAGTGGGTGGCGTTGGTCGGAAACGTGGTCATCTTCGCTGTGATGGTGGTTGCGTCGGTCTTGGTGAGTGCGGGTAGTCCGATCACGGGGCGGCAACGCTCGATGATCGAACGCGATCGTGGAGGGCTCGGCGCGAATGCCGGGTTGCAACATGCCGGGCTCTGATTGGAAACAAACCGATGTCGTCGTCGTCGATCAGCCCGAGCTGACGCTGTTCGAGCGCTCGTACCTGCCGCAGGTCTTGGGCGGCATGGGCACCACGCTGCGCCACATGTTCAACGTGGCCAAGCGCAGCAAGAGCGTCGTGCAATATCCCGAAAAGAAGCGTGAGCTGCGCAAAGAGATTTATCGCGGCGTGCATCGCTTGAATCGCGACGATCAGGGGCGCGTGGCATGTGTCGCATGCTTCATGTGCGAAACGGCCTGCCCGGCGCATTGCATTCATATCGAAGGCAGTGAAGCGCCGTGGGACGATCGCGAAAAGTATCCGGTGAAGTTCGACATCGATGAGTTGCGTTGCATCTATTGCGGCATGTGCGAAGAAGCCTGCCCCGTTGATGCCATCGAACTCACGCCGGAGTATCACCTCGTCGGCCAGTCGCGGCAGGAGATGATCTTCGACAAAGAAAAGTTGTTGATGGTCTTTGACCGAACGAAGGATGAGAAGCCACGCAAGAACCCGCGGATAACGGGTTATTGATGTGGCGCTGTGGCACCGGTTTGTAACCGGTGAAAGGGTTGCCCTGTGGCACCGGCAAATAGCCGGTGCAAAATCCGAGCCGCGCCCGTAAGGAAGCGGTCAGCCTTGGATGCACCGACGCGTGTTGAAATTAACGCGACGCATCAAGTTGGCGTCGCGGGTCGCAAGATGGTTCGCGCAGCGGACCCTACGAAGAGAGAGAAACTGGCGAACGTGAATCTGTTTGTCAGTGAAATTGGTCCGCAATGCGGATCCTACGATATGCGTCGCGTGCCGCGGCGAGTGGAAGAACGTGATCGAGAACTTGGTTTACATCGTGTATGCGGCAACGGCATTGGGCGCTGTGGCGCTGTTTGTCGGCTTGCCGCGCGGGGATAAGCCGCAGCGCAACGGCCTGCTTTTCATTTGCATGGCGTTGGCCGCCGGCGTGTCGTACTTTCTGTTCGACGCGATTTTGGGCAGTTCCGACGGCAAGCTGCCGTTGATCGTGCTGTCGCTCCTCTCGATTGGCGGCGCGCTCCGCATGGTGACACACCCGCAGCCCGTTTATTCGGCGCTTTATTTCATCCTCGTTATTCTCGCGACCACGGCGATTCTTGTGTTGTGCGGTGCCGAATTCCTCGGTTTCGCACTCGCGATGGTGTATGCCGGCGCGATTCTCGTAACGTACGTTTTCGTGTTGATGCTCTCGCAACAATCCACGTTGCATTCCGATGCGTTTACTCAGGGCTTTGATTATGACCGTGAGGCGCGCGAGCCGTTTTGGGCGGTGGCCGCCGGTTCGCTCCTCGCCGCTACCGTCGGTGCCGTGATCGTCGAACGCGATTGGGGCGGCATCGAACAGGTGTCGGTCGAGGGTGGTGAGAACACCGTCGCACTGGGGCGCATCTTGATGACGCAGTATGCGATTAGCGTTGAACTGGCCGCCGTGTTGTTGATGGTGGCGATGATCGGCGCGATTGCCGTTGCGCGTAAGCACATTCCGCATGCGGAAGATCTCACGCGGCGACGACCGTTGGGCGCTGCCGGTAGGGAGGCCAAGCCGTACTAATCGTTGCGGCGCGAATACCATGGAAATGGCTGCTCCCCAAGTTTTGATGATCGTCGGCGCGTTGCTCTTTGGCATCGGCGTGATCGGTTTCCTCACGCGCCGCAACATGATCGTCATGTTTCTCAGTACCGAGATTATGTTTCAGGGCGTGTTGACCAATTTGGTCGGCATGGGCCTGTTGCGCGGCGACCTGAACGGGCAGGCGTTGGGCATATTCGTATTGGTCATCGCTGCGGTAGAGGCGGGGTTAGGCCTTGCCATCGTGGTGATGTTGTATCGCCGCCGCGGCACGTTGGATGCCGATGGTTGGCGCACGATGCGCGGCTAAGCGTTCGCGCGATGCCAGGTGGTCCGCACAGCGGACCCTACGAGCAGATCACCGGTTTCAAACCGGGTGCCACAGTGAAAAGCGCGAAACACCGGTTATAAGCCGGTGCCACAGTTGAGAGATGCGAGTCACCGGTCGCAAGCCGGTGCTACCAGTAAAACCGAGATCATTCATGGAGACCTTACGGTCCACTGCCATCTGGATTCCCTTGCTGCCGCTGATCGGCTCGCTGCTGGTCGGCGCGATCGGCCTGCGTTGGTTGAAAGATCGTTCGCATTGGCTCGTCATCGGCGGCGTCGCGCTGTCGTTGGTGGCCGTGTTGAGCGTCGTTTCGACGGTCGTCGGTGAGGCCGGTCGCGCTCACAACGTGGATCACGTCGCCCAGCACGAGGGTGTCGATGTTGCGCACACGTCGGACCACGCCTCGAAACTCACCGAGTCGTTCACGCTTTATCAGTGGATGAGCATGGGCTCGGACTCGTGGCTCAACGTCAGCTTCCGCGTCGATCAACTTACGAGCGTGATGCTGCTGGTCGTCGTGCCGATTGGTTTCTTGATTGTGTGCTACTCGGTCGGCTACATGCGCGACCATCACGGCCACCCCGAGCGCGGCTACGAGCGGTTCTTCGCGTTTTTGGGCTTGTTTCTGTTTTCGATGACGGTGCTGGTGTTGGCCGGCAACTTTTTGGTGCTGTTCGTCGGTTGGGAACTGGTCGGTCTGTCCAGCTTTTTGCTGATCGGCTTCTACTATCAAAAGCCCGAAGCAGCCAAGGCGGCGCGCAAGGCGTTTATCGTCAACCGCGTGGGCGACTTCGGTTTTGCCCTCGGCATTTGGTTGATCTACCTCACCTTCGGCACGCTCGATTATCAAAAGGTGTTCGACTCGGTCGCGCTGGCGATGCAATACGACGGCGATACCTACCCCGCGATTCTGCGAGATTTTCAGGCGTTACTCGGTACCGATCGGGTGCCGGACGCTACGGCAGCCAGCGCCCTGGTGCTGAACATCCAGGATCGCATCACGTGGATCGCCTTACTGCTGTTCTGCGGTGCGATGGGTAAGAGTGCTCAGTTGCCGCTGCATGTGTGGCTGCCCGATGCGATGGAAGGCCCCACGCCGGTAAGTGCCCTGATTCACGCCGCCACGATGGTAACGGCGGGTGTGTATCTCGTTGCTCGCTGCAGCGTCATCTTCGCCGCCTCGCCCGTGGCCATGTGGTTCGTCGGCAGCATCGGTGCGGCGACGGCGTTGTTTGCAGCGACGATCGCGCTCACGCAGTACGACATGAAACGCATTCTCGCGTATTCAACGCTTAGCCAGTTGGGCTACATGTTCTTGGCATTGGGCGTTGGTGCGTTCGATTCGGCCGTATTCCACCTATACACCCACGCGTTTTTCAAGGCGTGTTTGTTCCTCGGTGCGGGTAGCGTGATGCACGCGATGGACGGCGTGATCGACATCACCAAATTCGGCGGTCTAAAGAAAGATTTACCGATCACGTATCGCACGTTTTTTGTGTCGGCCCTAGCTCTTGCAGGCTTCCCGTTCCTAGCTGCCTTTTGGAGCAAAGACGAAATCATCCACGCCGCCTTGGCCGGCAACATGCCGCTACTCGGTTGGATCGGTCTGCTCACGGCGTTGCTAACCGCGTTTTACACGTTCCGCATGGTGGCGATGGCATTCTGGGGGCCGAAGATGCTGCCCGCCGGTGTCGAGCACGCCCATGAATCCGGCCGCTGGATGACGGTGCCGCTGATGTTGTTGGCAGTAGGTGCCGTCTTCGCGGGTTACGTTGGCGTAACGTTCAGCGATCATGGCTTTATTGGTTTCCTCGCGCCGCATGGCGTGTTCCATCATTTCCTCGATCCCGTATTCGCCAGCGCCAAGGGTATTCTCGGCGCACACGAAGCGTCGCACGAAGGTTACGCCCTGATGTACTGGTCGTCGGCGATTGCCATCTTCGGTATCGCCAACGCGTGGTACTTCTACACCAAGCGGCCCACGATTCCGGGCGCGATCGCGTTGGCTTCCGGCCCGATCTATCCGCTGCTCAAGAACAAGTACTACGTCGACGAGATTTACGACGCGATCTTCGTGCAACCGTTGCGCAAGGTCGGTCGCTTCTTCTTCGGCTCCGATCGTTACGGCATCAACAGCCTGCTGTTCATTATTGGCAATCTGCCGCGCGTGCTGGGCTTCGGTCTGCGAACCGGCCAGCAGGGCGCGATGCAGGGTTATGCCTTGGGCATGATTCTGGGGTTGGTGGCGTTGCTTTGGTTTGTCTTGCAAGGATAACGACGTCGCTTAACGCATACGCAATAACATGACGAACCACCTTCTATCCATCATGATCGCGTTGCCCTTCCTCGGGGGGCTGGCGGTCTTTGCACTCTCCGGCCTGTCGCCCGATATGGTGCGGCGCGTGTCGCTGGGCGTCGCGCTGCTGACTGCCGTTTTGGCGCTGGTTGCTTACGGCGAGTTTGACGCGCAACGCGCGCAACTATCCAACAACGGTGTGGTGCTCGCCGAAGATTACGCGCTCGATGCCGCCGCCGATTCCGGTTTGCCGGTTATCTTGCGATTTAGCCTCGGCCTTAACGGTATCAGCATGCCGTTGGTGCTGTTGACTGCTTTGTTAACGCCGCTGGCGATTCTGGCCAGCTTCACCGGCATTAAAACACGCGAACGCGAATACTACGCGCTGATGCTGCTGCTGTTCGGCACGATGCTCGGTGTGTTCTGTGCGCGCGACTTGCTGCTGTTCTACGTGTTCTTCGAATTCACGCTGATCCCGTTGTATTTCCTGATTGGCGTATGGGGCGGTAGCGAGCGACGCAAAGCCGCCAACATGTTCTTCATTTACACGCTCTCGGGCAGCATGCTCACCTTTGCGGGCGTGTTGTACGTTGGTTGGAAGGCAAGCCAACTGGCAGGCGGCGTGATGGCCTTTGATTTCGCCACGCTGAGCCAACTTGCCGAGCAAGGTTTGCTCTCATCGACCGAGCAATGGTGGTTATTCCTCGCGTTTTTCGCGGGCTTCGCCATCAAGGTGCCGCTGTTCCCGTTCCATACGTGGTTGCCGTTGGCACACGTCGAAGCACCCACGGCCGGCTCGGTCATTCTGGCCGCCGTGCTGCTCAAGCTTGGGACGTATGGCTTCCTCGTGATCTGCATGCCGTTCTTCCCGGCAGGTGCGATGCAATGGGCACCGATTGTCGGCGTGTTGGCTGTTGCGGGCATCATTTATGGCGCACTGGCTGCTTGGGTGCAGGAAGACGTGAAGCGCCTCGTCGCGTACTCGTCGGTGTCTCACCTTGGCTACTGCTTGCTTGGTATGTTCTGCCTCAAGATGAGCGGCATGACGGGCAGTGTGTTGTATATGGTGAACCACGGCCTAAGCACTGGCGCGTTGTTCCTCATCATCGGCATGATCTACGAGCGCTATCACACGCGCGACATGGCTAAGATAGGCGGGCTCGCCCGTAAGATGCCGATCATGGCGTTCTTCCTGATCTTCTTCACCATGTCGAGCATTGGCTTGCCCGGGCTCAACGGTTTCGTTTCCGAATTCATGGTGTTGCTCGGCACGTTCATTTCGCGACAAGCGGATGACGTGGCGGCGCAGGGTGGCCCTTACGGCATTTGGTACGCCGCCTTTGGCGCGTCGGGCATCTTGCTCGGTGCGATCTACATGCTGTTTATGGCGCGGCGCGTGTTGTTCGGAAAGTTAACGGAGCCCGAAGGTGGCTTTGATGATTCGGCCGGCCTTACTCAGGATCTAACACGACGCGAGATTGGCATTTTGGTGCCGTTGGCCGTCGCGTGCATCTGGCTCGGCGTCTATCCAAAGCCGGTGATGGAGATGATGGAGCCATCGCTGCAACCGATCCTCGCGACAGTCGCCAAGGTCGATCGCAGCCAGTTCGGTGATGATCGACAAGCCGCGCCGGGGCGAGCAGTCGCCGAAGCTCCCTCTCCCTCGCAGGGAGAGGACCGGGGTGAGGGTTCGTTCTCCGTGGCAGACAAAAGCAAAGCTCGCGCCGCAATTGAGCACGTCGCGCTGACTGACTCGTCTGCAGCCGCTTCCTCTCGTAACAAGAAGGGGGCACGCTGATGTTGGCGCTGGTCCCCATGATTGAACTGCTATTGCCCGAGATCGTGCTGCTAACGGGCGCGACGTTGATTTTGCTCACGGGCGTTTCGAAAACGCTCAGCCGCAGCGCTACGCTGCTGGCGATGCTCGCCATTTTCGGCGCGCTGGGCGCGACGTATCGTCACAACAATCCCGAATTGCTCGCAACAGCCGCGGCCAGCGTCGACGCACTCAACCCCGGCTTCTTCGCGAACTACGTGCGCATGATCGTCTTGGCCGTCGGCCTGCTGATCGTGTTCGCCAATCGTCACGTTCCCGAAGAGGGCGAGCGTGCCGAGTTTGTCGCGCTTACGTTATACAGTCTTGCGGGCGTCATGCTCGTGGCGCTGGCCAACAACCTCATCCTGTTGTTCCTCGCACTCGAACTCGTCAGCGTGCCGACGTACATCCTCATCGGCCTTTCGCGGCGCGACATCGAAGCACAAGAAGCCACGGCCAAATACTTCTTCCTCGGTGCCTTCGCCGCTGCGATTACGCTATACGGCTTTAGCTTCCTATACGGCGCGACTGGCCAATTGCGGCTGTTCGGTGCCGACTCGATCTCCGCTTGGTTCATCGACGGCGGCAGTACGGCGCTCGCGAATGACGGCATGTTCCTGCTCGGCGTTCTGCTTTCGATCGGTGGTTTGGCCTTTAAGCTCGCCGCCGCGCCGTTCCATTTCTACGTGGCCGACGTCTATCAGGGCGCGGCTGCCACGGTGACCGGCATGTTGGGATTTGTGCCCAAATTCGCAGGCATGGTCGCCGCCATTCACATCGTCGGGCTCACGCAATGGAATCTCAGCGGCCCCGTATTCTGGGGCCTTTGGGTGTTGGCCGCCGTCACGATGACGGTCGGTAATTCGCTCGCGTTCATGCAATACAACGTGAAGCGCATGCTTGCATATTCGAGCGTGGCCCACTCGGGTTACATGTTGATGGCGTTGTTGATCGGCCCAGGGCAGGACGGTAGCGGCAGTGCGATGCGCAACGGCCTCGCCGCCATTTTGTTCTACATGGCCGTGTACGGTATCGCGAACCTCGGTGCATTCTGCACGTTGGCATGGTTCCGCAAGCCGGGCCGCGACGATGCGTATCAATCTGCTGAGTTGCTCGAAGACCTGTCGGGCACTGGCCGCACGCATCGTTGGGCGGCGCTGGCGTTGGCGTTGTGCACGCTCGCATTGATGGGCTTCCCATTGACGGGCGGTTTCCTCGGCAAGCTCTATATCTTTGGCTCGGTGTTCGCAAGCATCGGCGACCAGCCGCAACACGCGACGGCGCTGGTCGTGCTCGTTGCGATCGGCGCGCTCAACGCCGCGATCGGTGCCGCCTATTACCTGCGCATCATCGCTAGCTGCTATTGGGATGCCCCGCGCGATGGGCGCGTGGCACCAACGCCATGCTCGGCGCTGCAAGCCGTGTGGGTGGTTTGCGGCATGCTCGTGCCCGTGCTGTTTTTCTTCCCGGGCACGCTGGCCCGCAACGCCGTTAGTGCCGCGCATGACAGCCAAATGAAAGTCGCGGCGAGCAAGGCCGAACGCGTTGCGCATGCCAACGAATCTGCCGCCGATGAAGTTATCGAAAAGGCGGCGGTTCATTCGGCAACGCCGCTTAAATCCGCACGCGTGTCCGACTAACGTCTAAATCACATCCATATTTTTCTTGACGCAAACGTTGTGACTGTCACAATCCAGCATTCGACCGGCTAAAGTCTTTTTTAGTTCGGTTTTGGTGTCGGTCACTCTTGATTCCGCTCCGAGTTCTACAGCATAAGGAGATGCTTCGATGAAAAAATCGCTTTTGGCTTTGTCGCTTTTAGTAGCAACGTCGTTGGGGTGTGCCTCATCACTATCGGGCACTTGGTTGGCCGATTCGACCACGGCCGACGTGAACCCGATCGCCAGCGTCACGTTCGCTGAAGACGGCACGTACACCGCCGGCGCCAAGTATCACGGTGTGGCCCGCGCCACATCGGGCGTTTGGACCCTCAGTAACGGCAACTTGGTGTTGGGGCAGGGTAAAGAACGCCGCAGTTATGGCTGCACGGTCGAGGGCGACCGCGTAACGCTGACGTTTGAAGGCACGACGTCGGTGATGACGCGCATGAAGAAGTAGGGCGATTGCCCAAAAGGCGGCGGCTCCTATCGAAGGGGCGATTGCCTTGCTATGATAAAAAGACGGTCGATGCGACGGAGCGATGCTGGTGTATCACTCCGTCGCCGCCGTTTAGCGTTGAGAGGTTTTATGCCCGAAGGTCGTTCGCCATCCAGTCGCGTGAAGTTAGAAGTCGTCGAGCCGCTCGGTAAGCGTGTGCTGATTCACAAGGATGCGGACAAAAAGCAAACCAAGGGCGGTATTCAACTGCCGGACAACATCGAAATCCCGACGATCACGGGCCGAATCGTGGCCGTCTCCGCGCAGGTCGAGAACGATAGCGACTTCCCGATTCGCCAGTACGACAAGGTGCTGTTCAACCCTAAGACGGCGATTCCCGTCGATTTTGAGGGCGACAACCAGCTCTTCGTGGTTCCCGTCGAAGATGTCGTCGCCGTGTTCCGCGCTGCGAAAGATTAGAGCATCGCCTTTTTTATCGAGCCGAGCGAGTCTCGGCTCGCCATTTAATACCGCCACTATTTAAGTACAAATATTTAGATATTAACTGCCGTTTCCCCGTCTGCGCTCGCATTTTCACCTTGCCCGCCGCTACACTAACGCCCGACGATCTCGAGGCACGATTCGGTGCGGAGGAGTAGCCATGAAAAAATTGAATTTGCCGATTCGGCACCATGTGGCGTTGGTGGTTTTCATCGGGGCGGCATTGTCCGCGTCGATCGCTTCGGCGCGGGAGTGCATCGGTACCCAAAAGAGCAAGATCTACCACACGCAACCGCTAAAGTGCGGATCGGCCAAGCGCATTCAGGGCGACAACCGCGTGGTGTTTAAGGATGCGAAAGAAGCCGAGCGTGCCGGTCGCCGTCAATGCAAGCGCTGCGCACAGCTCGACGCCAAGGAGGATAAGGCCGACGCGGATCAGGAGCAGCGACCGCTCATGGGTGGTGGGCGACCCGCACCGCGGCGCAACACGAACGGACGCCATGAAGACGTCCTTCCACCGCCGACGGATGTGGCCCCCGATCGAGGCTTACCGCGCTTGGTTCGCATCAAAAAGATCATGCCCGCTGGCACACTCGAACTCGAGTCGGGCACGCGCGTGTGTTTCGACGGCGTGATCGTTCCAAATGAAAACCAACCGCACGCGCTGGATGCGCGCGATGCGATTCAGCACGAATCGCAAGGGCGGCTCATGCGCATGGTGCAGGATAGTCACCGCGGCGTACCGTCGGGCCGCGATGGGTTAGGCAGATGGCGCGTGCGCTTGGCGGCCAATGATGGCGGTCGCGACTTGGCAGGGGAATTGGTTTACGCGGGGTATGCTTGGTTGGACCGCTCGCGTTGGACGAAGCGCTGGGATGAACTTTCCCGCTTGGAAGAAAACGCCTGGCGTGCCGGTCGCGGGATTTGGCAACAGCTCGACGGCCCCGCCGGTCAGATGAAAGTGGTTACCGGTCGCGGCGCGATTGCCTACCACGAAGCCCGCTGCGACCACGTGAAGCTATTGACCGAGCCCCGCGAGATCGAACTGAATGAAGCGCGGGCGCGTCGCCTCGTACCGTGCGAGCACTTTCGCGCTAAAGCAATCAAGCGGCAGCAGGTGAAGAATTGATGGTCGCGAAATGAATGAACGGCGTAGATTCTTGCATGTCGGCACCGCTCGGCGACAATTCGCTAAACGCGAAATCGATATTGCTCTAGCGTTACTGCGAAATGCCACGACATGACAACTGCCAAATCAATGAACCTTAACGACGTCAAACTTATCGGCATGGTGCATCTACCGCCGCTGCCGGGTTCGGCGCGATCGACTTTGTCGATGGCGGAGATCACCGAGCGGGCCGTGAGCGAAGCGCGCCAATTGTGCGACGCCGGATTCGATGCGCTGATCGTCGAAAACTTTGGCGACGCGCCCTTTCATGCGATCACGGCACCCAGCGCGACGGTCGCGGGGTTGGCGATTGTTGCAAATGCCATTCGCTGTAGCATCGACAAGCCGTTGGGTATCAACCTGCTCCGTAATGATGCGTGCGGCGCGTTGGCGCTGGCGGCGGTAACTGGTGCCGCGTTCGTGCGCGTGAATGTGTTGTCCGGCGTGTACGCGACCGATCAGGGGATGATCGAAGGCAACGCAGCAACGGTGTTGGCCGAACGGTCGCGGCTTTGCCCGCAGGTTCAGATCGCAGCGGATGTGCACGTCAAACACGCGCGACCGTTGCATCAACTGGATATCGCCGCGTGTGCCGAGGAAACGGCCTATCGCGCGGGGGCCGACGCTTTAATTGTTAGCGGTAGCGCTACGGGTAAATCGGCGGAATTCAAAGAGATTGAAGCCGTGAAGCACGCCGTCGCAGATCGACCTGTTTGGGTGGGTTCGGGCGTTACGGCGGAGAATGTTGGCGCGATGTTAAAAGCGGCCGGTGGCGTGATCGTCGGCACAACGCTAAAGCATGACGCGAAAACGACGAATCCCATCGATAGCAAGCGATTGGCCGCGTTTATGAAAGCGGCAGGGCGTTAAGCGCGTTATAGATTCGTGGCGATCAGAATCAGCCCCAGCAGAAAGATCATCACCGACACGATGCTTGCAAACACCTGTTCCGACAGGCGGCTATAAACCTTCGCGCCGAGGATTGTGCCGGCGACCGATGCGGGGATCATCCACACGGCGGTATGCACATCCACCCAGGTTAGGTTGTCACTGCCGATTGCGATCCACATGCGCGCGACGCTCATGCTCATGAAGAACGTGAGAATCGTCGCGCGAAAGTTCATTTTCGGCATGTGGAATGTTTTGAGATAGATGATCACGGGCGGACCGCCGGTGCCGAACAATGCTCCAAGAAAGCCCGAGGCGAAACACATGGGTGTGGCGATGGCCGCGCGCAGCGTTGATATCGTGGTGACCTGCTGTTTATGGTCTTCGTCGGAAGCGCGCCGACGTTGATAATCTTGATATAAGAACCAAAGACCCGCCGCGGCGACCACAACGCCGAGTAGAAGTTTGAGCTGCTCGCCGTCGCCGCTCTTTAGCACGTTGTTGCCGAAATAAACACCGACGACCATCGCCGGGACCATCCATACCAATAACAGGCCGCGCGCGTTGCGCCATTCGCGCGAGAGCACCAATACTTCTGTGGTCCACGTCAGAAGCAGCATCATCATCACGACGCCGTGCAAATCGTCGAGCAGTAACACCAGCAGCGTGATCGCAAACATGCCCGCACCAAAGCCGACGGTCGCGTATATCAACTGGCCGCTGATGAGGATGAGTAACGCCAGCAGGTAATGGCCGACGGACGGGAATAGCGCGGGGAGTTCAAACACGGTGGGGACGCTAACGGATCGACGGTGCGATGCCAACGGCATTCAGAGCCGCGTCCTTTGGACGCATGAATGTGCAATTCAGAGCTGCGTCCTGTGGACGCATGGAACCCCAAGAGCGCGCGTTGTGTGTTACGGGGTTGTTGTTCCCCACCCCTCGCTTCGCTAAGGGGTGGGGCACCCGCATCGTGAATGAGCAATTCAGAGCCGCGTCCTGTAGACGCGCGGAACGCGTATGCTCGCTCGTGATTCCCCAACCTTTGCTGCGCAAAGGATGGGGCACCTGCGCGTTACTCCGCTTGGGCGTCGACGGCGTCTTCCCATTTTTCGATCCACTCTTCGAGGTCGAGTTTCACTTGTTCGTACTCTTCCTGCAGCGCCTGCATGCGAGCCGCGTCTTTGAGTACGTTCGGGTTTGCGAAATCCGCCTCGATCTCTTCGACGCGCGTTTCGAGGGCCATCACTTCCGTTTCGATGTCCGCCAAGCGCTGCGCGGCATACTTCGACCGCGATTTGGGCTTGTTCTTGCGTTGCTGCTTCTCGAGCGCCTCGCGCTGCTTACGCTCGGCTTCCTTGCGAGCTTCCTCTGCCTTGCGCGCCGCCTCTTCGCGTTGATTGACCTTGTTGTCGTACGTCGACCAATTGCCGTCGATCACCTCGTACTTGGTGCGCTCGGGCAAAACCAATAGCCGCGTTGCAACCTTATCCAAGAAGTAACGGTCGTGACTGACCATCAGAATACTGCCGGGATAGATGCTCAGCGCTTCTTCTAACGCTTCTCGCGCACGGATATCGAGATGGTTGGTGGGTTCGTCCAGTACCAAGACCTGCGGGTTGGTCCAAACCAACCGCGCGAGCAATACGCGCGATTGCTCACCGCCGGACAGATTGCCGACGCGCTTAAACACGTCGTCACCGCGAAACAAGAATAACGCCAAGAACGAGCGTGTATCGCCTTCCGACGCTTCCGGTCGAATCTCACGCACGGCATCGAGGATCGATTGATTAGGATTTAGGTCGCGATGCTCCTGATCGTAATAACCGATCGTTAGGTTCTCGAACAACCGCACCGTGCCCGCGTCGACTGGCGTTTGCTTCAACATCATGCGCAACAGCGTCGTCTTACCGACGCCGTTGGGGCCGATGATGCCGACCTTTTCGCCGACGGTCATTTCAAAGTTGAGATTCTCGAACAGCGTCAACTCATCAAACGCCTTACCGGCACTTTCGATGCGCAAGACCATATCGCCGGCCTTATCCGATGGCTTAAATTGCAGCTTGATCTCGGCGTTATGGTGCTCTGGCTTGTCGAGGATCTCGCCGCGCGATTCCATGTTGGCGAGCAGCTTCTGACGAGCGCGCGATTGCTTCGCCGTGTCCTTGCGGTAGCGCGTTTTCTCGATGAAGTCTTTCTGGTGTGCGATCCACTCGGCCTGTTTGGCGTAATCGCGCTCTGCTTGCAGCCGACGAATGCGCTTGGCTTCAACGTAATGCGTGTAGTTCGTCGGATAGACCGACACGCGATGTTTTTCGACTTCCACAATCTTTGTGACGACGCGATCGAGCAGGTAGCGATCGTGCGAAATCACCATCACGCCGCCGGGATAGTTCGTCAGATATTTTTCCAACCAGCGCGTTGCGTTGATATCGAGGTGGTTCGTCGGTTCGTCGAGCAACAAGTAATCTGCGCCCATCATCAGCATGCGCGCCAACGACGCACGACACTTCTGCCCACCGGATAGCACGCGCACTGGCTGCTCGTAATCTGCCGGAGAGAAGCCCAACCCGCCGAGGACTTCGCGAATGCGCACCTCATATTGATAGCCACCACCCGCTTCAAAGCGCGCCATTAACCGGTCGTACTTCTGCATCAACTCGTCGCTGCCGTCGTTGCCGTGGGCTTCGGCGATTTGCTGCGACAGTTCCGCCAACTCGGCTTCCATCTTTTGATGTTCGGCGAATGGCTCAGTGGCCGCTTGAATCAACGTCAGGTTCTCGTCGATGTCCGGCTCTTGCGGCAGGTAAGCCAGCGTCAGCCCGCGCGTCGTCGTGACGGTTCCGCTATCGGGTGGCGTCCGACCGAGGATCAAACGAAACAGCGTGGTCTTGCCGCTACCGTTCGCGCCGACAAGGCCGACGCGTTCGCTTTTGTGTAGTACCAAATCGACGCCGGACAGTATCTGTTGACCGGCGTAGCTCTTGCTGACATCTTGAATGGTGATGGCGGACATGGCGGCGGCGTTGCGCGGTTAGGCGGCGGGACCGGCAGGGGCGGCATGGCCGGCTGCTTCGGTCGTGGTCGGTTTGACGGACGAGTGTTGGGCGACGCTGGAAAGCAACGCAGGCGTCCGTGCCGACGGGCTCTTTCGAATATGACGTGGATCGGGAGCCATGCGCGGCGCGAACAAAACAAACGCCGCGACGATTAGGCCGCCCGCCATGAGCAGGAAGACGACTTTCAGTTCCGGGTCGAGAAACAAATCGATCAGGCCGTGACGTTCGGCCCATGCTTCCGCTTCGCGCACGCGGGCCGGCGCATCGGCTGGAATCTTCAGCGCGCTAACGTGTGCGGCGTTGGCGGCGGGTTTTGGCTCTTGCACCAGGTCGCCCGCCAATGGGGGCAGCGGCAACACCTCCACGCCGGGCTTGCGATAATTAAGGTCGATCATCGCCAGCCGCTCGTTGATCACAACGTCATTGCGAAACGCTTCGACCAATGCTTCGCGTCGCGCCAGTTCGGCTTCCAAGCCGGTGACGCGTTCTTGTAGCCGCGCTTCTTCTTCGAGCAGCAAACAATAATCGCGTACCTCGGGCAGTAGCACCGTCGGCAAGAACAACACCAACGCCAACAACACGAACACCACAAACATCAACCGATGCTCGAACGGGCTCGTCGGCACCGGCGGCGGTTGCGTGGTTGCGGGTTGAGGGTTCGCGTCGCTCATGGTTGTTGTGAATCGATTTGCTTCAAACGACGAATGGGTCGAATCATTCGAGCACAAAGCGATTTTTGGCTATTGGTATTTAGCCCTCGGCCATTGGCCAAGGGCTAACGCGTTCGTTTTCAATGACGCGTTAACGCGGCGAGAGCAATCGGTGCCCTCATGCGAAACGCGTGCCTATCCCTTATTCCAACGGCTACCGCCATATACGGCCTGATCGCCGAGGTGTTCTTCGATGCGTAGCAATTGGTTGTACTTCGCGATGCGATCGGTGCGACAAAGGCTACCGGTCTTGATCTGACCGGCATTCGTCGCGACCGACAAATCCGCAATCGTCGTGTCTTCCGTCTCGCCGCTGCGGTGCGAAATGACGGCGGTCCAACCATTGCGAATCGCCATGTTGATCGCCGCAAACGTTTCCGTCAGCGTACCGATCTGGTTGACTTTGATCAGAATGCTGTTGCCGCAGCCTTTTTCGATGCCCGTCGAAAGGCGCTCGGTGTTGGTCACAAACAAGTCGTCGCCGACGAGTTGCACCTTATCGCCGATCTTATCCGTCAGCTTCTTCCAACCGTCCCAGTCGTTTTCGGCAAGGCCGTCTTCGATGCTGCGGATCGGCCACTGGCTGCACTTTTCCGCCCAGTAGTCGGCCATCTCATCGGCGCCAATTACGCGCGACGGATCACTCTTGAAAAACTTGTACTTGTCGCCCGAGCCCGCTTCGTTGGCGAGTTCGCTCGTCGCCGGGTCGAGCGCGAACCACATCTGTTCGCCCAACTTGTAACCGGCCTTTTCGACTGCCGTGGCGATGACTTCAAACGCTTCGTCATTGCTCTTTAGGCTCGGTGCGTATCCACCCTCATCACCCACGGCGGTGTTGTAGCCTTTCTCGGCCAAGACACCCTTGAGCGTGTGAAACACTTCCGTGCCCCAACGCAGCGCTTCGCTAAACGTTTCCGCGCCCCAAGGCTGAATCATGAACTCTTGGAAATCCACGGTGCTATCAGCATGCTTGCCGCCGTTGAGAATGTTCATCATCGGAACCGGCAGCGTGTTGGCGTGGCAACCGCCGAGGTAGCGGAACAGCGGCAGCGACGACGCATCGGCCGCGGCGCGCGCCGTGGCCATCGAGACGGCCAAAATCGCATTGGCCCCCAGATTCGCCTTGTTGGGCGTGCCATCGACATCGATCATCACGCGATCGACGGTTTCCTGATCGGTCGCATCGAGCCCGATGACGGCCTCGGCAATCGCGCCGCACACGTTATCGACGGCCTTGATGCAGCCTTTTCCGCGGTAGCGACTTTTATCCCCGTCGCGCAGCTCGACGGCTTCGTGTTCGCCGGTCGAAGCGCCGCTGGGCACCATCGCCTGGCCGACGCTGCCGTCTTCCAGCACGACGACCGCCTCGACGGTCGGGTTTCCGCGCGAATCCAGAACCTCGCGCCCATGAACGTGAATAATGTCGGTACTCATCGGTGTTTCCATCCCCGGAATCAGCATAGGGTTACGGTTGATATCGACCGAAGCCGCCGCCGCGCTGGACGGCCCGCCCCGGGGCGGCAAAAAGTGCCGCCGATACGGGCAACTGTAGGGAAATGGGGGGAAAACACAAGATTAACGTGGTCGGCTGACAGGCTTCGGGCCGGAGCTTTCTTAGTCGCTCAAACATGGATTTCAGTTAGGAGAACTCTAAACGACTGCTCCGGTTGCCATTGGGCGTAACGATCTAGATTCGAGTGCTCCATGGCCCGGATCGAGTTTCTCAATTGGCAAATGAATCGTCATTGAGATTCAAGAGTAGCCGAATTACGAGCCCACTCGTCCTCTTTATAGAAGTCGGTAATACGACCTGCGATTGCCGACGAGCAATGAGGACCGACTGATATGACAATCAAAGATCCCAATTCACACGTTTCCGAGGATGCCAGATTGCGTATGGTGGCGTTTTTTGCCGTGATTACGCTGCTCCTTCCGATTGCTGCTAATGCCCAACCAGCTAACGACGATGCATCAAACGCTGTGTCTGCATCGTTAGGTATAAATATTGTCGACAATCGAGGTGCCACCTCTGGCGGCACGATCAGTTGCGCCGACGACAACGATGTTTGGTACTTCTTTGATGCTGCGACCGCGCAATGTAGTGCAGTAGTTTTCGATCTATCTATCGATATCGTCTTACCCAGCGCCGGCTACTCGCCAACGCTAGCAGTGTACGACAATGCGGGTACGAACGAGCTTGCCTGCGATGCATCGTCACCGCCATCTATTACCATCCCGGCTACGAATACGACCTATTGGATCCGCGTCGGTGGCGTCGGCGGTTCGACCGGCACGGCGCGCCTCATCATTAACTGCTCGGGTCCGAACACCATTAACGGTTACGTCTGGGAGCCGGTATCCAACACCGATCCGTCCCCGCGCTACGATCATTCGATGGTGTATGACTCGACCAACCAAACGGTCTTACTATTTGGTGGTCGAGCCCCCGGCAGTCTCTTTGGTGACTTTTACGAACTCGACAATAACGCGCCGAATCATCCGTGGGGTTCTGCAAGTTTGGCGGGCGCCGCGCCGCCCGCGTCCTACGGGCACGCGATAGCCTTTGACCGCAATCGAGATCGACTGGTGCTGTTCGGCGGCTGGACGCCAACCGGTCGGTCGAATGAAACCTACGAATACGATGTCGTCAACCAAATCTGGCACAACCCGCAACCTGCAATTCGTCCGGCGGCCCGCTATTACCATGGCATGGCTTATGACAGTGTTCGCGGTCGCACGGTGCTATACGGCGGTTCGACCAATACCGGCGTGAGCGGCGAAACCTGGGAATGGAACGGTAGCCAATGGACGTTACGAACCAATTTCACGTGTCCGACTACGCTACTATGTGAGCGGTTTAATTTTGCAATGGCGTATAGCCCATTGTTTGGCGCTACGCATATCTTCGGCGGAACGAACGGATCCACATGCTTTAACGATACGGCAAGTTGGAACGGCACTTCATGGGGGATTTCCACTGCCGCCGGTCCGACCGAACGCAGCTCACACGAAATGGTTTGGGATTCGGTTCGCAACGAGTTCGTCTTGTACGGCGGCAATACCGTCGGTTGTATCGCGGGCGGTGGCGTCGAGAGCGACACAGTTGTATATCAAACAACGTGGGCGTTTAAAAACAGTGTTGGGAATCAGCCACGGTTTGGACACGCGATGGCGTTTGATGAATCGATCGGGGCCGTCGTCATGCATGGCGGTGCCAGTTCAACTGTGTTGTCCGGCGAAACATTCATCGGTGAACCCGGCATTCCGAATGACGATCCCAATGGTGCGATTCCGATCACAACCAACTCGTCCCGCACGATAGACTCGCAAGCCGCCACCGACGGTTTGCCCGGTTGTGCGAGCGGTGCCGATCTCTGGTACGAATATACCGCTACGTGCACCGGGCAGATTTCAATCAGCTTGACCGGCGGGACGTTTATCCCCGAATTGGCGATCTACCAAGGTAGCGCACCCGGCGGCGCATTGATCGCCTGCGAAACGGGAACAACGGGATTTGTCCGATCCGAATTCATCGTCACGAATGGGACGACCTATACGGTACGGCTCGGCGCGGTCGGCGGCGCGGGCGGTGTCGGTTCATTACACGTAGGGTATTGCGACTCGCAATCCTGCCCATCCACCATCGGAATCGGCAGTCAAACGCAGTTTCTTGTCGAGATCACCGGAACGGCAAGCGGGTTGCCGTGGTCCTGGATTGTTGAATGGCCGTCTGGCTTTGCCGTGGACTACCAAGTGCCCGGTGTTGCCCCCGGCGGTACGGCATCCGATCTGGCCGCCGCATGGGTGGCGTCGATCAATAGCCATCCATGTTTTCCGGCGCGGTTAAGGGCGCAGCAACTATCCGGCGGTAACAGCAATAAATTCCTTATTACCATCGGTGGCAATCAGGCGTTTATGAATGTTGCGGTGGGGCCTGCCGGCCAAATTCCAAATTGCTATCTGAATCCAATTTCGGTTTGTCCGTTTAACCCGGATGCGTCTCAAATTTTATTGTCGGGTGAAGACTGCAACCTTAACGGTGAAGATGACACGATCGATCTCTTGCAGAACCGAGGACTCGACGCGAACAACAACGGTGTGATCGATAGTTGCGAACTGGTGTTCGGCGACGTCAACTGCGACGAACGCATTAACGGTCATGACCTGTCGGCATTCGTAACCGCATTGACCGACCCGGGACAATACGAAGAGCGGTATCCGGCTTGTCCGATACTCACTGCAGATATGGATGGCGATCTACTCGTAACCCCGGCGGATATTGAACCGTTCGTGTTGCTTTTACTAGCCGAGGAATAATGTGCAAAAAAGAGCCGCGCTAGCGCGCGGTCTTTTCGTATCAAGCTTTGGCAATCCGTTAGCTCAACACCGGCTCCGCATCCAAACCGTACTGCTTCATCTTTTTATAAAGCGTCGTTCGGTTGATATCGAGCGCCGCCGCCGTGGCTTGGCGGTTCCAACCGTTGGCCTTGAGGGCCGCTTCGATGATGCGGCGTTCGGGTTCTTCGAGCGCTTGGCGCAACGGCATCGGTTGCGACGGCACGCGGATCACATTGTCGTCGCCGCCTGCGACTGACGCGATCGGCTTGCCTTGCGGGTTGTCTTCTAACACCTGCGGTGGCAAATCGCCGGGGGCGATGAAGCGTTCCTTACACAGCACGACGGCACGCTCGACGGCGTTTTCTAACTCGCGTACGTTGCCGGGCCAGGCGTAGCGCTGCAATGATGTGATGGCTTCGGGCGTAAAGTCTTTGATATCGCGACCGATTTCCTCGCAATACTTCTTCAGGAAGTGCCGCGCCAAATTCGGTATGTCGCCCAATCGTTCGACCAGCGACGGCATCTGCAACGTCACCACGTTAATACGGTAATACAGGTCTTGGCGGAATCGACCGGCGGAAACTTCTTCCTGCAGATCGACGTTCGACGCAAGTATCACGCGCACGTCGGCCTTGACCGTATCGTTGGAGCCTACAGGTTCATAACACTTTTCTTGCAGTACGCGCAGCAGCTTGACCTGAAACGCCGCCGACGCCGAGTTGATTTCGTCGAGAAAGATCGTGCCGCCTTCGGCCGCTTTGAATTTACCTTCTTTGTCGGCCGTCGCGCCGGTGAATGATCCCTTCACATGGCCGAACAATTCGCTTTCGAGCAGTCCTTCAGGAATCGCACCGCAGGATACTTCAACAAACGGTTGCTTGGCCCGCTCCGAGCGATGATGAATCGCGTGCGCCACCAAGCTCTTACCCGTACCCGATTCACCGCTAATGAGCACGGTCGATTTCGTATCCGCAACCGTCTCAACCAAATCGAAGATGCGCAACATCTTGTAGTCGTGACCGACGACGTTATCGAGACCGTAGCGCAGATCGAGCTGCGATTTGAGCGATTGGTTTTCGCGCACCAGCGCCTGCCGTTGCAATGCGCGCTGCAACACGAGTTGCAACTCGTCATCGATAATGGGCTTGGTGAGATAGTCGTATGCGCCCATCTTGATCGCTTCGACAGCCGATTCGATCGTGCCGTAGCCGGTGATCACGATCGGCACGACGGCTTGATAGCGATCGCGCAAGATGTTCAACAGCTCGAAGCCATCGGCGTCAGGCATGTTCACATCGGTGATCGCAATCGCGTAGGCGTCTTGCTCCAGCTTTTCGACCGCCGCACTCACCGAGTTCACACCGACGGCGTCGTAACCTTCGGTGATCAACAGTTCGGTTAGCGATTCGACGATGATGCGGTCGTCATCCACGACCAATACCTTGAACGAATCGCGTGCCTGTTCGTTATTCTGTGCTTTAGTCATCGGCGGCACCCTCCTCGGATGTGCTGGTTGGTTTCGCTGTAGGTGCGGGTAGATCGATCGTGAAACACGCGCCACCGTCGTCGCGATTGGTGGCATTAATTTTTCCGGCGCGCGTTTGAATCAACTCGCGGCAGACTGCGAGCCCCAGCCCGGTTCCCGCGCCGTTGAGTTTGGTCGTGTAGAAAGCCCGAAAGAGTTTCTCCGGATCGTCGCCAACGCCCGGACCGTAATCATCAAATCGAATGCGTAGCCATTGGTCCGTTTGCGCGACCGTGACGTCGATACGCCCGACATTGTCCATCGCATCCACGGCGTTTTTCAACAGGTTGCAAAACACTTGCAAGAGACCGTCACTGTTTGCAAAGGGCGAGGTCGTAACGTTTTCATCGATGCGAAGTTCAACGCGAACGTTCCGCGCATGTGCGGTTGACGATTCGATCGCGTCTTCCAATAAAGTTTGCACTGTCGCGGGGCGATCCACGTTCGTGTGCGTCCGCGAAAACTCCAGCAAGTCGCGCACGATGCCCGTCATGCGGCGCACGCCTTCCTGAATGCGATCCAAATAGTCCAGCGTTTTCGCGTCGGCCTGTTCGCCCAATCGTCGACGTGCCAAACCGGCGTAACGCAACACGCCGTCGAGCGGGTTGTTCAACTCGTGTGCGACCTTTGCGGCGACCTGACCGATGGCGGCCATGCGTTCGAGCGTGCCGCTTCGTTGAGCGTAGCTACATTGGTCGGTGACATCGCAAACCGTCACAAAACCGTAAGTCTCGCCGCCGTCTTGAAGTTGACCGTTGGAAAGCGTGAGTTCGAATTGTTGGCTCGGCGCGCCGTCGGCGCGTTGATAGCTGCCGGTAAATCGTTGCATCGCGTTTTGTCGCAATTGCGCCCGCAAGATCGATTGCCAATCAAACGCGCGCTGCTCAACGGCAACGCGTTTTAGCAAGTCGACTGCCGACGCCTGCGGTGCAAACCACGAGCGCGCCGTCAGGTTGGCAAACGCCACGTTTAAGCGCGCATCGAAAACGATGACGCCGACCGGCAGCCGGTCGAGTAGCGCCGATGCCTGCGAATAAGGCGTCGCAGCTTGCTGAGTCTGCTGAATATCGGAGCCAAGCCCCATTATTTCGTTCCCCGTTTGCGAGTGCGTTGGCCGCCAACCTGCCGCTCGGGCGAAGGGCGACCGTGCGTGTTGCGTGAAATCCACGCGACCGTGTCTTCATCGGTCAACAAGGTCTCGGGCTGGGGATCAATCCGCCCGCAGCGATTGCGGGTTGGGCGATAATGTTTGCGAGCATTTAGGCCTTGGGCTAGCATCGACCGCTTCGCGGCAGGGCCGATATGTGTGGCCACGCCGAGTCGAAGTAACAGCCATTTCTATCGGAGCACGGCCCATGATTGTTGGTGTGGTGAAAGAGATTAAGCCGCATGAATATCGCGTAGGATTGATTCCGTCCGGCGCGGAAAGCCTCGTCAAAATGGGCCACCACGTGTTGGTCGAAACGCAAGCGGGCGTCGGCTCCGGTTTTCTCGACGAAGATTACGAAAAGGTCGGCGCCAAGGTCGTGCCCGATGCCAACACCGTTTTCGGTGAAGCCGAGATGGTGGTGAAGGTCAAGGAGCCGCAACCGACCGAGTGCGAACTGCTGCGCAAAGATCAGGTCTGCTTTACTTACTTCCACTTCGCCGCCGATCGCGGTTTAACCGAGGGCGTTCTCAAGAGCGGTTGCGTCGCGATTGCTTATGAGACGGTGCGCGATCGCAAGGGCACGCTGCCGTTGCTCACGCCGATGAGTGAAGTCGCCGGCAAGATGAGCGTGCAGGAAGGTGCCAAGTATCTCGAAAAGCCGATGATGGGTCGCGGCATTCTGCTCGGTGGCATTCCCGGTGTAGAGCCCGCCACGGTGCTCGTGCTCGGTGGTGGTGTCGTTGGTACCAATGACGCCAAGGTCGCGGCGGGCCTCGGCGCACGCGTGATTTTGATGGATATCAATCTCGATCGCTTGCGCTATTTGAATGACGTGATGCCGGCCAACGTGCAGACGCTCTTTAGCGATCCGCAACTCATCGATCATCACCTCGTCGAAGCCGACTTGGTCATCGGTGCCGTGCTCATTCCCGGTGCCCGTTGCCCAGTGTTGGTCAAACGCGATCACCTCAAGACGATGAAGCCCGGCGCAGTCATCGTCGACGTCGGTGTCGATCAGGGCGGCTGCTGCGAAACGATTAAGCCCACCACGCACGATAACCCGACGTACATGGTCGATGATGTGGTGCACTACGGCGTGGCCAACATGCCGGGTGCCGTCGGTCGCACCAGTACCTACGGCCTGTGCAACGCCACGCTGCCGTACGTCAAACGCCTCGCATCGCAGGGTTATGTAAAGGCGTGTAAGGATGATCCCGGTTTGGCTGCCGGCATCGACGTGCACAAGGGCATTCTGACCAATAAGGACGTGGCCGAAACGTTCGGGCTCACGTGGGAAGCCCTGACGCTGTAAGGGCATATTCCCGTCGCGTATTGCCAGAATTCGTTGAATATCGCTCAAACCGCCGTTATGGATAGTGAGGCGGCACGTTTTCCGTTGCGCGAATGCGTAAAGATTCGTTGCCGTCGGCCGTCGAGCCGTTATTCGTCCGACGACTTGGTATACAATTCTGAACAGGTCGGATGATCTCGATCCAGTTGGGAGCGCCCATGAAAAAAGTCATTGGCATAGGTTTCTTATTAGTCGTCGTTTCCGGCATTGTCTATTTGTCGGTCGCCGGTTTGCCGCAGTTCGGTATCTCATTCCTCGATGGTGAGAAGACTGCGGCCAAGCGGGGCGATATGACGATTCCGGTTACGGCCACTGGCAAGGTCGAAGCGGCGCGCATTCTCGAAATCAAAAGTAAGGCCAGCGGTCGGTTGATGGATATCAATGTGGTTGAAGGCCAGATGGTGAAAGAGGGCACGCTGCTGGCGAAGCTCGACCCGGTTGACGAACGCCGCAACGTCGAAGCGCGCGAAGCTGCACTCGACCGCGCGCAAAGCGCGCTGGAGAAAACCAAGATTGCGTTGGAAGACCGCGAGTTGGAATTGCCGCTTTCGACGCGCGAAGCTCGGTTGCGGTTGCAAGACGCGGAAGCGCGATTGACTGAGGCGGAGTTTCGGTACAACCGGGTTAAGGGATTTAAGACCACGGGTAATGCGAGCGACGTTGAAATTATTTCCACTGAAGCGGCGTTCCAAGTAGCAAAGGCAACGCGCGACCTCGCCAAGGTGCAAGTCGAGCGCGCCGAAAAGAACGAACGCCTGTTGCTCAAGAGCGCCCGCGAAGATGTCGCGTCAGCGCAAGGCACGGTCGATGAAGCTCAGAAGGCACTCGACGAAGCCAAGGAGCGATTGAGCGATACCGAGATCATCGCGCCTGCCGACGCCATGGTGTACAGCATCCTTCGGAAAGAAGGCGAGTTGATTCAAAGCGGTACTACATCGCTGACGGGCGGCTCGCCGATTTTGTATCTCGCCGACACGTCTTCAATGTTTGTCATGGCGCAGGTCGATGAGGCCGACATCGGTTCGATTCGCGAAATCGCGCCTGAGCATGCCACACCTGGCAAAACGCAACGCCTCAGCGACGAAGAGTATCGCCGCCTCGGTAATGAGATCATTTCGCAAGCTGCCGAACGGGCCGAAGACGAGCAGGATGATTCGGAAACAGACGAGTCGAACGACAAGAAAGACGACGTTAACGTAAAGGCTGCCACGCGCGGCGTGCCGATTGTGCTCGCGTCAATGAAAGATGAGCCGTTAAACGCGGCGAGCGAAGACGAAGAACTCTCCGAAGACGACGTGCCTGAATCGGTCAAGCAGGATCTGCTCGGCCGCCCGGTCGAAGTCAAAGTCGAAGCCTATCGCAACGAAGATTTCAAAGGTGTGATCGAACGCATTTTGCCTGAGCCGGTGCAAACCGCAGGCTCCGTAGCGTTTCGCGTGCGCATTCGCCTTTTCGGTGACGAGGTCGAAAAGCTGATGGGTATGCAGGCCGACTTGTCGTTCGAAACCAAGACGCAGAACGATGTGATCCTCGTGCCGAACGAAGCGTTACACAGCGAAGGCACCGAATGTTTCGTGTACATTCCCCATCGCGAGAACGACGACCAACGCTGGGATAAGAAGAAGGTCTCTGTCGAGATCGGCGAAACGGACGGCGTGGATACCGTAATTCATACCGGCATTAAGGACGGCGACGAGGTGTGGACCAAGCTGCCGCAGTTTACCGACCGCGAACGCCGCGAACGAGGTGACTAGTCGCGCTGTGGCACTGGTTTCTAACCAGTGATTCGTTTGCGCTGTGGCACCGGTTTGCAACCGGTGTTTGTGTTGGAGCTGATGAATCGTTTGGGTGGTGGTGCGATTTGAGTAGCACATACGCCCCAGCAAATCTCCCCATGGGAGGCTTAAGTCGTAGGACGCAGAGAGAATTTTGGCCAACGCACTGATCCAACTTCACGGGCTCACCAAGCACTACCAAATGGGTAGCACGATCGTGCGCGCCCTCGACGGTGTCGACCTCACCATCAATCAAGGTGAGTTCGTGTCCATCACCGGTCAATCGGGTAGCGGCAAGAGCACGATGATGCACCTGCTCGGTTGTCTCGATCGGCCCACGGCGGGGCAGTACATTCTCGACGGCCAAGTCGTTAGCAGCATGCTCGATTCGCAATTGGCCGCCGTGCGCAATCAGAAGATCGGCTTCGTGTTTCAAACGTTCAACCTGATTCAACGCACGCCCGCGATCGATAATGTCTCGGTCCCGCTCTTTTACGGTCGCCGCGGCAACACCCGCGAACGCGCCATGCGTGCGCTCGAACGCGTGAGCCTCGACAAACGCGCGACGCACAAGCCCAGCGAACTTTCCGGTGGTGAACGTCAGCGCGTGGCCATCGCTCGCGCCATCGTCAACGAGCCCAAGATTATTCTCGCCGACGAACCCACGGGTAACCTCGATACACGAACCGGCACGCAGATCATGAAGATCTTTCACGAGCTCAACGCGAGCGGCGTGACGGTGATTCTCGTGACGCACGAAATGGACGTCGCCGTGCAGGCCAAACGCGTGATTCGCATGCGCGACGGAAAAATCGTGGAAGACAAGCCGGTTGATGAGAGTGTGCGAAAGGAATTGCTTGGTGCCCATGCTAATGTAGAAGCGGCCATTGCAGCAGCCCAAAAGACTGCGCCGGCAACAACTTCGCAATCGGATAAACCACCGCCACCCATCGCGCGACCGGTGGAGGCGTAATCGTGATGCACGCGCAACAAAATCAGAGCCGCGCCCGTAAGGAAGCGGTCATCGTGACCTGTTGCGGGACGATTGAAATGCGTGGGGACTTGCTAAACCGAATTTCGCTCGTCGAATGCTCGATGACAACAACGAAATCGCGCGACCAACTCCCTCTCCCCCGAGGGGATAGGGCAGGGGTGAGGGGTGCAACTGAGTTGTTTAGAGTGTCGCGCAATGTAGTTACAGCCGGTGGCAGATCACCGGTTACAAACCGGTGCCACAGCGCTTAAGGAAACGCCCTTGTTCTTCATTCGCATCTGTCTCATGTCGCTACGCAGCCTTACGGTGCATCCGTTGCGCACCGTGCTGGCCACCATGGGCGTTATCTTCGGCGTAGCTGCCGTTGTCGCGGCGATGGCGATTTTGGAAGGCATGGGCAGCAACATTCGCGATAACTTCGCGTCGATGGGTACCAAGCGCATCTTCGTGACGCCGGCCATTCAAAGGCGCAGCGGTCGATTCGTATCCAACTTTGACTCGCTCAAACTCGAAGACGCCGAAGCCGTCGCCAAGTGCGAGGGCGTTCAATACGCCATGCCGCAGGTCGGCAGCGGCGCGACGATCAAGTTCCGTTCCAAGACCACGTCCAGCAAGGTCGTCGGCGCAACGGAGATTTACCCCAAGCTCAGCAATCACGAAGTCCGCGAAGGTGCCTTCTTCGATGCCGCGCACGTCCGAGCGAAATCGTCGGTCTGCGTGTTGGGTGCCAAGGTAAAAGAGGAACTCTTTGCGGGGCGCCCTGCGATTAACGAAGAGATAAAAATCACCGGCACGAGCGGGCCGCGCACGTTCACGATCGTCGGCGTGATGGATAGCGAAGGTAACGTCGGCTCTGAAGATTTGGATCGCACCGTCATCGTGCCGATCACGACGGCGATGGATCGACTGTTTTTCCTCAACTCGGTGCAGATGATCATGGTCGAGGCGCTGTCGGCGGAAGATGAGAAGATCGAAGACGCCAAGACAGCCATCAAACGCGAGCTGCGTATGCAGCATAAGATTCGCGCGGGCAAGCAAGATGACTTCTCAGTCCAGGCCCAGCGCGACATGGTGCAGCAATTTGGCCAGCTTACGGCGATTTTGAGCGTCGTGTTCTATTCCATCGCCGGCATTAGCCTCGTCGTCGGCGGCATCGGCATTATGAACATCATGTTGGTGGCTGTGACGGAGCGCACACGTGAAATCGGCGTGCGCATGGCCATGGGCGCGCGCCGTACCGACGTATTGCAGCAGTTCCTGATCGAGGCAAGCGTCGTCTCCTTCCTAGGCGGGGCGGTGGGCGTGGCCTGCGGATGGGGCTTGGCCAACGGCATCGAAGCCGTGACGCGTTTGTTCGAGACCATCACGACGATGAGTTCGGTGATCGTGGCGCTGGCGATGGCAACGATGACGGGAATTGTCTCGGGAATCTATCCTGCTTGGAAGGCGTCGCGGCTCGACCCGGTGGAAGCGCTGCGTTACGAGTAAGCTTCGTTCGAAACGAATTGCTATCTCATATTTTTAATCGGCATGAGCATCCGTCTTCCAGGTATCACCCTGTCGATGGATTTGTTCGCGTCGATCAATTTGTTGCAACCCGCGCAGCGATAGATAGCCGATCTTGGCGTCGATCGTTCGTTTGGTGCCTGCAGAATCCGCCGACCACGGATACAGCACAAATTGCAAGACAGTCAACACGATCGCGATCACGAGTGCCGTTTCCAAGGCACGCGATGGCAAAAAACGGTACGCAATCAGGACGCCACCGAGACAAAGCGGTGGCAGAATCCAAAGGAAATACCCCTGCACACAATGCATCAGCGTGAGAAACATTAAGCCCGGCATTAGCCAGATTAAGGCAAACCAACGCCGCTGCGATGCTAGGGTGGCAGACGCATCTACAGAACGAACGTTGCCTTCGTCATAAAGCGAATGCGTTAGTCGGCGCAGTAGGGCGGCAACCACGAGAACGACGGTAAGGCTACCAAGATTCCAGCCGAGATTCGCGAGCACCTTCACGCCGTTGCGCAATAAACCGTCGACCAGACCCAATTCGAACACACTGGTTCCTAACACCACGTCACGAGCGTGCAAACTGCGGCGTGCGAATGCGTCCGGCTCGGCACCCGCGTAGACTTGGTGCGCCAGCCAATAAAACAAAGTCAATGCCAACGGCGGCAGGAGCAGGGCGACGGCCGTTGCGATGCGTCGATGACAGTAGGCACCGAACAAGAGCAACGGCCCCAAATACAGCAGAACGTCGGTTCGCAGAAACAGGCAAACGCAGAGAGCAATCGATGCGAGCCAAAAGCGCAGGCTACATTGCCGCCCAATGCTGCTCCAAATCAGCCAGGCGATGGCAATACCGAAACAACTCGCCGTAACGTACGTCGATGCTGTGACGGAATGAAACCACGTGACGGGCAGCAATCCAAAGAGTAATGCCGTGAGCAGGGCGATGCGTGGGGAAAACCAGTAAGTGCCCAATGCCAGCAACACACACGGCCCTATCAACGACGCCGCGAGCGACCAAATCTTAAAGGCCGTATAGCCGGTGAGCCCGAAGGATTGCGCTACCGTGCCGAGCCCGACCCATAGCGGATAGCCCGGGGCATGCACGGGATACGCCATCGGAAAGCCCAATGCTTCGACGAACACGACTTCATCGGGATGTGTCGGATCGGGATGCGACCAGACGAGCCAGCGAGCGGGCATCATAATACCGATGAGGAGCAGATAAACTGCGAAATTGGGTAATAGGCCGGGACGGCTATACTCGATGCTGATATCTTCATTGCTCGGCGGCATGTCGGCATCATATGCTTCCCGGACGCTGACGAAAAATAACGCCTGGTGATCGAGCCCAACGCTCGAAATGCTCAATAGAGAGGTTATATGGTTTGGTGAATCGGGTCACTTGCCGCCACCTCCGAATCCGGGATTCCAGATGCGGCTATTCGCCTGACGTCGCGTTGAAGGTTATGTAATGCCAACGACACATCCGACAAATCGAACTTTCAGTGTCATCCTAATTTGGGCTTTGTTTTTTTCGACCGGCTGTCGCGCACAATCTAACGCACAGGGCGCTGCGCCGGAAAAACATGTCGACGTAACTGTCGGCGTTACGAACGCAACCGGCAAAACGGTTATGATCAAATCGACTCGACCGGGGAGTAGCAATGATCGCTCAGACGCGATCGCCATCGTCGAGGCAAAAGACCTTGGCGATGGGCGGGTTGAGCTTCGAATTCAAGCGCAAGAGTCGATTACCAAATTACTCTACCCAATCGCTTCGAAACCTCGTGCCGGCACGTATGAGGTCTTTACCGCATTCAAGTTTGGTCAGCGGATTCCATCGAGTGCACTGAAGGAGTGGGGTTGGCGCGGGTTGACCTATCCGGGAATGCTATTTGCGCCGATTCTCATTTCCGAATGCGGGCAGACAAGCGAGCTGCTATACGCGGATGATTGGCCCCCACAGAAAGTCGATCTGCTGTATTCACGTGGTCGCGAAGCGATCTCGATGCCGGTCGACTTGGACCCGGGAACTCGCACGACGGTTCGATATCGTCAGGTCTCGGTCTCGGGCGATTGGCGAAAGGCGATGGATGTGTATCGCGCGGCCGTGCGACCGTTTTTGAATCAATTACCTTATCGCAAAGAACCGCCCAGTTGGATGATCCATGCGCACGGTTTCAGAAATGTTCAGTTGCAGAATACGTATCGATTCGATATCGACAAACTGGAACAAAAATTACGGGAGTACCGCGACATATTGCCGTGGGTGCAGTTCTGGGGGCAGATGAGCCACCACATGGAAGTCGGTAAGGCGATGGGTGAAGAAGTTGGCTGTTGCCTCTTTAAGCAAGGATTTCATTCGCGTTACCATCCCGATTTGATCGACTGGTCGCGGAAGTACGTCGGTGATAGAACGCGCGTTGGTTTTTACACTAGGCCAACACCGGGCGGCTCTTGTGCCGACCCGAACGTTCGACAAGATCTTCTGGATTGGCAGCAGTTGTTCAGGCTTTCAGCCGATGCAAATGCCTCATACATTGACGTGATTAGTGCCGATTACCATGGACCTGTTTTAGAAGTGGGTAAACTTCTGGCCGAGATGCCTGAGTTTCCCATGATCGAAGGGGCTGATATCTTTCTGCCGTTTGGTCACCTGATCTCGGGTGCCTATCGCGGCAAACACGCATTCCCTGAATTCGGTCGCTACTTACTCAACGATCGGCTGATATTCTTGGGGGAAAGCAATAATGGCTGGGTCGATTGGGGGGCAAAAGGGCAATACCGACAAGAAATCCGGTGTTTCTTACTGGGCGCAAAATTCGATGCCATTCACCCGAATGACGTGGTACGGGAGATTTCGCGCGTGCGCGACGCCGCGAATTGGTGGGGTCGGTCACCGCGGTTTGAAAAGATCATTCGCGAGGGTTCGTTCGGCGAATCTTCTGAAGCAATATTTGTAGATCGCGATGGTCTCACACTGAAGGCGATTGTCAGTTGGAGGGGCGAGAAACCAAGATTTACGATAACGGGTATTTTGAGCGAGTGATGGAAGGACAACTGCAGCGCACAAAAAGGCACAACCTTAAACGGATTGCAAATAAACCGTGTGGCGCAATTAGCGATTGATCACAGCCGGGTTGATTCCTGGAATCAAGGGTAGTAGAGCGGCTCGGCGCAAGTTCTTATTGATTTTTGGGATGAGCCTATTTCGATCGTTGTCGTCACGCATGACACAGAACCAGTTTCCGCGTTTGGTCGCTGCATCATCTCCGTTGACTTCAGTGAGTCCCCATTGATCGATCAAGTAGCATGCGTATCCGTGCTCGCTTAACAACTCGTAAATCTGAGTTGAATCGAGGTTGTGTTGCGCGAGAAGCGGGGGTTCGATTTCCAAAATGATGGTTGGGCGCGCACGTTCAATAAGCAATTTGCCGCCACGGATGACAAGGTACTCGGCACCTTCTACATCCATTACGATTAGCCTCGGATTTGGAATGGCTCCTACTTCGTAGAGGCTGTCAAGCGTTACGCTGTTGACCGTGATCGCGCGTTGATCCTGCTCCGTAACGATGCGGCCGACGCCGGTACTAACTTCATCAGTTGACATTAGGAACTTGAGCTCGGCGATTTTGTCCGATACGGCTTCAGAACGAAGATCAAGTTGATCCAGATGGTTGAGTTCTTTCAAATGTCTGAGTGTTTCAAAATTGTCTGGGCTGGGTTCAAACGCGACGACTCGACCGCTCGATCCCACCGTCTTTGCGAATAACAGCGTTTCAGTACCGATATTGGAACCGACATCGACGATACAATCTCCAGTTCTGCAGACGGTATTGGCGATGACGATATTGCGCCACTCAAAAAATCCCCGGAGAGCGAACGTGGTGGCGTGAACCTCGAAACGCGGATATTCGAAGTAGATAGGGGCAAGGCTCGACTTGGCCGAAAATCCGACGTTTTCCTTTGCCCCGAGCGTGTGATGGTAGAACTTCGCGCCGAATCGGCCGGACAATACCGGAGGCATGAGGCGTGCAAGCCGTGCAACCAGCCTTAGGCGACGTGAACTCGTTGTGATTGCAGGCAAGATTGAACTCCTTCTGAGGCGACCGTAGTGTACCGCACAATAATCAACTCGGTACTGCCATTGAGCCGACGTGTTCCATCGACAATGGTCGTAGTTTGTCGCAAGCTCCTAATCGGTTATCGATGCGGCGACGTCCGGATAACTTCGAGCATCCGATACAGGTCACCGCTTATATCGAGGTTTCATCGATCAATTTTAACCATCTCCTAAACTCGATGCGGGAGAAGATTGTTTCCCCCCGAACGTCGCAGGCAGCGTGGATCGCCGTCGATCAATTCGGCACGCTGGCCGTTTCGCGTCTGCTCTTTTTTCCATTGCTGGTTACCTATGTGGGAGCAGACGCTTTCGGTGCGTATTTGGTCGGGCTGGGGCTGGTTAATTCGGTCGCCACGACGCCGGTAAACGGATTGGTCGGATATACCCTACGGGAGTATGCCAAAGAGAATGAAGGCGGACAACGCAGGATCGTACGTACCTGTTTTGCGTTGTCCTTATTAATCATGCTGCCGGTCGTTGCAGCAGTGATCGTCTTTCGCGAGTTCTTGGCTGAATATTGTGAGGCACCCGTAATCGCTCAACTGTTAATTCCGTTGGCGATTTTTATGTTTCTGCAAAATGTTGTGGAAGCAGTTGCCGCCCAGTTCATGGTCAAGAGAGACTTTCGTCGCCTCGCTTTTTTTCATATTTTTCCGCAGGCGTTCCTGTTTGTCTCGTTACTCTTTGTGTCCGATGGCAACGTGTTACCGGTTGCGTGGGTACAGTTATTGGGAATGGCCATTATTGCGGGCGTTCTCTTCTCTCAAACGCGGCACATACTTAACGAAAAGCCATTGTGGACGCCAGAATATGCTAAGCCGGCGTCACAAGCGGTCTTTGCGATGGGGATTAGCGCGTTCATCGTTGCATCCGCAGGTCAATTGGATCGAATCGTGATCGGAATATGGTGGGAGCTTAGCGACGTCAGCAACTTTTTCGTAGCGGCGGGCACCACCCAGCTCTTTACAGCGGTACCGACGCTGATATCGAATTTGTCGCAAGGGATGCTCGGCAAAGTCAAAGATAAGGGCCGCTTTTCAACTGCATTCTATTGGAAATATCTTCTTGGAAACCTGGTGGTAGCGGTAGCTCTATTTCTTTTGGGGGCTGTGCTCGGCGATTTCATTCTGGGGATACTTTATCCAGATCTTCGCGACGCAGCGCTGCCGTTTTGGAATCTGGCGCTGGCTGCGCGGGTTATCTTTGGCTTAGCGATTACGCTCCGCCCCTTTGTCGTTAAATTTATTTCGCTGAAACGCCTACCGGTTATTGCGACGTCTATTGCTGCATCGCGTTTGATCGCGCTGTTTTTGCTCGTTCCTACTCGTGGTGCAAGAGGTGCCGTGGAAGCATTGGTTCTGGCGGCCGTTATGACATGTCTCTCGTGGGGAGTTCCATTCTTCTACTTATTTTTGCGGCCAAACAGGATTCTCGCCGATGTCCAGACAGAGGCGAAAGAAGTCGATCCCCACCAAGTGGATTGATGGTATGGGGGAATTGGTCTGCGGAAGAACCGCTTCGTTAGGTATCAGAGTTATCGAAACAATGACAGTTAACGCAAACGAGTCAACTAAAGTGTCAGTCGTGATATTCGGCGGTGAATCCGGTGGGATTCGCACGAACTTTCTGCTCGACTTGAAGTTCGGACCGCCGATTGGCTTGTTATTCGAGTACATAAGCGTTGACGAAGGATGTTTTGTCGACGAGCTACGCGGCCTAGGTGCGGACGTAACAGTCCTCGGTAAATCGTTGCCGGGGGTCCCGCCATTTGAATTAGCCCGTTCGCCAGCGCGAGCTTGGGCAGCTATTCGCGAATGTAAGGCAACTGGGGCGGCAATCGCAGCAGAGCTAGCGAATGAGTCAACCCGCCTTATCTATACGCGCAGCCCATACAATATCGTTGCGTTGGGTCTCGGCATGCGCGATGCGAAACGACGAGTCGTTGCGGGGTTTTCCCATGTTTTAGATCGCCATCGCTTTCTCGGCTTACAGCGCCGTTTGTTCTCTCGGTTCGTGGACAAACGTTGTCTTGCATCAATATGTCCATCGAGGGTCGTACGCGATTCGTTGCATGGAAATCTTCAAGATACAGCTCTGGTCCTCCCACACGGGGTCGACTTTGAATCAATCGAGCAATCGGTTCAAAGCGTCGAAAAGCAATCGGCACATATTGTCGCTCTCGGGCGCATATCACCAATTAAAAATCTTCATGTAGCAATTTTGGCCGTGCAAGCGCTTCGCGATGCAGGTGAGAATTGTCGGCTAACGGTCATCGGGGGGCCGGTTGGCGACGACAACCCAACCTTCGCAAAATTAAAAGGCGTAGTCGACCCGCGTCATGCTAACGCGATCCGGTTTACCGGTCCGGTGACACCGGCGTATCAGGAATTAGCAGCAGGCGACATTTTCGTGAATTGCTCTACTCGTGAGGCATTCGGATATGTCGTTCCGGAGGCGATCGCATGCGGCTGTGCTTGTGTCGTGGCGGATCGCGGAGGCCCGTCGGAATTGATTATCGATGGCGAGACTGGGTTCCATTATCGAGGAGAAGACGTCGCCGATCTGGCAGCCAAGATTCGTCGATTGCTGCACGACAGTGAAGGAATCCGCCGGCTAACGAGCAACGCACGGGAATACGCGGTCGAACATTTCGATCAGAAAGCGAGAATTGGGCGGCTTAAGGCGATATTTCAGGACCTTCAACTCAAGAGGAAATGTTAGTGCTTGTTCGTGGCCCCGTACCCACGCTACGCGGATCGGAGTTATTCAACGGTTTTTTCCATAGTTATTGAACCAAGCGCCATGCGCAGACGATATAAACGGGGACTCCTTCTGCGCAGGCGGCACACATGGATGAAACGCTTTTTACATTCGGCATTCTGACATTTTTTGTCGCCGCCATTTTTCTGCTCGTATACCTTTACGTTGAAAAAGGAACCGTCTTCGACCCGATTGCAATTAGCTGGGCCGGTTTCATTATTTTCGTTCCCGGCGGCATGATAACTGCTGCAATCTACTCCCCAAATCGGTACACAAAGCCGATCTTGGGCTACACCACCGGAATTATTTTCTTAGGTGTGTTTGCCTATGTTCTAGGGTTGTATTCCGGCAGGTTTAAGCGTTTGGCAAGGAAAATACCGACGCCAACTCCGACGTTATCTTCATTTCAGTTGATTGCGATTTGGTCGATGGCAGTCCCGTGTTTCTTGGCAATTGCATTTGGTGGTTCTTATTTGCCGGGCGGGCTTGCAACTGTTGTTCAAGGCCTTTCGATGGGGTTTCTTGGCACTATCGCGCTTACTAGCCTAATGGGCATTCTTTCGCGCCAAGGCTTTTTCCTGAAGGTTGCGATGGCTGCCTCAACCATAGGCTGTACATATTTGGTTCTTCGATTTGTGTTTTCTCGGCGTCCGCTAATCGGCATGATGGTGGCAACGCTGGCATTCTTCTACCGCGAGAAAGTCATCCGACGTCCGTTGGTCGTGCGCCTTGCGTTTCTGGCGGTCATCCTTGGTTCCGGACTCGTTCTCGGGCAGGTGCTTGCGGCAACCCGAGGGGCTCGACTTGGAATCGTAAACGAACAGGGCGATGCTTTCGGAAATGCAGCACTCCGACAGTTCATGGGCGGAATTCAGATCAACTGGGTTGTTTACGAGTATATTATCGATCAGTTTCCCGAAAGTCGTCCCTACCTGATGGGTAGCGGATATGTCCCAGCCTTTCTTTTCTGGATACCGCGATCTATATGGCCCGACAAGCCCGATGCTTCCGGATGGGTTATTACCCAGATGTATTACAACGAGTCACGCCCGGAAAACAACTTGGCACCGATTTTTGTTGGTGAGGCGTACTGTAACTTTGGAGTCTTAGGTGTAGTTGTTGTCTTGTTTATTACGGGTAAGTTTGTCAGACTGCTCAATACCTATTTGGTGACGAACAGCCATAACCAAGTCCTCTGGTTGGCTTGGCTATTGGCAAGCCCAGACTTTGCAAGCGAATGGCGCGGTGACTTCACATCGATGACGGTGCAGGGATTGTTGCGCGTTATTGTGTTCTTGGGGCTGGCACTATTGATGGGGACACTCTTTAGGCCCCAGATACAGTCGATGCCGCAACCTGGATATCGTTTGTATTCACCCAGGAATTACTGACCCGGCATGCTAACGTCCGACACATGTGCGATCATTATCGCCGGCGGCTCCGGTACGCGGCTATGGCCATTGTCTCGTCGGTCTCGGCCGAAGCAGTTTCTCCGACTATTCGGTGAGCGCTCTCTCTTGCAACACGCCTACGACCGGCTCTTAGGATTGATCGAGCCGACCGCCATTTATGTGGTGACCCAACAAGAGATGGTAGCGGCGACCAAGCGTGATCTACCTGATCTGCCCAGCGAGAACATCATCGCAGAACCCGATATGCGGAATACCGCCAACGCGATTGGGTTGGCCGCACTATTGCTGCACCGTGAGGCGATCTACCAAAAAATGTTGGTGACGACGGCCGACCATTTGATCGAGCCGGTCGATCGATTTCAGTCGACTGTCAGGACGGCACTAAATGCAATAGACAGTCGTCCGCATTCATTGGCCACGATGGGCGTGCGCCCCTCGCATCCGCATGTTGGGTACGGTTACCTACACCTAGGAGAAGCGCTTTCCGACAACACGTTTCGCGTACGTGAATTTAAGGAAAAGCCCGATCGAGCAACTGCGATCCGATACTTGGCCGACGGTCAACATCTTTGGAACAGCGGAATGTTTGTTTGGCGGATCGATACGTTGGTGGATGAGATGCGGCGATGCCTGCCCGAAAACATGGCCGGTTTGGAAGAAATTGTTGCTTGCTGGGGCGACGACCCACGGCCTCAATTGATTGCCGATCTTTATTCGAAGTTGCGTAAGATCTCTATTGATCACGGTGTGATGGAGAACGCGAAGAATGTGATCACCATTGAGTTGGGTTGTTCATGGTGGGACGTGGGCTCATGGGATGCTGTGGCAGCGCTGCAACCT
>JAUIHO010000260.1 GCA_030432035.1 Phycisphaerae bacterium
GAACTCGTCGAGTGATTCGAAGGCGCCGTTCTTCTCGCGCTCGTCGATCGCCTGGGCCATCGCGCCGCCGCCCACGTTCTTGATCGCCGCCAGGCCGTAGCGGATCGCCATCGCGCAAATAATCGTCGTAGCGTTTGGCCGCAATAAGATCGTCCTTAATGCGATGAAACAGGTTGCGGCGAATCTCCTCCACACCGGCTAGCTCGCATTCGATCAAGCGGTCGTAAAGCTTGATCGTGCGCGCGTTTTCTTCTAACTCGTCATTGATAATCGTCAGATCGTCGGAAGCCTCGCGCACCAGCCGTAGCGAACCGGTATGCTTACCGTCAACGAAGTCGCTCACGGTTTTTTCCGCGCGATTGCGGCGTTCTTCCAATGCTTTGATCGCCGGTGGGTACGACTGACCCAGTCTCGATATCTTGCCTAGCAAAAACGACCCACGGACACCAACAAATGCCGGGTTGGCCTTGTGCCCCTCATCGAAACACCAAAGATAGTGCTCCAACGCCTCCTTGTGCTTGCCAAGTTGCGCCAACCGATCCGCATGGCGACTGCGTTCCATCGGGTCGTTCTGGTCGCCTTCTTCAAACTTCTCTTTCGCGCGCACATCGGCTGGCTTGCCCGACAACGCCCCTTTGGCCGCCGCTATAAAATCCTTCGGACTACGAAAGCCAACGATGCTGTCGAGTGTGGTTCCGTCGCTCTTAACAAACACGATCGTCGGATAAGCACGCACCTTGAAACGTTTCGCCAAATCCCGCTTCTTTTCGGCATCGACTTTCAGCGCGATGGCGTGCTCGTTGATCCAAGTGCGCACGTCCTCATCGGGCCAGGTTTGCTTATCAAGCATCTTGCACGGCCCGCACCATGTGGTGTAGAAGTCGATCATCACCACCTTTTTTTCCGCCGTCGCTTTTTCCAGCGCCGCATCAAAAGTGATGTCCTGAAAAGGCGCTTCGGCGTAGGCCGCCGAGACGAAACACATAACGAGCGCGAACGAAAAACATCGAAACAACATAGCCGACCTCCTAAGAAACGACTTCACATTAACCAACATCCAAAGGGTCTAATGCGTGGCCCCATTCCGGATAATTAGAACCGCGACTCGACTGCAATGCATGCAATTTCCGGCGATTGCGATATGAATCTGCGTTTACGTGAGCGAAACCAGCGAATGCATGACCGACGAATCGCCCTACTCCGCACTCACCGGCGGCTTCTGCTCGTGATGGTCCGTCACTTTTTGATAGTGATGCGCCGCATTCAGCAAGCGCCCTTCGCTGAACAGCGGCCCCATCATTTGTAAACCGATCGGTAGCCTCGATTGCGTCAATCCGCACGGAATACTCAACGCCGGTATCCCCGCGAGATTCGCCGCCGTGGTATAGATATCGCCGAGGTACATCTCCAACGGGCTCGCGGACTTATCGCCACGCTTAAACGCGGGCGACGGCGTGGTAGGCGACAAAATCAAATCGCAATCGTTAAACGCATTTTCAAAGTCCCGCCGGATCAGCGTGCGCACTTTCAATGCCTTGGCGTAATACTGATCGTAATATCCGCTCGACAGCGCGTACGTCCCCAGCATGATGCGTCGCTTCACTTCCGAACCGAAGCCCTCGGCGCGGCTCTTAAAATAGACATCCATATAATTTTCAGGATTGGCCGTACGATGACCGTATCGCACGCCGTCGAATCGCGCCAAGTTACTCGACGCCTCGGCGGTGCAGATCAGGTAATAACACGCGATCACATATTGCGTGTGCGGCAAGTCAATCTCGCGGACCTCGGCCCCTAGCTTCTTAAATTGCTCCACGGCCGCTTCGACGGCTGTCCGCACTTCGTCGTTCAACCCCTCACCAAAATACTCGCGCGGCAGGCCGATGCGCAGCGGCGTCAGCGACTTCTCCATCTCCGCCACATAGTCCGGCACCGGCTCATCCACACTCGTCGAATCGCGTTCGTCCTTACCCGCAATCACCGACAGCAACTCTGCCAAACCGCGCGCATCCCGCGCCAAAGGCCCGATCTGATCGAGGCTGCTCGCAAACGCCACCAGCCCGTAGCGCGACACGCGCCCATACGTCGGCTTCAACCCACACACGCCGCAGAACGCTGCCGGTTGCCGAATCGACCCGCCCGTATCGCTGCCCAACGCATAGTCGGCCAGCCGCGCCGCAATCGCCGCCGCCGCGCCACCCGACGAACCACCCGGCACGCATTCCAAATCCCAAGGGTTGCGAGTTTCCTGCAGCGCCGAATGCTCGGTCGAGCTGCCCATGGCGAACTCGTCCATGTTCGTCTTGCCAACGATGACGGCACCTGCGTTTTCCAACTTCTCGATCACCGTCGCCGCATATGGCGATGTGAATTTCTCCAGCATGCGCGAGCCGCAGGTCGTCACCCCGGCCCGCGTGCAAATGTTGTCTTTCACCAACACCGGTCGCCCCGCCAGCGGACCGGCTTGTTGAGCACTTTCGCGCTCGGGCAATACCTGCAAGACGGCACCGACCTTCGGGTCGCACGCGGCGATTCGTTTACGAACATTTTCAATCGTTAGGTGTTCGGACATGGGTTGGCTACGTCACAAAGTGGATATCATTTCGGGTGATGTTAGCTGTTTCGCAGCCAGTATGGGCTGCGGTCCGCGATCGCGAAAGCCCTAAGGAATCGGTTGCGACTCGGGAAAAGCACGCCCACCCAATTCGTTTTATTTGAATGAAGGGTGATAGCCTTAACTGAGTGCCCGCCGAGTTTTAGCGAGATTCTAACACTTTCGCGCAAGACGCGGCTGCGGCCTTAGTTATGATGGTATCGAAACGACCTACATCGCCCTTGGGCGGTCGCGACCTGCCGGCAGCACGTCGCGCCCCCACGATCGGAAACTGACATGTCGTCCACCTACAAGCGACCGTTTCGGATTCCCTCCCCCGAGCAATCGTCCATTAAGGGCACCGCCGTGCGTTGGTCGCTGCCGTTGGTCGAAAACGTGCTGGCCTTTCCGCGCATGAATCTCATCTACGCGCGCCTGCGTCGCGCCCGATCGGAAAAGCACTTCGCTGAGGCCGTCATCGACGAACTCGGCATCGATTGGGAACCGGACATCGCCGCGTGGGAACGCATCCCCAAGACCGGCCCATTGGTCGTCGTTGCCAACCATCCGTTCGGCGGTATCGAGGGCATGATCCTCATGGCCCTGCTGCATCGCGTGCGGCCCGACGCCCGCGTGATGGCAAATTACCTATTGGGCCTGCTGCCCGAGCTGCGAAGTTCGCTCATCCAAGTCGATCCGTTCGGCGGCGGCGATGCGAGTCGTCGCAATCTCGCCCCGATGCGCGAGGCGATTTCGTGGGTCAAAGCCGGTGGCGTGCTCGGCGTCTTTCCCGCCGGTGAAGTGTCACACCTGTCGCTCAAACGCCGGGAAGTAACGGACCCCGCATGGAGTTCGACAGTCGCGCGCATCGTGAAGCGCTCCGGCGCGGCAGTATTGCCCATGTTTTTTGATGGTCGCAATAGCCGCCTATTCCAAAGTCTCGGTCTCGTGCACCCGCGTCTGCGTACGATCATGCTGCCGCGCGAAATGCTGAAGCGACAAGATACCCGCATCGACATGGAGATCGGGCGCGTCATTCCGCATAAGCAACTCGCACGCTACGAAGATGCTGACGAGATGACGGCCTATCTGCGGCTGCGTACATACCTTTTAAAAAGCCAAGCCCCCAGCGGTCGTCGCCCCGCATTGCCAACCGGCAATGAAATCGACCCGCGCGACGGCGTATACGAAAAGATCATCGACGCCGAGCCGACCGAACGATTGGAAGCCGAGATCAACGCGCTGCCCGATTCGCACCTGCTCGCCAAAAGCAGCGACCTGAACGTGTATTACGCCGCCACCGATCAAATCCCCGCCTGCATACGGGAGATCGGTCGCCTGCGCGAAGTCACGTTCCGCAAAGTCGGCGAAGGCACGGGAAAAGCGGCGGATATCGACAAGTTCGATGCCCATTACACGCACCTGTTCATATGGAACACGACGCAGCGCCACATCGTTGGTGCGTATAGATTCGCCCAAGCCGATCAGGTGCTAAACGAGCACGGCATTGACGGTCTTTACACCAGCACGCTCTTCAAAATTAAACCCGGGCTGTTGAAGCAGATCGATCGCGCGCTCGAACTCGGCCGTTCGTTTGTTCGTCTCGAGTATCAAAAATCCTACGCACCGTTGATGCTGCTTTGGAAAGGTATCGGCCAATATCTCGTGCGCCATCCGCAATACCGAGCGCTCTTTGGTGCCGTCAGCATTAGCAACGACTATCACGACATGACCAAACAGTTGCTGGTGAACTTCCTGCGCAACAATGGCTATGCCGGCGATTTGGCTAAGCTAGTCAAGGCGAAGAACCCGCTGCGTCGTCGCCGTCGTCTCGATCTCGACCGTGGCTTGCTGGCAGCCGTCGTGCGCGATGTGCGCGATGTGGATGAACTCGTCGCCGAGATCGAAATCGATCACAAGTACATGCCCGTCTTGTTGCGGCAATACCTGAAGCTCAACGGCAAGCTGCTCGGATTTAACGTGGACCCCGACTTCGGCAACGTCTTAGACGGCCTGATGTTGATCGAATTGGAAAACGTCGAGCGGCAAACGCTCAAGAAATATCTCGGCAGCAAAGAAGCAGAAGCGTATTTGGCGTATCGCGGCTAAACGAACCGCGTTCTATTCATTCGCCCCATTACGGCGTCGGTTCCGTCTTCCGCCGGTTCTCTTCCACCACGTCTTCCAGCCACTGCTTCACTTCGTCGGGTTGATACGACTGGATCGTCGTCAACACCTGATCGATATATGGCGTCAGATCGTACACATGGCCCGGTTCGCTAAATATCGTTAAGGGTCGCCCAAATACCGGGTCGCGAATGGTGATAATCGCGCGGCCGTCGCTACCGTGCGTGCCCAACACGCGCAACTTGTTATCGCGAATCAACAACCGCGCGCCGATATCGACATACTCGATCTTTTCGGGCAGCAACCGCTTAGGCAGCGCCGCCGGCCATTGGAACCCGAGCCCGCGCTCGGCGGCATCGAGCAACAACGCCCGATCGATCAGCCCCTTCTGATTCGCAGGCGGCGCAACCGACACTTCGATATCCGCCGCGCGAATCGTTTCGCCGACCATCTCAAAGTTATCGATTCGCACCGTCACCACGCCCGTTGCCGACCCCTTGCCCCATTTGCGCAGCAACTGTTCGAGGCTAATCTGTTCGACCCGCCCGTTAAACCGAATGCGCTCGACTTTGCTGAGCGCAAGGTTGATTTCGTCGAACACAAACGACGCCACGCCGTCGAGTCGATCGAACCCCAACGGGGTCGCCAAAGGTGCCAGCACCACATCGTCGAGGCGACCGCCGCCGCGAAAATGCGTGATCAACCGATTCGCAATTCGCGCGCGGTCCACGCGTATCCCCGCGCGTCCCTCGTAAGGACCGTACGGCGCGCGTTGTGTAAACTCGGCCAACTGCACGTCTTCAAGCAGGCCTTCCAATTCCGCCTGATTGGGCGAACCATCCGCCCCCGCCATGTACGACACCTTGCCGGCAAACACACCCGTCGTCGGCGTCGTACCCAACACTGCATCGAGTCCGAGATCGGGCAACGGCAACGCCGGCACCGTCAGACGAATATCCGAGACGCGCAAGACAGGACGACACATCATATTCGCGACGATGCGAACACCATCGGGCACGTCGCGACCGTTTAAACGATTGGCAACGAACGTGGCCGTGCCCGACTTGGCGTCGGAAAACACGACATCACCGCCGGCCTTCGAGCATCTCAATTGAAAACCATCGCGTTCAAATTGAATCGCGAAATCGTCGAGCCGCAGCACGCGCAGATGGAGGTCGCCGATATCCGCCCCAATGTCCGGTCGAATCAGATGCTTATACCGCTGCATCTCCCACAGCGCATCGCCCAACACAAAGCGCCCGTGCTGCAACTCCAATCGATGCCCGGCACCGTCGGCTTCGACGCCTTCGCGCCATGTTGCGAGTTCGCAATTGAACACCTGCGTACCCGTGTCGCGCAGGTTGATCGTGACATCCACAAAATCGCGACTGAAAAAAGAGCGCGGCCTGACTTGCGCGATCTGGCACGGCATACCGAAGAAGTCGGTCACCTTCTGTTCGACGTCGCGCAGATAGCGTTTGCTATGCAGCCGCGCGGCATACCAACTGGTAAAACCGATCGACCCGCAGATGGCCAGCACGATGAGGGCGAGAATGATGTAACGATGCCGACGCATAACAACTCTAACGGTCGCCCG
>JAUIHO010000261.1 GCA_030432035.1 Phycisphaerae bacterium
AGGTAAACTAACCATAAACACAAAAAAAGAGAGGACGCGCCGCCCTCTCCTTTCAAACAACCAAAGTGTATTTCACGTTTACGAATTCGGCAAGCCGCGATCGACGTTAATTTGTCGCCGCACCCGCAGCCTGTTGTTTGCGATACAAGGTCTCGAACTCATTCAACAACTGAGAGAACAGTTCCATCGTGTCTTCGATCGGCTGCGGATTGGTCATATCGACGCCCGCCAGCTTCAACACATCGAGCGGATACTTGCTGCTGCCCGCCGAGCGGAACGTCATCAGTTGCCCGACCGAACCCGACTCACCATCGATGATGCGCTTGCCGATGTTCGTAGCCGCACAGTGACTGGTGGCATACGTGAACACATAGAAGTTGCGATAGAAGTGCGGGATGCGCAGGCACTCCGCGTCGGCAGACGGATCCATCACCATCTCTGGGCCATAGTACGCCTTGACCAAGTCGTGATACGTCTGACGAATCGCATCCGGCGTCAGCGGCGTGCCGCCTTCGGCCATCTCGTGAATCTTCATTTCGAATTCCGCGAACATCGTTTGGCGGAAGACCGTCGTGCGGATGCCTTCGATCTGCTGTTGCAGAATCATTAACCGTTCGGTGTCGGTATTGGCGTTGTCGAGCAAATAATGCGCGAGGATTACTTCGTTTACCGTCGATGCGACTTCGGCGCAGAACGTGGCGTAATCACCGTAGGGATAGGGCTGGGTCTTGGCCGTGTACCAGCTATGCATTGCGTGGCCCATTTCGTGGGCAATCGTCGAGCGATCGTTCATCGTGCCGTCGTAGTTCAACAGCAAATATGGATGCGTTTTATAAGCGCCCCAACAATAGGCACCGCCCCGCTTGTTCTTGGTTTCGTACACGTCGATCCAACGCGCTTCAAACGACTTACGCAACGTCGACACATAATCGGCACCTAATGGTTGCAACGCATCGAGAATCGTGCCGACGGCGTCGTCGTACGGAATCTTGGATTCCTCGATGTCGATCATCGGCGTGTATAGGTCGTAGCGATGGATTTCATCGAGGCCCATGATGCGCTTGCGCATGGCGACGTATTCGTGCAGGCGATGCGCGTTGGCGTTGATGGTTTTGATCAGGTTGTGATAGACCTCCACCGGAATATTCGGCCCGGCCAGAGCGGCGTGCAGCGACGATTCATACTTGCGCGCCTTGGCCCGAAACATGTGCGTTTTCACGTGTGAGCTCAACATCGAGCTAATCGTGTTTTGCTTGGCGGCATACGTGTCGTGCATGCCGTTGAATGCGTCGCGACGTACGCGGCGATCGCGCGAGTAGATAAAGCTGTAGTAGTTGCCCGACGTCAGTTGCACTTCGTTGCCGTCGGCGTCTTTAATCTTGGGGAAGTCCAACTCGGTGTTTGTGAACTGACCGAAGATGTTGCCGGGGGCCGACATCACTTCGCCGGCCATGGCCATCAGCGATTCTTCGCTCGCGCTGAGCACGTGTGCCTTCTCGCGAAGAATGTCATCGAGAAAGTGCTCGTACACTTTCAACTGTTCGTTGCCGCTTACCCATTGGCGCAACTTGGCTTCGTCCACGCTCAGCAGTTCCGGCTCGAACCAACTGGTGGCTTCACCGGCACGCACGCCAAGGCTCTGTACGCGGTCGAACCGACCTTGCGTTGCCGAGACGCTCATATCTTCGTGAAAGCTGAGCCCGGCGTAGAGATACACGCGTTCGAGTTCCATCGACAGCGCGTCTTGCGCTTCGAGCGCGTTCAATAGGCTATCCGCCGAATTGCCCAGCGTGCCCTTGAATTGCTTAAACGCCTTCAGTTTCGCTTCGACATCTTTGAACGCGGCCTCAAAGGCGGCGTCATCTGCGAAGATATCCGCCAGATTCCACTTGTACTTGGTTTCGATCTGATCGCGCGTTTTCGGCCCCGTCAGGGCCTCCATCGTTGCGTCCGCCGCCATCGCCCACTCCGTCGTGCCTGCCGTCAGCATGCTGATACTCCATACTGCCAAAATCGAGATCGTCCGAAATCGTCCGCTATTATTCATCGTAGGTTGCCGTCCTGCGGTCGTTGCCGCTCGTTTGCATGGCCGAGGCAACCGTTGTCGATAAGGGTTACATCGGCGTGACTGAAACCAAACCGGCGATAGTTTATACTTGGGCGTAAAGAAAGGCGATTTTCGCTTGTTGTACACAGTTAGACACATTTTGGCGTTTGCCGCCTGCGGGTTTTTGGTCGCCCCTAACGCGACGCTGCCCTGCTTGGATACCGCTTGCGCCGGAGACGGTGCCGTCGCCGAGATGTGCTGCGTCGATAGTTGCCCGGAGGTTTGCTGCGACGGTGAGGCCTTGGCGTCTCACGAAAACGGCCCCCAACACAAGCCACACGAACGCGATTCGCACCCTTGTAACTGCCCGCCCGGCTGCCCTGCCCCTTGTGGCAGCGGCAAATTGCCGTGCGCTCCGATTGCGATCGGCCTGCCGGTCGCCTCATCCGAACAATTCACACTTCTCCAACTATCCAGCTTCGATACGCCTGCCTTCCGCGCGGGTGACGATCTCTTTCGGCCTCCACGGGCCTAATCTCACAGCGTAGCGCTCTGCTGCGCGGTCCCAAAACGAAAATCGAATCAACACATACGGACCGCTACCGAATTTGCGGTCAGGTTGGTGACGTTTGGTCACCGCTGGGCATCCAAACAGCCCGAACATGCACCCGGACGTTTCCGCCGTGCTATCAAGAATGACGGGCCGACGCATCACCTAGTTGCGGATTCACGTGAGAACTTAAAATCTGTGAGGACATCGAATCATGTCCAACGTCAACGTACAAGGGTTGTCGCGCGGGTCATCCGACCAGCCGATTGAGCCCACCACGACCAACATTCCGCAACCGCGCCGACGCTGGCTGTTGCGGCTGGGCGTGCCGCTCGTTTTTCTGGTCGGCGTCTCCGCGCTCATGGCGAGCAGCATTAAGGAAGCGTTCTGGCCGCCCAAGTCGGTGCGTGTTGCGCCGGTAATTGCCAAACGCGACGTCGAAGCAGCGCCGACGGGCGGCGTCATCGTGCAAGCCCCCGGCTGGGTGGAAGCCGACCCGTTCCCGACGGCCGTTTCGGCGCTGACCGACGGCGTGGTCGCCGACGTACTCGTATTAGAAGGTGAGCGCGTCGACAAGGATCAGGTCGTTGCACGCTTGATCGATGACGACGCCAAACTGGGGCTCGAATTCGCCGAAAGCGTGCTCGCTGAAAAACAAGCGGCACTGGCTGCCGCCGAAGCACTTCGTGCCGAAGCACAGGACAACTGGGATCATCCCGTTGAACTACTTCGCAAACGCGACATGGCCGCCGCGATGTTGGCGGAAAAACAAGCCGAACTCGACCGTTGGCCGGCCGAATTGGCGCGCGAAGAAGCGCGGCTCGTCTATCTCAAGGCCGAATACGATCGCGTCGCACCACTTGCCAAAGGCGGTCATGCCAGCAGCATTGAAGTCTTGCGAGTGAAACAAGATTACGAATCGCAGAAGTCGGAAGTCGAAGTAATTCGAGGTCAAAAGCCGGTACTCGAAGCGCAAATTCAGGGCCTGCAAGCCGAACTCGACGCCGCGGCCCACGATCTGCAATTGCGCATCAAAGATACGCGTGCGCTCGCCGAAGCCAAGGCGGCATTCATCAACGCTGAAGCTGCTGTACGCACGGCAACAGTACAACGCGATGAGGCGGCGCTGCGTTTGCGACGCATGGAAGTACGTGCTCCTGTGGCCGGCATTGTCATGATGCGCTTGGTCGAGCCCGGCTCGAAGCTGATGCTCAATTCCGATCGGCCACAGTCAGCGCATGTGTTGCGGTTGTACGACCCCGAGCGTTTGCAAGTGCGCGTCGACATCCCATTGGTTGAAGCTGCCAAGGTCGGCGTCGGTCAACCCGCGGAGGTGATCGTAGACGTACTGCCCGAACGCGTATTTCAAGGTCGGCTCTCGCGCGTCGTACACGAAGCCGACGTTCAGAAAAACACGCTGCAAGTCAAAGTGGCCATCGAAGATCCATCCCCCGAACTCAAACCCGAAATGCTCGCCCGCGCGCGGTTCCTCGCGATCAACGAACCGTCCGACGACGAAGCCGACAGCGCAACGCGCTTGTTTGTTCCCGAATCGGCACTCGTTAAAAGCGAAGGTCAAACGCAGGTCTTTGTGATTAACCAAGCCGACAGCACTGCCCGGTTGCAAACCGTCGAACTCGGCAGCGGCAAACTGGAAGGCAACATCGAAATCACCAACGGTCTGCGTCCCGGCGACCGCGTCATCGTCGATCCGCCGATGGATTTGAACGATGGCGACCGCATCGAGCCGCGCGAGGCTTAAGGAGTAGCAATCATGTCATTCATCGAATGTCGCGCACTGACGCGTACGTATAAAAAGGGCGAACAGACCATCACGCCGCTCGAAGATCTCCACCTCGACGTTGAGCGCGGTGACTTCCTTGCGTTGATGGGCCCGTCGGGCAGCGGAAAAACCACGCTGCTCAATCTCATCGCCGGTATCGACAAGCCCACGCATGGGAGTCTCAAGATCGACGGACACGAACTGCAAATGATGAGCCGCAGCCAGCTCGCCGATTGGCGCAGTCAATACATGGGCTACATCTTTCAGTTATACAACCTCGTGCCGACGCTAACCGCATATGAAAACGTCGAACTGCCGCTGCTGCTGCACCCGATGAGCCGTCGCCAACGACACCAAAAGGTCAGCCTGGCATTAGAACTCGCGGGCATTGCGGATCGACACGACCACTTCCCGCGCCAACTGAGCGGCGGGCAGGAACAACGTGTGGCCATCGCCCGCGCGATCGTGACCGACCCGATCATTTTGGTTGCCGACGAACCCACGGGCGATTTGGATGGCGCCAGCGCCAAAGCGATTATGGACCTGCTCAAACGGCTCAACGGCGAACTCGGCAAAACGCTGGTGATGGTTACGCACGATCAGCACTGCGCCGATCAAGCAAAGCAAACGCTGCATTTGGATAAGGGACGTTTGGTCGATACGCCGCACGCCGCGCGATTGGAAGAGGTGCCGGCATGATCGCACCGCGTTTCTTTCCACTGGTGTTTAAGCAGGTGCGCCGCGCCCGCATGCGTAGCTTGCTTACCATCGCAGGCGTCGCAGTTGCCATGTTTCTCTTCGCAGCGGTGCAGGCGATGCAAGTTGGCGTCGAAATCGCAACGGCCGCACAAGCCGACGACACGACGTTGATCGTTTATCGCAAGGACCGCTATTGCCCCTATACCAGCCGCATGCCACAGTCATACGAGCAACAGATCGCGCGCATCGACGGCGTTAAGAACGTTACGCCGATCAAAATCGTCGTGAGCAATTGCCGCACGAGCTTGGATGTCGTTACCTTTCGCGGCGTGCCAAAGGAAGACTTTGCGCAAAAGGGAGCCGAGGGACTCGACATTATCGAGGGCAGCATTGGCGACTGGAAATCTCGCGGTGATGCCGCCCTGCTGGGGGAAACCTTGGCGCGCCGGCGCGGCTTAAAAGTCGGCGACCGATTTGAAGCGGCGGGCATCACGTCTTACGTCGCCGGTGTATTCCGCTCCGACGAACCGCAACATCAAAACGTCGCGTATGTGCCGCTCGAGTTTCTGCAATACGCCTCCGGCAGTCGTGCCGGTGGGATCGTGACGCAGTTCAATGTTGCCGTGGCGTCGCCCGATCAACTCGATCAGGTCGCCAAGGCGATCGACGAGGTATTCGCGAGCGCTCAAGAGCCCACGCAAACCAGCAGCGAGAAAGCGTTCGTCGCTCGCGCCGCGACCGACGTGATCGAGATCGTCGGCTTCATGCGTTATCTCGGTTGGGGTGCGCTGGCCGCCGTGCTGGCACTGGTTGCCAACGCCATCATTTTGTCGGTGCAGGACCGCGTGAAAGAACATGCCATTCTGCAAACGCTGGGGTATCGCAGCAACCAAGTCGCAGGGTTGATCCTCGTCGAAGGCATCATTTTGAGCCTTATCGGCGCGATCGTCGGCTGTGTCGTGGCTATTGCGTACTTACATTTCAGCGGCCTCGCGCTGTCAGTTGAAAGTCACACGATTCCGATCGTTGCGTCGCCCGCGATTCTGGTCATTGGGATTGCGATCGCCGCCATCACCGGCGTGCTTGCCGGACTCGTGCCAGCATGGCAAGCCGGTAGCCGCGACATCGTATCTTGCTTTAGGTCTGCATAGGAAATCGACATGCGTCTATTACCATTCGAATATGCCGTACGCAAT
>JAUIHO010000262.1 GCA_030432035.1 Phycisphaerae bacterium
GCAGGGCGGGGGCGATCAACCTGCACAGCGAGGACGTCGAGACGCTGCTGGGGCCGGACAGCCCGCTCAGTCCGCAGGAGAAGTCGAAACTCAGGTGGGAGATCAGGGCACAGGAGCAGAAACGGAAGTAGCTGGCAGATTACCAGATCCGCAAACGATGTCGCGCGAAGAGATTTTGCGTGAGTTTGCATCTCTCGATAGTCGTTTTCGGGAGGGCGGAATACCTACAGATACATTCGAGCAGTTAAGCCAGCGATACAGTGAACTGCGTGCGGCGGGTCGCCAGCGTTTCGACATTCAGAACATGGATGTTGAGGCTCGCGATTTTCGCGCGTCGCGCCCGATTGCCGCTATCGAAAAAGACATTGCGTCAATCAAGCGACGTATGGACAAGGCGCGCAATAACAGGGCGAAGCCCGGCGAAGGCGGCTCGCGCGCACAAACAACGTCCTACAACGCCCGCATGGGCAACCTTGCCAATTCGTTAGATGGTTTGCAAGAAGAACTCAAAATCGCACAGAAACAGGAGACCACCAATGCCAGCCAACAACCCAGCAGCATACAAGGGCAAGGGCAAGCCGATGCCGAAACCCAAACCGCCGAAGTCGTGCGGCAAGGGCGGCAAGCGGAAGTAACGCGAGACGACCTCATAAAGGTTACGCCCCGAAAGTTTCCGAGAAGTTCATATCGCGGTGAATTACGGGATGATAACGGAGATTACATCGGGAACATTTATCTCGTCGACGGACGCGCGCATGTGGGAGAACCAAAATCGTTTGGTCGCGGAGAAGTTGACAACATGTTACCCGGCACGTTTGACCCGAAGCAGTTTGAAAGAGCGGGCGGGCTAAATGTAACTGGCGGACAGCGAGTCAAATTTTGGAAGTTCAAGAAAAACGAACCACCCAATGCAAAAGAACAAACCAAAACCGCGCAACAGGGGCGGGAAACAGAAGTAACGCCCGAGCCAAATGCGAAAAAGGTCGCCCGCAAATCCAAGCCCGCCGCCGATTCCCTCAAAAACGCGGGCCGATCCAAGAGCAAGGCCGCAATCTCGGCGCGCCGCCAGATCGCCCGCGAATACGACAACCTCGTGAATGCGGGATTGATTGTCGACAACTACCGCGCCGCCGATGGCGTCACCGACGAATCGGGCAACCTGCAAGAAAACCTAGCCCTCGACCGCATCGAGTTCGGCCCATCGTTCAAAGGCGAAGCCGAGGCCATCCGCGACATCGTAGCGGCCAAGTACGGCAAGCCGTTCGCTAACACGGCTGTCAAGATTCTCAAAGAAGGCGAATCTTCGCGCACCGGCAAGGGATTCAAGGCACGCGGCGAAGACATCTATCAGGATTTGCGCGACCGAGGCGAGGACGCCGAGCAATTCATCGCCGACAGCATTATCCAGCAGCGCTATGGCGACAGCGATCGCGGCAAATTCGAGGCCGTCCGCGAAGCGTTGCAGGACCGCGAAACCCTCAAACGTGCTGACCCGCAGACGGTGTACGCATTGCGCGTACTCGAAGCGCTCGACTCCACCGATCAGACCGAACGACAAGCCGCCCGTGGCGTGGACCCGACCAAGGGCGATGTACTGTTTCAAGATCAATTGAAGGTGGGCGACGAATTCGAGATCGCAGGCGACAAGTATCGCGTCATCGAAAGCAACGAAGACGGCACCACGATCAAGGACGGTATCGAGATCGACCTTGATCCGGGCGAGCCGATTGCGGTGGATTCGGGTACGGCCATCTTGCAGCAGGTGCAACCGGAGGAAGTTTCGCTCGATGCGGAGGACGGCGATACGTCGTTCAATGTCGAGGAGTTTTCCGACAACTCCGGCACCGGCGTATTCGGCCAGAACACCGTCGAAGACTTGAAGGTCGGCAAACAGAACACGCTCATCGACGGCGAAGGCAACGACATCGGATTCAAAGACGACCCAGCCCCCAAGGGCAAGCCCGACGTCGAAGGCCAGAACTTCCTCTATCAATCCGAATCATCCAACGACGGCGGCAAGCAACCGAACGACGTCGAGACCGTGCCGTTCGACGTTGACAACCTGCGCAAAGTGTTCCGCATGCGCAAGGCCGAGGCCGAGGCGGTCGCATCGCTCACCCAAGCGATGGACATCGACACATCGAAAGTATCGCTCAGTAAGGGCCGTGGTGTTGGCCGTGCATTACGTGGCGGATTGACGCCGGGGAATAAGAACAAAGCAGCCGTCGAATTCACCCGTGAAGGCCGGGCAATTATCTACGCCACCAGTGCCGCCGACGTATCCAGTGCCGTGCACGAAATGGCGCACATCGCACGCCGCACGATCCTGAATCGGGATGTTCCGGCGCAACATCGGTCGGGCATCACAGATGCCGACATTCGTGTCGCCGAGGAATGGGCGGGCGCGACGGACGGCAATTGGACGCGCAGCGCCGAGGAGCGATTCGCCCGTGGCTTCGAACGGTATCTACGTGACGGCAAAGCACCGACCGCACCGCTGAAAGGCGTGTTCGCCAAGATGCGGAAGTGGTTGTCCGGCATTTACAAGCGCCTCAAAGGCAGCCCGATCAACCTGAATGTATCGCCCGAAATGCGAGGCGTGTTCGATAAGCTGGTCAGCCGGTCCGATCCGGAGATTGTGGTCGAGACATCGGCACAGCAGGCGGCACGGAAGAAGGCGGAAGCCGTGCGGAGAGTGCGTGAAGAAGCCCGCCGCAAACGCAGGGCCGAGGAAGATATACGGCGTCAAGTCGTCGAAGCAGCCCGCGAGAATCTCGACGTCAAAGATCGCGGCAAGATCATCACGCAAGTACGCGACGCCAAGACGGCCAAGGGCTTGGAGAAAGCCGCCCAGCGCATCGAAGAAGTCGCGGCCGAGAGCGATAAGAAGCAGGCGATCTTAGACCTTGGCAAAGCGATCAAAGACGCCAAGTCGGCGAAGCTGCGCCCCGAGTACGCACAGGTGGTGGATGACATCACCAATGAATTGTCGTTGAAGAAAATAACGACGAAGACCCGCCGCGCGTTGCAAGCGACCGCCGATTACTTGGCCAACAACGAAGACGCGATCGTACCGAAAGAGGTCATCAAGGAACTACAACGGTTGAACCAAACGACCGTCGCCGAAATGACCGCCGACGACATCCGAGAAGTCACCAAGGCCATCAAGATGGCCACCCATCTGTCGAAGCTGAAAAACAAACTGATCGGTGCGGATCGCAAGCGTACGCGCGACGCGGTAGCCAAGCAGATCATCGACGACATCGACAAGCGGGTGCCGAAGGTATTACCCGACCGTAAACCGTCATGGGTGCGGCGCGTGCACGCCAAATTCGGCGGGCCAACACCGTTAGAGCAAGGCCCGCAACGGAACATTTTCAATCAGCTATTGAAAGAAGGTAGTACCCGACCCGAGGTGTTGATGGAGCACCTGTCCCCCGAATTACAGCAGCAGATTTGGGAGGACATCGGAGTTAAGGCCCATCACATCGAAAACCGAAATCAATGGGAATTTCGAGACGCATTGCGTAAGGCTGTCGATTCCGTCGCGCCCGCGAAGATGTTTACCAAAGCGTTCGAGCAATGGCGTCTCGAACCGCTACAGGTGCAGACGCGCAACGGCAAGGTCCAGATGACCCGCGACGAGGCTATCTGGCTTTACACGACCATGCGCGATCCGACCAACAAAGAGATCATTCTGCGCGAAGGCATAACCCTGAATCGCAAAGACCAACGCATTCGAATCGACGAAGGCGCGGTCGATGAGCATATCGGCGATGCTGAGCAGGCTATTTCCGACCACATCTTCTACCAATTCAATGGCGAACTGAAACGCAAGTTGAACGACGAATGGGTGAAGGTGTACGGCGTCGATATTGCAGACGTCGAGAATTATGTGCCGCGCCGAGTGGATATGTACCGCGCAAACACGAAGGTCGATCCGATTGAAAAACTGGCCGACAACCTCGGCACCACACTTACAAGCTGGGGCAGCCTTAAATCGCGTATCGGGTCCGGCGCGCCGTTGCAAATCCGCAACGCTCACGACGTTTACATGGAGCACGTCGACCACGTATCGCGGATTTCGGCGTACCTCGTTCCGGTCACGAACGCACACTCGATCATCGGCCGCGCCGACGTCAAACAGAAGATCATCGAACGTGTCGGCAAACCCGGATACGACCGAATCCTTGACTCGATTCAAAAGCAGGTGGTCCGACAACGCGAAGGGCCGGCAGGCGCAACCATTCGTCAATCGTCACGGTTGATCGGCGCTGGCATCCTCGGCCTACGCATCTCACCATTGTTGAAAAACCCGTCCGGCTTGTTTATCGCCGCCACGTATCAAGGGCCGAAGTATCTGGCTCGCGCCGCCCAAGCGGGCGTCAATCCCGCCGAATGGAAGCGTGTCACGGAACTGGCGCGCCGCTATTCGCCTTATTGGCGCACGCGGTACGACGATTTTGTACGGCAATCCACAAGCGGCGTCGCGTCGATTCAACGCGGGTTCGGTGGTCGATCGATCGGCGAAAAAGCACTATTACCCCTCGAACAGTCCGACAAATTCGGGGGCATCATCCGATGGAAGATGGCCGAGATGTACGTCAAAGAGACACGGGGTATCAATGAGAGCACACCCGAGTATTACGACGAAGTAGCCCGCGAATGGGAGCGGTCAATGTTCCGCTCTGAAAACACGGCGCACGGCATGGAGTTGACCGGCGCGCTGTCGTACGCCCGCACCAATGCGGCGTTCGCGCCGTTCGTCATGTTTTCGTCGAGTACGAGCAAAATCTACTCTGCGGCCATGCGGTCGGTGCTGGCCGGGCAACGCGGCGACAAGAAGCAAGCAGCGCTGTCGGCAGCCGGATTCATCGGGGCCACAGCGTGGGCGGCGGTCGTGGGACAAATTCTCAGCGAACTCCGCAACCCGCCCGATGACGACGAAGACTTCGCGAAGAAGGTGGCCAAGCGCGGCGCGCGGGACGCCGTACGTTCTATCCCCGTACTCGGTTCGCTCGCACTCGAACCGATTCTGGTGAAGGTGTTGAAGGAACGGCCCGGCATGTACACGGGCAACCTGTGGATTGACCAATCCCGCGCCGCAGTCAGTGGCGTGACCGACATTTACACAGCCGTCGAAAACTGGCTCACCGACAAACCCCTAAAAGGCAACGAACGTTCGAATCTCGACCGATTCCTTGACGGTCTCGACAAAACCGCCGAGGCGGCGTCACCATTGTTTGGCGTGCCCTATGGCGGCGCAAAGGACGTGTACCGCCTGACGTCGGGATTGACCGGCCAAAATCTGACCGATAAGGAAATTTTCGATAACGCGCACCGCAACCTCGAAAAGAAGTTGTCGGCAGTCAAAGAAGAACATCAACGGATTATCAACCGGATGTTGCGGGAGCAGGGTTTAACGCAATCCCGCACCGAAGATCAGCTAAGAAATATTGAATCCGCCGCACGCGACCGTATTCCCAACAATATGATTCTTACAGCGGACGAGCATCGCTATCTGCGATGGTTCCGCGCACAGAAGGCGCTCCAACGAAAAAACCGAAAACAAGCCGAACGCATGGGCGAGGATGCCGTGCGCCAGCTTGAGGACTACGAATCGCGGTATTTCCGCGAAGCAGTGGAAAATTTCCCCGAAGGATTGTAACCGGCCAACCACGGCCCCGAAAAAGGAGTTTCGAGCATGTTCAATACCCTTCTTGATTCTGCGGCCCTTCGCGTTCTGTTGGCTGCATTCGGCCTGCCGTTGACGGTCGGTATGTGTAATTTGGGCTGTGCCAGCGCTGAGCGTGAGGCACAAATCGCCGCATTCAAAGAAGTTTCGCTGTTCGCCAAAGAACACGGATTCGCCGGACAAGCCAATCTGGAAATCGGCGGGCAACCCTCGTTCGATCTTCGCAGTGGCGGCGTTTTCGACACTGGCCTGCGCGGCAACTTGTCCATCCAATTCAACAGTCTCGCTCAACCGCGCGGCAAGGCCGAAACATCGGTCGGCGACGCGGTGATGATTCGAACGAACGAGACGGCCAACAAAGAAGACGACGAGGCATTACCAAACCCGGACGCCTCTTAGTTTTCGTAACCACACAAACCACAGCACGGACGACCACCAACAGAAAGGAATCTGCCATGATTCTCACCCCAGAGCAAAAGACCGCATTTGTTGGCGCACTGATTGCGAACACCAACCTCGACAAAATAATCGCGGGCTACAAGGGTCTCAGCGATCTCGCTTTCGCACCCGGCAA
>JAUIHO010000263.1 GCA_030432035.1 Phycisphaerae bacterium
GTTTTTCCTGTTGGCCGTACCAAGCCTTTTCGCTGCCGACGACGAGCCTTTTGCTGCCTCGCAACAGGCGATTGCGCTCGACGCGCAGATTGACTGGCAGCAAGCGCGGTTGATCGCCGTGCAAGATGCCGGTCGCTACAAAACGCTAGACTCGTTTGCGCGCGAATCGATGACGGCGATGTACGGCAAAGAGCATCTGCCCGGCCTTTCGCCGATGGCGTCGTTGATGGAGTGGCTCTTCAATCGCGAAGCGTATGCCGACACGCCGGTGATCCGTCTGAAAGACAAGGGGGCGCGCATTCACTTGTCGGCCCATATGACCGAGGTGCGTCGGCAACGCATTCAAAAGACGGGCTATATGACGTTGCGCGAACTGAGTGACCCGACGGTCGAAGATCGTGTCGCCGAACTCGAACCGCGCGCCGTGATGGTGACGGCCATGCGCCGCGTGCGCAACGCCGAGGCTGTGGCGAAGTTTCTCGACCGCATCATGCGCATCGTGCCGCAACCCGGTGGCGATGCATCGGCACCTTGGTACACAACGGACGAGTTGAAGGCCAATCTGCCGCCGGAATATGTCGATGCCGACACGCTACGGCGACAAGTGCGACCGATCGAGGGCGTTTCGACGGAGCAGGCGCTGGCCGTGATGCTTCCGTGGGCGCGGTTGGGTTTGGGATGGCAAAATGGTGATGCCGCGCAGGTGCAAACTGGAATTGACGATTTAGCGGCGGCGTTGCCGACGTTGGCGGATGCGGGCGTGTATCCCAGCGCCGCTCAGCGCGCTGCCGAAGCACAATATTACGCGTGGGGCAAGTTCACGTGGGGCTATTGGTTCTACCTACTCGGCGCGCTGATCGGTGTGATGGCTTTCGTGACCAAATGGCGCTGGCCGTGGGTGGCGTCGATGGTGTTGCTGATTGTTGCGATGGGCGTGCACGGGTACGGCATCGGCTTGCGCTGGCAAATACTTGGGCGCATCCCGGTCGCCAACATGTTTGAGGCCGTGGTTGGTTCGGCATGGATCGGAATCGCGTTGGGTCTCTTGGCCGAGTGGCGATTTAAGACACGCGTCTTCGTCATCGGTTCGCACGTTACGGGCTTTCTCGCGTTGATACTCGGCGGCTACGTGATACCCGGCGGCGGCACGCTTACCAGCATCATGGGTATTCTCGATGACGTCATGCTGCGCATTCATACCGTCCTGATCATCGCGAGCTACGCGCTGATTTTTCTTGCGTCGGTTATCGCCGTGATTTACCTGTTCGGCTATTACTTCACGCAAGCGCCGGCCCGCTCGGCCGAGGCTGGTTTGATCGTCACAACGGGCGGCGTGGTCTTATGGTTGCTGGCGAGTTTTGCATTCGAATCCAACGCCGCCGCTGAAATCACCAAGCGCGCGTTCATTGTACCGTCGTTTGCGTATGCCGCCGCGGCCGCGGTATTCACGCTATTGATGATGTTGCGGCGCGGGGCGAGCGGCACGGCGCTGACAGCGATGTCGGTGGCAACGCTCGTGTTCGCGACGGTCGCGATCGGCAATTTGGGATTCGTACGCGGCATGAGTTTGGCGTTCACTTTCGGCGGCGCGACGTGGGTCATGGCGACGGGCATCGGGTTGGTGATTCAACGACGCGGCTTGTTCGCCGCAGCGCCGACGTTGGCGATGGCCGGTGGTGGAGCGGCAGCGCTCACAGGTCCGTCGTTACGATCGCATCGACCGATCCTGGCGGGCGGCATGCCGGGTGATGAATCGTCGTCGAAAAAGCTGCCCGCATGGCTACATCAGATCGACTGGAGCCACCTGATCATTCTCAACATTGTGTTCGTGATCTTGTTCGTGGGCGTAATTCTGGGGGCGGTTTGGGCCGACTATTCGTGGGGCCGCCCGTGGGGATGGGATCCGAAAGAAGTTTTCGCGCTCAACACGTGGATCATCTACGCGATTCTGATTCACGCACGCTTTGTCACGAAACAACGCGGCCTATGGACGGCGTGGCTGTCGGTGCTCGGCTGTTTGATGATGGCATTTAACTGGGCGTTTGTGAATTTCTATATCGTGGGTTTGCATAGTTACGCTTAACCATCACGGCGTGCCGTACGTGAAGTTCACGTGTGCCACGCCATGACACGTGAGCGTACAACTACCGCTTTGCGTGCCTGTGTCGTTGAATAACCGTGCGCCGCTAACGATGGAAATATCGAAGTTGATCAGGTTGCTATGCTGCGAGCGGCTTCCGCTGACGCCGTGCGGGTCGTGACAGGAACTGCAAGTTGAACGCCCATCGACAATGTGCAGTCGGTGGAACTCAAAGCTCTCATCGCTGAGGATCGACGACCGATCGTGGCAGCGATAGCAAAGGGCATACGACTGTGGCGATTCCATCGTAAAGTCCTGCGTCTCGTAATTCTCCGACAATAGAAAATCGAAACGCGAACCGTGCGGACCGTTGGGCCCGGCGCCGCCGAGTTGGCGCGCATCGGGATTGTTGTGACATTCCTGGCATGACATCGTCGTCAGGTTGCGAAACTCGGGCAGCAGGCTGGGCGTGTTGTTGATATCGCGCGGTGCAATCGCAATCGGATGCGCCGAGGCCGTCGTCGGTAGAATGTCGCGGCGAATGTTGCCCGCGTTATCGCGCTGGCGAATGATGCGATTGCGCACCGGCGCGGGGTTATCCGCGTGGCAGCGCAGGCACACTTCGTAATAAAAATTGGCCCGTTCGGTAACCGTGCCACCCAATGTTACGCCTTGAACGTGTTCCATCGCCGGCGGCACGCGCGGCGAGCCATCGACCAATGGTGAAACCAGCGCCGCCGGGTTGTCGCGAACGGCGTGCGGATTGTGACAATCGACGCACTCGACGTGCGGACGCATGACCAGCGGGTTTTCCGCCGGATCGTGCACGTCTAAGAATCGCCGCGCTCGGTGGCCGCTGCGCTGGTTGAGCACGCTTTGAATATTGCGTCCCGAAATGCCGTCGTGGCAGCGAATGCAAAGGTCGAACGAACGGGCACGCAACAGACGTTCGGGTTGCAATGCGTTGTGCGAGACGTGGCAGGCACCGCAAGCCATGTCGGACATCGTCGGGAATTGCGGCACTTGCCCGTTGAAGAGCGTGGCCGGCACCGACTTGGAACTGCGCGCATGGCTGCTCGACGACCAACCGTCCAGACTGTGACAGGTATTGCAGAGCGCGCCTTGGCGTTCGGTGATGCGCAGGAAGTTGCCGAGCTCGTTGTTGTGCGCGTCGTGGCAGGCGGTGCATTCCATTTCGCCGCGATCGCCGAGTTTAATTTCGCGGCTGACCAGATCGGGCGAACGCAATTGACGATCGCGATTGGAAAGTTGGCGATCGAACCGAAAGCCGATGGGGTGATCGTCGGAAAGATCGTTGGTGAGATTGCTGCGGCCAGACGGCATGAACGGATGGTTGAGCGGAATGGGTTCGTCGCGATTCAGCACGAGGCCCATGGCCACGCTGCCGTCGTGACAACTGAGACACATCTTGCTGTCGCCGCCGGGTTGATCGATACGGGCGTCGGTCGTGCTACTGTTATAGATGCGGTAATACGTCGTGGGGTTATGTCGATTCCAAAGCGGGGCCTGCGGGCTGGCGTTGTGCGGCGTGTGGCAAAAGATGCACACGCGATCTTCATCGAGCGCGCGGATCGTGCCGGGGCCGCTGGCGGAGAGGTTGTGTTTGGAAATCACGACCGACTCATCCGCCAAGGCAACGGTCAACGTCAGGATACAACCTGTCAGCGCGATGGCGCCGCACCAAAGTGAGCGCGCCCATGCGCTGTGGTCGGCGATTGGGTCGTGGGGTGGTGAATTATGGTGCGACGTTTTTTTCATAGCTTGCTTCCGTGACATCGCCCTGAGAAAGATTTTGAAACACTTGCACGCGCCGATTGTAAGCGTCGGCAATCCAGATGCGATCGCGCTCGTCTATGGTAATACCGGCGGGCAAATAAAACTCGCCGGGTCGTTGGCCTTCGCGACCGAACGCCATGAGCAGTTGCCCCGCGCTGTTGAAGATTTGCACGTTTTCGAATTGATTGTCGAGCACGTAGATGTTGCCATCCGAATCGACGGCGACATCGCGCGGCATGGCGAAGTCACCGGCAGCGTCGCCTTTTTTGCCGAACACAGCGTCGGCGCTACCGCTGCTGGCGATCAATTGCACGCGAAAGTTCATCGAGTCGGCCACGGCAACGCCGGTGCCGCGCCGCCATCCAATACCGGCGGGAAAGTTGAACCTGCCCGGCTCTACACCGCGGCCACCGACTTTGCGTAGTTGACGACCGTTGGCGTCAAACACGACACAAGCATGCGCGCCGGCGTCTAACACCCAAAGCTCGTTGGCAACAGCATCCCACGTTAAAGCGCACGGTCGTTGCAATCCGCCTTTGCCGACGGCGCGTTGAAAGGTGCCGTTTGCATCGAACATAAACACGGCAGCGCGGCGACTGTCGCACACGGCGAAGCCGCTGTTTACGGTGACGACGTCAATGGGCCAAGCGAACGGTTCGCCCGCGGCTTCGCGCACAGTAGACATCGAGCGTTTTTGTAGATCGCAAATAATGACGGCACCGGCTTGCGCGTCTGCGACCATAGCACGCTCGCCGCTTACTGCGACGGCCATGGGGGTCGTAAAGCGCAACGCCGGCGCTGGGCCGGTGAACACTTCCTTCAGCGACTTGATTCTGCCGCCGCGACCGAAACTTTCTTCGCCGACGATTTCGCCGATAAAGCGAATGCGGGGCGTGTCGGGCGCGGAGGGCCACACGCGGGTGAAACCGCGCGCGGGGAATTGCGGCACGCGCTGAGGTTGTTGGCAGGCGATGGTTAGGCCGATCAACGCGACCAGCGAGCCGACGGCGTAAAGTCCGCGCGAGCCGGTCAGTCGGATACCGAGGTTGCCAGTCTTACCATGTCGCGCTCGGTCGGTCATCGTCGAGCCTCTCCCACGATCGGAATGTCGCGGCGGAATTGGAGCCAGACGGCGGAGGTGTTATCCGTCGACGACGGCAGGTCGAGTGCATCGTATTCGACTTCGAGCAACACCGAAAACAGGCCGATTTTATATGCCAGACCCGCCGTGAGATCGACGCCGTTGGTTTCGCCGAAGAGCGTATCACTCTCGAATCGATAGCTGGCAGTAGCATTGGCTTCCAAATCCTGATTGAAGAGGTAGCGATATTGCAGGCCGACATCGACGAGATTGGTTTGACGCGGTCGGAAGAAGTCCTGGCCATCAAAGCGGAAGAACGAATACGTGCCGCGCGCGTTGAGTTGGTGATGTGCGTCTTGCAAGATCGATACGTCGCCATTGGTGTGAACGGCCATGAACGGATCGATCGAGTCGTCATTGTATTCGAGTTCGAGCCCTGCGCTCCAACGGGGCTTGCGATATACCGTGCCGAGCCGATGCCGATTGATATTGCGTTCCTGAAAAACCAAGAACCGGCTGCGGTCGATGTCCTCGTCCTGCAACGACAGGGCGTAATAGACATCGAAGCCATTCTCGAATTGCTGTTGAATACGCCAGTCGAGTCGGTCGCGACTCACGTGATAGTCGTTAAACGTGCGATACGTGTAACTCACGAGAACGGTTTCACGATCCGCAATGCGACCGTTCCGCACGCGTACCAACGTCGTCACGCCGCCGACGGGCACGACGAGAAAGTCGCGCCCCAGAACGTAAAGCCGCGCGCGATTGGCGCTCCAAACCACAATACTCGTCAAATCGACATTGAGTTGGGCCAGTTGCGACGGCAGTGGGTCGCGAAAGGTGACCGACTCAAACGTGACCACGCCGCCGCGACCGCCATCGTTGGTTTGCGTATCGGAATGCAAATACGACAAGCTAGAAGAGAAGCGCCCGTACCGGTTCTCTTTGGAGTAGGCAAGGTTGGCCGTTGCGCCCCATTCGCTCGTGTCGGCGTTGAGATTCGTGTCTTGCCGCAGGCCGTAGATGCCGAAGGTGCTGGTGAGGGCGTCGTTATATTGATGCGTGATGTTCCAATCGCCACGGAGCGTGTTCGTATCGAGATTGCTAAACGACTGTTTGAGGAACTGCGCGCGATAGGTGGTAAAGAGCGAATCGGTGTGCTGCAACCGAAGGCTGGGGGCCAATTCGAGCGCGTCGCGCGGCAGGTCACCGCTTTCTTCTTCGATGCGAAAAATCGTGTCCAAACGGTTGCGATGCTGTTCGCCGAACTG
>JAUIHO010000264.1 GCA_030432035.1 Phycisphaerae bacterium
CCGCGGCGGTGATGGCCGACGTGCTCGCACAGCATGTCGACTTCATGAGCATCGGTACCAACGACCTGATCCAATATACCCTTGCCGTCGATCGTACCAACGAGCGCGTGGGGCAATTGTATTCGCCGGCCGACCCGTCGGTGTTGAGATTAATTCGTCAGGTTGTGCGGCTCGGCAGCCGAAGCGACGCGACTGTAAGCTTATGTGGTGAAATGGCGGGGGATGCCCTATTCGTCATTTTGCTGCTGGGGATGGGGCTGCGCACGCTGTCGATGGCGGCGGGTAACATTCCGCGCACAAAGAAGATCATTCGCAGCATCTCGATGGCCGATGCCCAGCGCGTTTGCCGTCGCGTAATGTCCTTTGAAACCGAGCGGGAGGTGTTAAACTACCTGCGAGACGAAACGCGCAAGGTCTGGGAAGATCTATAAGGGACGCGTCCAGCGGCCTGTCGGCACGTGCAGCGCAAAGGCACCGAATACATCGGTGCGTTTCCGCCGCCCGTTCTGCGGGTGAATGGACAACCGTCCCGCCTCGAACGATGCGTTATCGTTCGCACATGAATAAGCGGGATTTGAATTGGAACACGTGAAAGGGTTAGCAGGCGGTTTGTACAACCGATTGGCGTTTCGATACGCGATCTACGATGACCTGCGCTTTATATCGCACCAAGATACCTTGCGGCTGTTTCGTCGGGCGTTTGCCCGGGCCGACTTACCGTTGCGACATTCCGAGGGGTTTAATCCGCATCCGAAACTGAGCATCGTATTGCCGCGCCCCGTGGGCGTAGCCTCCGATGTGGAGATGTTGATCGCCGATTTGCGCGACGAGCATGCTCCGGATGACGCGATCACCCGATTGACCGCAACCGTACCCGCGGGCCTCCGATTCGATTCAGCCGTCGGCCTTCGAGCCGGCGAACGCATGCGATTGTCTTGGGCCGAATACGACGTCACCGTCGCAACCGAGCGAAAGCCGCAGATTGCCGAAAAGGTAGATGCGTTTATGGCGTGCGACCGGTTTGAGATTCGCAGGCCATCCAAGAAACGCGGTGTGAAAACGCTCGATTTGCGCGGTTTTATTGCCTCGATCGAATGGAATCTTGCGACGCCGGAAACCGCACAGTTGCGTTGGCGTCAGGAGGTATCGATCGACGGCACGGCGCGAATCGGCGAAGTGCTCGAAGCGTTCGGCCTCTCGCCGCGCGACGATCTGCATCGCGTAACGCGTCGCTCAGTGGACTACCACACCTAAGCATCATCGCCAACTCCGCATCATCGCTGCCCATAGCCACCCATCCGAAGGATGAATCTGTGACCAAGAAGACGACCAAGAAAAAAGCGAAAAAAGTCGCCAAAAAGACAACCAAGAAGAAGACCACCAAGAAGAAAACCAAAACCGCAAAGAAGAAGACCAAACGCAAAACGACGGCAAAGGCGAAAGACGGCGGCGTCACGACGCTCGAGGCTGTCGACGAAGAAGAAGAAATAGGGTTTGCCGACGCGATTCAGCAAGAGGCAAAGGCGGATCGCACGGCTGTCGAAGGCAAGACCGGTCGCGGCGCAGCGAAGGCCAAAAAAGCGTCGACGGTTTCCGTCGGCGGCGGTGATGACACCGGCGATTTCGACGGATTTGGTTTCGGCGGCGGCATTCTCGACGACGACGATACGGCTGGCGAATCGGAAAGCGCCGCACCGCCAAAACGCAAATCGACAACGCCAACAACCAAGCGCGCGACAACGGGTAAATCCGAGCGTCGCAGCCGACCGTCGCGTGCAGGTGACGACACATTCTTCGCGTTCGATGACGAAGATGAATTGGCGGTTGTTGAAGAATCGGCTCCCGAGATCGTTGAAGACGATTTTGTGGATGACGAGGACGACGATTACGAAGACGCCGATTTAGGCGTCGAAGAAAACGATGTGGATTTTGACGACAGCGACGACGAGGAATTCGACGACGCCATCGAAGACGATGATGACGACGACGATGGCTTCGCTGTAGATACCGACGACGGTGACGACGATTTCCTTTCCGGTTTCGATCTCGATGACGAGGAAGATAACTCGCGTGGTTCGTCGCGCAAGAGTTCCACTGCGTCAACGACGAATAACAAGAAGTCGGGTTCATCCGGCAACCGACGACGCAGCCGCAAGGATCGACTTGCCGAGGAAGAAGAAGTCGTCGAAAAGGTCGCCGGTCAACGACGCTCGAAGCTGGAAGACCTTGCCTCGGGTAAGCCGTCGCGCGATAGCAATCGCAAATCGCGACCGACGGATGACGACGATGCCGAAGAGGATCGCAAGAGTCGGCGTTCGCGCGGCCGTCGCGGTCGAGGCAAACGCGAGGAGCCGGCGGACGACGCGGATATGGTCGATTTCGATGAAGTCGAATCTCGCGACTCGTCGAAACGAAAACCGCAGCAGTCCGAAGATCGCGGCAATCGGGGCAGGAGCAGCACGAGCAGACCGAGTCGAGCTACGAATGCGGTATCCTCCACGTCGAGCGAAGACGAAGACTGTCAGATGCTCATCAACATGATCGACGGCGAAGAATGTCGTATCGCCGTGTTGAAGGGCGGTCGTCTCGACGAACTTTATATGGAGCGTGCCTCGTCGTCGTCGAACGTCGGCAACATCTACAAGGGCCGCGTTACCAATATCGAACCGTCGATCCAGGCCGCCTTTGTCGACTTCGGTCAGCCGGCCCACGGCTTCTTGCATATCAGCGACTTGCATCCGCAATATTTTGACGCCGAGCGTTCGTCCGACACGGAGATGGTCGGCAAGAAGACGCCGCGCAAACAGCGACCGCCGATTCAATCGTGCCTCAAACGCGGTCAGGAAGTGATCGTGCAAGTCATCAAGGAAGGCATCGGCACGAAGGGGCCGACGCTATCGAGCTATATCTCCATACCCGGGCGCTTCGTTGTCATGATGCCGGGCATGGAACAGTTGGGCGTTTCGCGCAAGATCGAAGACGAAGAACAACGCCGCAAGATGCGCGACTTGTTGGGTCAGCTTTCGTTACCGAAAGACATGGGCTTTATCGTTCGCACTGCCGGTATCGATCGCACCAAGCGCGACTTGCAGCGCGACCTAAACTATCTGTCGCGACTTTGGAAGCGCGTGGCCACCCGCATTAAGAAGGTGCCGGCACCGGCTTCGCTATATAAGGAATCGGATCTCGTCATCCGCACCATTCGCGACGTTTACGACACTGGTTTGAAGAAGGTCATCGTCGATTCCGAGGCGGTCGGTGCGCGCGTGAGCGATTTCCTTTCCATCGCTAGCCCGCGTTCGACGGATGTGGTTGAGATTTACGACGGTGATGAGCCGCTCTTCCACCGCTATGGTATCGAAAAAGAAATCACGCAGCTCTACAGCAAGAACGTCCCGCTGCCGTGTGGCGGGTCGCTTGTGATCGAACAGACCGAGGCGATGGTTGCGGTCGACGTCAACTCCGGCAAGTTCCGGCTGCACGACGATGCGGAGGAGACGTCGTATCACGTGAACTGCGAGGCTGTCGACGAACTCGCACGCCAGTTGCGATTGCGCGATTTGGGCGGGTTGGTCGTTGTCGATCTTATCGACATGGGGCTTGAAAAAAATCGCCGCGCCATCGAGAAGCGCATGTCCGACGCGTTGAAGAAGCACAAGGAACGCGCGAAGGTATTGCGCATCTCGCGCTTCGGCCTGTTGGAAATGACGCGTCAGCGTCAAGGCCCGTCGATCACGCGCAGCATGTACAACACCTGCCCGCGCTGTTTGGGGTCGGGGCGATTGAAAGCGCCTGAATCGGTGGCCATCGACGCGATGCGACGTATACATATCGCCGCCAGCCAAGAGGGCGTGGCTCGCATCGATTTGCGCACGTCAAACTCCGTCGCGAACGATTTGCTCAATCGCAAGCGCCGTACAATCGTTGATATGGAAACCAAGCGCGACATAGAGATTCGCATTCAGGGCGTGGACAGCTTCTCAGTCGATACGATCGAAGTCACCGCCGTCGATACGCGCGGTCGCGACATCCCGTTGGCGATTGCAACCGGCGATCAGAATCGACGACAGGATCGTGGCGGTCGCACGCGGGGCGGTCGCGGACGACGCGGCGGTCGCGGTCGAAATCCATCGCGGTAATGAATCATCGTTCGTCGGGCAGGCCACCTTGGTCTGCCCGGCGAACCTCCCTTTTTTTGCAGATTTGACGCCCACGCAGGGTTAGATCGAACGGAATCGAATCGAGCGATCGGTAGAGAATCGGAAGGCAGGACCAGCGTGCGGCACGAATCTAAGAATGCATCGAATGTTAATTGGCTCGTCCCCCGCATTATGTCGCGCGAGCTGAATCTACAGCCCCTATTTGTTTTCGGTTGCTTGGCGTTTGCGTTTTTTGCAGGTTGTAGCGATGCGACGTGGTACCTCGACCCGGGGTTTGCCGAGCGAAAGGCCGAGAAAGACAACCGTCCGCTCGTGTATTATTTCAAGTCGTTTGATTCGACGCTGCACCGCAACATGTATTGGAAGGTGCTCAAGACCGGTTCGGTGAAGTCCGAATTGCGTGACACTATCAACGTCGAGTTGGAATTCGGCTTCTTCGACGATCGAGAAAAACGCTACGGCGTCAAAAAGGCGCAGACCTGCGTCTTCGCCGCCCCGGACGGTTCGAAAGTTGGCGACGCCCTCAGCGTGAACCCCGTTCCAACGCCGCAAGAATTTCTCGCGTGGCTGCGCGCTGAAAAGGCCAAGTGGAAAGACCTTCAACCGACCAATAAGCAGCCCGCAAATGACGAGCCCGGTTCCGACGCTACCGGGGGTTGACGCATCGGTTATACTTTACCGATGCCCCAGTTGGTTAACCCAACGCGATACCCTTGTTCGCCGGCTGCCGCCGGTACCAGCCTGATTGCCGCCACCATCCGGAGCCGCCCATGACCGCGAAGAATCTTCTCGCGTCCGTCGCCCATTCGTCTGATGACACCGAGTTTTACACGCCCATGCCATCCGGTTATCGACCGGGTAAGACGCGGTACGTCGGTGTGTTCGGCACGGTGATGTCCGGCTTGGGCAAAGGAATCTTTGCCAGCAGCCTCGCCAAGGTGCTGAAAGACAAAGGGCTCACCGTCGCGCCGATCAAGTTGGAGGGGTACCTCAATCTCGATTCGGGCACGCTTAACCCGTTTCGTCATGGAGAGGTGTTCGTCCTCGACGACGGCATGGAATGCGACATGGATTTGGGCACCTACGAGCGCATGCTCGATCAGAACATGTCGCGCAAAAACTTTTCCACTAGCGGCCAGATCTTCACGGCGGTTCTCGAAAAAGAGCGGCGGGGTGGTTACCTCGGTCGCGACGTGCAGATGATTCCTCACGTCACAGGGGAAGTAAAGCGTAAGCTGCGTGAATTGGCCGTTCAGTCCGACGCCGATGTCGTGTTCATCGAGATCGGTGGTACGGTCGGCGACGTCGAAAATGCGTATTTCATTGAAGCGCTACGGCAATTGGCATTCGAAGAAGGGCCGCAGAGTGCCTGTTGGGTGGCGCTAACGTACGTTATAGAGCCGCCCTCGCTCGGCGAGCAGAAGTCGAAGGCCGCTCAACTCGGCATCAAGCAGCTTACGCAAGCAGGCATCCAACCTCACATCATTGCATGCCGCGCCAAGCATGAGGTCACGCAAAAGGCTCGCGAAAAGATCGCCATGTATTCGAGCGTGCCTTACAAACGCGTATTCAGCATGCATGACTGTGAGTCGGTGTATGTCATTCCTGAAATGATTCGCCAAGAAGGACTCGATCAGCAGGTCGTCGGCATCTTGGGGCTCGAAGATCGGCTGCATCCGGAGCAGGAAGCCAAGGCCAAGAATGAATGGGATGGCTATCTGTCGCGCTTGCGTGCCGCGACGGATGAAGTCGTTATCGGCGTCGCGGGTAAGTACACGTCGGTGCGTGACAGTTACGCCAGCGTCATTAAGGCGTTGGAACATGCCGGCACACAGGTCGGCGTCGGCGTGCGAATCGAATGGCTCGAAGCGACGGAGATTAGCGAAGACAAGGTCGCCGAAACCATGCGCGGTCTGCACGGTCTAATCGTGCCCGGCGGGTTCAGCTCACGCGGTATCGAAGGCAAGATCGCCTCGATATCGCACGCCCGTAAGCATGGTGTGCCATTCC
>JAUIHO010000265.1 GCA_030432035.1 Phycisphaerae bacterium
CCCACCCGCGTCTCCATGTTCGACTCATCTTCAAAGTTCAGAGGGCGCGCGTCGGGAAACTTGTCGAACACATAGATGTCCTGCACACCCACGATTTCGCTCAGTCCGTCCGCGTTCTTCATTTGGTCGGATATCGCAGTGCGCATCGCGGTCAAACCTTGAGCCAGCGTCGGCATCAGTTCATCCCTCCCAACCCGCGCAGTCGGCGCTCGATATCTGCCGCAACCTGATCCAACAGGAATGCTTTGGTCGCCGTGTCGAAAACCAGATACGGCCGTCCCTTAATGCGCACGCGCTTGACCAATGCAAACAACACCTCACCCGCAGGCAATGTGCGGCCGCCGCCTACTTCGCCTTTGCGGATGAACTTGCCATCCGCCGCGCGCAAGCGCCCGGCACTATCGAGGAACGTGCCGCCGCCAATCGTACTGGCCGCTTGTCGCGCCAAGCGCACATCCTTCGCACGCACCAGTGCCGGCCCCGTCCACGAATGCGAGCCGATACGAATTTTGGCGTTCGGCACAAACTTCAACGAATCAGAAGGCAAGTCGCGCGGCCATACACCGCGCCGACGCAACGACGCGTCGACGGGCAGCGCCAGATACTTGCGCTTGGGCCGCACCTCACCGCCGAGTTGTTGAATCCGTGCATACACCAAGTTCGATCCCACCGTCACCGCGTTCGCGTCGAGTTGCATCGCCAGCGACTTACTCAACCGAAACGTCGTCGGTCCCCAGTCGCGCTTGCGAGATCGCAATCGCCGCCGCGCTTCGCGCGTCATGTAGATACCAAGCCGCCCGAGCACGCGCCGTTGATCACCACCGAAGCGCCGCAGTTCCTTAAAGGCATTCTGCAGTCGCCGCAGGTCTTCGCGATCGGGCGTGATGGTCAGTCCGACAGCCATCGACCTACGGCCATCCCTTCATGCTCGCGTTGGTAAACACCTTTGGCTCGCCGACGACGGCCGCGTCCGCGCCGCTGCTGGTCGGTGCCGGCAACTTCGCCGACCCAGGCAGCGCTGCTCTGCCAGCCGCAATCAACTCCAACAAGTCCAACCACCGTTGCGTTACCGCGACGACCGCTTCGCGTAGCGACTTCGATCGCGTCGGATGCAGGGCATAGGCGTCATACGCCGCCACCGCACACGTCATCGCCTTCATGGTCACCGCCAGATCGTCATCGAGCGTCGTATCGATGGGCGTCTTATAGCGCTGCCCCAGTTTGGCGTTGACGAAGCCATGCGCATCGTCTAGTCGCGCCTTACCCACGGTGTCATCCGCAGTGGTCAGCGCTTCCAGATCGGTGAGCTGTGCATACAGCTCAACTCCGATGCGCGCTTTCAAGTCGGCGATGGTGGCGTATGCCATAGCGATTACTTCTTGTCGGTGGCGCCTTGGTTGCCCTTGCTCTTGTCATTGCTGTTGCCGGTCTTGTCGGCGTCAGCACTCTCTGTCTTCGACGCCTTCGACGGCTTCGATGGCTTCGATGGCTTCGCCTCCGGTGGGTCCACTTCCACCAATCGCCGATCGGCAGCCAGTCGATCGGCCACCGACATCTTCAGCGTGCCGCCGACTTCCTTCAGTTTGGCGTCGGACACTTCGACCGGCTCCGCGCCGAAGGTGATGCCGCATTTGCCGTACACTTCGCCGCGCACGGTCTTGTAGAACTTACTCATCTGCAATCTCCAGTTATGAGATATTGATTCTGTCTATTCCCGATTCTGCGTGATCAACAAACTAACGATGCGTGCGACGGCTTAGGTCAACACGTCGAGTTGCCGCAAGATCATCGCCTGCGACACGACCATCTCGTGCTGATCGAGATGCACCGACACCAGGTCGGCGCGGGCCGATTCGTCGGGGTCGCGCCAACGATGCGTCGAGAACGCAACTCCTGTCGTCGCCAAGCTGCGAACCTGTCGCAGCGCCGTCTGCGCATCCAGATCGTCACCGGCATTCGGATCGACGTAGAGGTAATACGCTTCATCGCTGTCCCACAGGTCGGCGATTGATGCGGCTGCGCCTGGATTTGCGGTGTCTTTGATGATGCCTGGGGAGATCACCTGCATGTTCTCGATCTGCGGAATCATGCCATCAGCCAACAATCCGCCGCTGGTGTACTTGAGCAGTTCGAGGATCTCCGAGTCGTTGAACACCACCGTGCGCACACTGGGCGGCAGAACGATGACGTTTGGCAGCATTCCACATTGAGTGCGGAAAGCTTCTCTTGCCGCCAGAATGTCAGCACGAATCGTCGGGCTGGATGCATTCCACTTCGTCGATGGTGCCGAGCGCGTGTTGCTCGCGGCAGACACCATCGCCTGAATGCGCATTTCGATGCCGAGCCGAATCTTGTTCATCAACACTTTTACGCGTCGACGCTCAAGCGATCCGGGGTTCGGATGGTTGTTGCGGACTTCATCCGCAATACGACTCTTCAAGCCGCGATAGGTCACCGATGCGGTGGCAAACGTCTGACCGAATTTGATCTCGTTCGCGGGCGTGCCCGGCGCGCGTTCGTCGCGTGTGTCCGTCTTGATGTCATCGCGATCCCAGACCGAGTATTTGAAGTCGTCGCGCGTTACCTGCGCAGGCGGCGCAATGCGGTCGGCGATGTAATCGCCGCCAGTACCCAGTTCCACCGACAAGCCGGTTAATACCGGATCGGGTGCGACCGTCGTCGTGCTTCCACCAATTGCTGTCATTGCCGAATCCTTTCGAGTCGTTCCCGGCAGTCCGTGCCGGTGAAAAAAGTCAATTGTCTAACTGCCGTTGTCCTGCCAGATCGAATGCGGGTGCCAATTCACCATCACCAATTCATTGGCAGCACCCGCCGTCAATGCCCGTCCGACGATGTGGCGATACGCGCTAAACCCACCCGCCGCGATGTAGGGTCGCACGCCGCCGCTTTGAGCCCATACCAGTTCACCGCCATCAACCGCCAACAACACCCGTACCGGCAAGAGGCCTTCCACCAGCAACACCGCCGGCTGTCCAGCTTGCACCGCAAACTCCGTCACGCCGACCGGCCACTCCGCGGTGGGGCTGATGGGCAGCACGGTCTCCGGATCGGTGCCCAATCGCACCGGCGTGTAAGCGGCGATATCCACCGTCGCCACGCGCGTCATCCGCGCCGTCACCATCACATCAGCAAAACTCAATGCCATCGATCGGCGATCCTTTACTCAGGTGCGAAGGGATTAAGAGGCGTTGTCACCCCAGGTCGAGTACGGACCCCAACGCACCATCACCAGTTCGCCGTCGGCGGCGTCGGTAAGGGCACGACCGATCACGTTGTAAAGCGTCGTCGCCGTCGTGCCGCGCGCCACCACCTTGCCGCTGCCGTCGCTAACCAATTCGGCGTTGGGTGTAATGGTGCCGCCCGCTTCGATCTTGAGGATGCCGCCGCACTTGATCACTGCTTCCTTGCCGCTGGCATAGGTAAACTCGGCCACGCCGATGGCGACATCGTTGGCCGTGTCGCACATATCGACCTTCTCATTGTCGCTGCCGTTGATCTTCACCAACCGGTTCTCGGTCAACGCTTCGGCGGCTTCGCGGCTGATCCGCAGCGACACCTGTTCGTCCAGAAACTTATCTGCCATCTTGCTCAGTCCTTTGGTTGTCTCAGGTGCGCCGCCACCGGCGTCACTCGGTAATGGGTTAACTGTTCGGTCGCTTCCGTCCCGCGTCCGCCTCAGCTGCCACGTACAACGCTAGTTCGCGCCGACAGCCTCACACGCTTCTTCGTAAGTGCACTTGTTGGCGACCTGGTATTCCTTGATGCGGCGATAGTCGCCCATGCGCCCGGCATCGAAGCTGGCGGCGTTGGCCACGATCGCATCGTTGCCGCCGCCAATCACGGGACGCCGCGACGTGTCAATCTGCCGACCGTCCGGCGGCGCGACGACGGGCGCGGTCTTCAGAAACGCTTCCGCATGCTCGGCGTTGGCGACGAACGTGCCGCGCCAATGGTCCTTGTTGGCTTCGACGATCTTGCCTTCCTTCATGCCGCGTTCGATGAAGGCGTCGCACTTGTTGGCCTGCAACTCTTCCTCGATCTTTTGCAGGCGCTCGCTCTGCTGTTTGTTGGCTTCCAACACCTTCTCGTGCTCGCTCTTCGGCACGACGTCGGCCGGGTTGGCCGGCTGCTTGTTTGCCAACGTCTCGATCGCTGCCACGATGGCCTTGCCATCCGCGCCTGCATCGAGCTTCAGCGCCTTACACACCGAAGCCTGCAGCTCGTTGTTGCCGTCGAGTTTTTCCTTGAGGGCCGTCACGATCTGCGTTGCTTCGGTACCTTCCTTGGCACCGACGAGTTCCGCCATTTGGCCGAGGATCTTCTTGAGTTCGTCCATGATTTCGGTCTCCGTTGCTGAGACCGGCAGATTCAACTTCCACTGCCAGTCGTCAAAAATATCCAAGTTAGCCATACGTCCATCCTTGTTCACGATCGGGAACATGCCCGTGATCATGGGGGTATTGGTCAGCGCTACCGAGTGAATCCCGACAGCATGTCGATCATCTTTTCGCAACAACACGACCGGCGAGAGGTAGCGATACTCTTTGTTGCGCACGAAATTCCCGCCGCGTTCGGTCCACTCCACATTGGCATACACGCCGTCGTTCTCGACGTACTCGATCGACTTGATCCAAGCGGCCGCCGGTGCCATCCCTTCGGGCGAAGCGAACGCTTCTCCCAGTGTGTGATGCTCGTAGTCGACCGGGATATCGAGACCGTTGTTGGCCATCGTGTCGATCATCGATTGCACGCCGTCGGAATCGACGAAGAAACGGCCACCGTCTTTGCGTACCACTTCACCCAACGGCAACAGCTTGATGCGTTCGGGCGGTTCGACGGGCAACGCCACACCATTGGCAACCATCTGCAACGTACTCATCGCGCTACCTCCCAACCTTGCTCACCGGCAAAGTCCTCAAAACGCGACTGCAGCGGCGTCGCGATTGCACTCAGGTTCACCGGCTCCAACCGCGCATACTGCGCCGGATCCCAAGCAAAGCCGCCACGCCGCGCGCGTTGCTTGTCGAAGTCGGGGTTGTCGATCGCACCCGAGTCGATCACTTCGCCATCACCGGCTTCGCCTTCGAACACGGCTTCATCTTCACAGTCGCACCAGAAGTGCAGCGGCGGAAAGAATCGTCGATCGGATAGCTTGAACACCTTGCCGACCTGCGGCGCACAGATCGGACACGAATCACCGTTGGCAACGAAGCGCCACATCTCGATGCCGAACTCGCGATACTCACCGTAGCGACCGGCCGCATGTGACATCGCAAAATTCTGAAAGTGCACCACATCCGCATGCCACGGGTTCTCACCACTCCACCCATTGCGAATGGCCATCTCCGGCAAGCGCCGTCGAAAGTCGCGCGACGCTTCACCGGCCTCGATCGACGCGGCCAACTCGCGGTGAATATCCGAGAGCAGCTTCATGTCCCAAACGGCTGCCACCCGAAACGCACGGCTGCGCGCCTCGGCTTCCAACGCTTCAAACTCCTCGGGGTTCAATCCCAGCCGATCCCGCAACGCTTCGATCGCTTCCACAAAAGGAATCGTGTCGAAGTTGATCTCGGCATTGGCCACTAGCGCCAACGCACGATCGGTATTCACCGAGCAAGGCCCAACCCGATCCTTTGAAATTTCAAATCTGAAATCTGAGATTCCGCGCAGCCGATTCACACTACGCCCGATCGATCCCCGCGCCTGAAGCATTCCGGCCATGCGCGATGGGCCTTGGGTCTTGGGTCTTGGGTCTTGCGCGGGTGCGATTTGGCGAATTTGTGATTTGTGATTTGGTGATTTGTGATGTCTCTGGCCCGGCTTGGGGCTTGCGGCTTGGGGCTTGGGGGTGCCCGTCGTTTGCCCGTTTCCGTCGTCCGTCGCCGCGCCGTCGTCTTGGGGCGGGGCCGCTCCAGCCTTTTTTGGCCCCGCTGGTTTTTCCCTTTGCTTGCTGCTGGTTTTTCCGTATGCTCGGGCGCTATGTGGTCTAAAATTAAAACTTGGCTCGGCCAGGGCGTCGAGCTCCTTTGTTACGTCCTCGTCATGATTTTGAATCCGAATGGCTATATCTCTCGCGGCATCGACGATGGTTACCGCGAGCCTCGTCGGCGTCGCAAACCGCGCGATCGTCGTTAATTTT
>JAUIHO010000021.1 GCA_030432035.1 Phycisphaerae bacterium
AAGGCGGGCGCGATCCCCCTGCACCAATACCGGCGAATCCGAAACGTCCATCTCCACAACCAGCCCCCGACGTTCCATCTCGGGCAACAACCCCTTCACACCCACTTCAACAATTTGCGTCAGGTCGATCTCGGTAAACGCATCCGCATTGGCACGCGCCATTGAAAGCAAGCCAGTGACTCGATCGCCAAGTCGCTGCCCTTCATCAAGGATGTCCTGAATCCGTTCGCGCGAATCGCCATCGAGTTCGCCCATTTCCAACGCCAACTGCGCGGAGCTTCGAATCGCCGCTAACGGATTGCGAATGCCGTGCGCGACTGACGAACACAGCTCACCAACAGCGGCAAGCCGCTCGCGCTGCGCTTCCTTTACGCGCTGCCGCTCGAACTTCAGCAAGCGATCCGCCGCCTGCAGCCGACGCCCAAACACAAACACCCCCACCAAAATCAGAAAGATGCCGGCGAACACAAAACTCTGTGCTACAAATTGATGTTGGATATCTGCCTCAGCGCGTTGAATCATGTCGATGCGCGCTTGGTTTGTTTGATTGGCTAGCATGCCGATCAATTCGAGCACGCGATGCTGATGGCTATCCATGCGTGCCATCGCCGGCCCCGCCGCTACGATCAACTCGGCACGCCGCGTTGCAGAATTGCCACCCGTTTGCAATGGCTCAAAAATGCGAAAGATGTCCGCCGCTTCCTGCTCCAGCAGCCGCACTTCCGATACGATGCGCGTCACATCAAAGTCGAATTCCGTCGCACGACGAATCACGTCGTCCATGTTGCGCGATGCAATCGCGAGTAACCGCTGCTGACGTTCGTAGTCCGCCGCCGTATCGGCCTGAAACAAGTTGTTTCCCGGCGCATTCACTTCGCTAATAAACCGTTGCGCTTGCTGTAACCACTTGACCCGACCATCAACTTGATGCTCTGCATCTAGGAGGTCGCGAACCCAATCAACGCTCTGTTGGTGCAACCGCAGCGTCAGCGCGATCACCACCACGTTGAAAATGGCGAGCAGAAAATAGAAGTGATACCACCGAATCCGACGCATCAAATTGCCAATCATCAAACGAGCCCTGCCGAAATCACCTGTGTACCTACGCACAGACCGTGCACCTACGCACGCGCCACCATACACACTTTATGCGATCGATCTCCGCCAATCATGGCAAACAGGGCTCTAAATTACGCTAAATGAACGATTTACGGACATTCAACGAACGAAGCCTTATCCTCGTTCGTTTGCATATGTGCAATCGATGTGCCGAGTTTGCCCTACATGAGCGTTCGGGTAGAAAAAGAACGACGAGGCCGCCGATTGGGTGAACGGCAACCTCGTCGTAGAGGAGGGGGGATTCATCAGGATGCCGGTTGGCTCGTCAATTCCGGACTCACCAGATCGGATTTAAACGGATGGATCCGGAACACCAAGAATGGTGCCTCGCGACATTTGGCGTAGTCCGTCTCGGGATAGATCAACGTCGCCAGATCTTTATCGCGTGCCAACTGTCGCGCAAGCTTCGTATGGTCGCTATCGGTGATCACAAGATCAGCATGGAAATGCGACCGAATGTCGGCCAGCTTGATATCGAGCTTATCGACAAATGTCTTTCCGCTATCGTCCTCGCGTTTAAGCGTCGTCGTAACCGGTGCCCGTCCGCGCGTCAGCTTCACATAACGCTCCCATAAGTCCGGCCGACGCTCGTGCGTAAACTTCGGATCGAGCCCGACTACGTAGTAGTTTTTTGCGTTGTGATAAAAGAACAGCGGAAAGTCGTCCCAATCCGTCGTGAAGATCACTTCCTCGGGTTGCGAGTTCGCCTTCACAAAATCCATCGTCGCGCGAATCGCCGGTAAGTCGAACTTACACACCGATGATTGCCGCACGCTAAGCCAGCGCGGGTAACCCGCTACCCCCACGAATACGATCACCCAAATTGAAAGCCCCATCGTCACAAATAAGCGCTGTCGATGCGCTGCCTTTACCCCACCCACCTTTCCTTGTGCTGCCGCCCACCATTCGCCAAATAAAGGTCGCGACATCAGCGCCACACTCAACAGCGAAAACATCGGCCAATATTCAATGAAGCGTCGCGCCTTGAGCGTGAGCACCAGAAACCCAAGGTTCAAAAACAGCACGAACAACTCATCAACATCCAGTCGCGGCCCCAATCGAAATCGCGCCACCGTCACGGGCACCATTACCAACAACAACGGCCCGCACAGCTCAGTCACAAACCACCAAACACCGTCGTACGGTTTCCATTCCCGCCCCACTGCGATGTCCGGCGACAGCCCAGTGCCGAAAACCTGCAGCTTCAAAAACTCAACCATTCCGTCGAAATATGGATACGTGACTGCGCCCAGCCCCCATCCAATCACGGCAGCGCTAACCAATAACCACGGAAACTTACGCGTCTCTCTGCGATCCAACAGACTCGCCGCCGCAAACGCCCCCACGATCACGGGCGTGTACATAATCGCGCCGAGATACAAGTGATTCGAAAGGCCCGCGACAACCGCCAAACCCAACGGTCGCCGCCGAATCAGGCAATAGATCAGCAACATCATCATTGCCAGCGCCGGGCCGATCGCCCGCACGTACCCATGCCGCATGAAAAACTGATGCGGCAAGATCAACAGCAACAACAACCATAATGGTGCCAACGGCACCTTCGCCTTGCGCAAAATGAGAAGATAGATGCACGCCGTGATAGCAAAAAACGTACTAACCGCCCATCGCCCGCCGGCCAACGGATCCCCCGTCAGGTACTTGGACGCGGCAACAAACGGATACAACAAGCAATGAAACCCGTAATGATGGCTAACGAAGCCGTCGCCCTCGGTGCGAAAATAACTGAACTGCAACCACGGAAACGTCTTCACCAGCCCCACTTCCGGCAACAACTCGGACATCTTCAAATGATAAAAAGAGTCGTTCCCCGGCACGCCCACCACTCCATCGCGCGGATGCGAAACGAAGAACATCATCACAGCAAACGCCGCCACAAACGCCGCGACGTAAACCAACAACGTTGGCAAAGCCTGACTGCGACGAGGCGTCGCGACGGCGGCATCGTTAACGGGCCGACAAATCGCAACCGTATTTATTTCTGATGTTCGTTCTTCCATACCACTTTCCAAACGCTTTTCGTAGCGTGCCGACGTCATCGCTTCGTCGCGCCGATGCAACCGATCCATCTCGGTCGCGTCGCACTTCGCCGGTAACTGTAAGGCACGGGTATGGTCGATGGCCACCGTCTGATCCACTGCCGTGAATTCGCTGAAACAATCCGGTTGGAAAGACAAATAAGCCTGAGCCGCCTTGCACGGCGATAACCCGCCGCGATTTATCGCGCCGGGTCATCGCCAGGGATTCACCTGCGTCGCCCTCCAGACCGGAAAACGACGCCGGACTTGCAAGACAGCTCAAAGACCCGCATTAATCATTCAGGTTGGTGTTATCACCGGTGTTATCGTTGGAATTATCACCGGCGTTGTCATTGGTGTTGTCGCCGGTGTTATCGTTCGTGTTTCCGCCGGTGTTGTCGTTACCGTTGCCGTTGGCACAACTCCAGATTTCGGAGCAGTGCACCTGCATCGTGACATCGATCACCGTGCCGATGGAAACCACGTCGCCTTCAACCAGGAACGGGAAATCGGTCGGCATGTTGCCGTCGTCGGTTTCGAGTCGCAGCCGGCCTTCACCGTCTTCGGAATCCGCGAAGATCGCACCGACCAACACGCCATCGGCAAAGACATCGTGCCAGCCCTGCGGGAAGCCTTCGATATCCAAACGGAAGCGGCGGCAGCTTTCACCATTCTCGCGATATTCGACTTCGACCTCGAAATCGTCCGCCCCTTCGATCTCGGTCCGCAGCTGGATCGAGCCGTCCGGACACACACCATCGACGCTGTTATCGTTCATATTGTCGTCGGTGTTATCGTTCGAGTTGTCGTCGGCATTATCGTTGGAATTATCATCCGTATTGTCGTTTGTGTTATCGTCGGTGTTGTCGTTCGTATTACCGGCATTGTCATTCGAATTGTCGTCACCCGTGTTACCGTTCGAATTATCGTCACCGGTGTTGTCGTTCGTGTTTCCGGCGTTGTCGTTCGTGTTTCCGGCGTTGTCGTTCGAATTGTCGTCGCCCGTGTTTCCGTTCGAGTTGTCATCACCGGTATTGTCATTGGTGTTTCCGGCGTTGTCATTGCCGTTGTCGTCACCGGTATTATCGTTGGTATTGCCATCGTCGTTCGAATTACCGTCGTCGTTTGCATTACCGTCGTCACCGTTTCCGTTGTCATCGTCGGTGTTCGAGTTGGTATTGCCACCGAGCGGGCCGCCAATGGTGATGTCGATATCCGCCTGACCGACCGTGACGCCACCGTCGAAGTCACCGGCAACATCGATATCGATAACAAACGTGCGTCGCTTCATCAGATCGACGATATGATCGCCGACGGGAAACGAATCGTTATTCACGGTAACGATGGTGCCGTCTGCGCCGACTTCCATGTCGAACGTACCGACTACTTCGGCTTCGCCCGACGCGCTATCCGATACGGCCAACTGAATCGTGAAGCCGTTTCGACCGCGCGCCGGAATGTCTTCCACGACCAAATCGATCAAATTCGGTCGGATCGAGAACGTTGCCGTCCGCGCGTCCGACGGCACCTGCGACGACACGTCGACGAAATTCGAACGCGTCGCCGACGAATCCGGCGCGAAATACATAGGCTTGTCGGAAAGAAAGGCCGTCACCTTGACGGTTTGGGCACTGCTGCCGACGAGTCCCGGCGGCTGCGTCAAACTCGTGGTCGCGTCACAACCAAGGTGTACGGCCAGCGCGACCATCCATAGCGTCACCAGCCCTGTCATAATTGCAAGAGGTTTACTGTTTTTCATGTTCATCTCCAGGTTATGTGGTTTAGGCGGATCATTCTCAAAAGTTGAGCGAGCCGTCATACAAGTACACGCAGTGAGCTACTGCTTGAGGGATCAAATGCATACGACGTGCCAACAACTGAATGACACAAACCAGAACACCCGTAAATCGTTGAATCTCAATGACTAAGCCGAAAATCTCACCGATTCGCAGTCGCCCCGAATTGCGGTATCAAACAAATCCTGTCGGCAAGCACACAGCCAGACCGTGCAGACAGGCGCGCCGCGCGCAGGTGCGACACACATCCACAACGCATCGACCGACATCAGCCATCGTGCAATAACGCACGGATCCCCTGTGTGAACTTGAACGGTTTAAGAAAATCTAAGCGCCAGCGGATTTAAGAGAGGGAGTAAATCGTTAATCAGTCATGAGATCAAACCACGCATTAACGTCGAATCGAACGCGATTTACGCAAAGCGGGATATTCGAACACCGCCAACATCACTACGGATCGCAACTTTGGCACGCACCCTGCATTGGAACTAAACGCAATCATCACGATGCTGCACGAATCGAATAAGAATTATCAACGCCCCTTGCCGCATGAGGATCGGATAATGAACGCCCCAACCCGTAAACTCAACTCGCTTTCCATCTTCTTCCCGTTCTATAACGAAGAAGCCAACATCGAACGCGTAACCCAAAACGCACTCGACATCGCCGGGCAAGTCGCCAATCAATTTGAAGTGATCCTCGTCAATGACGGCAGCCGCGACCGCACCGGCGCCCTCGCCGACAAACTCGCCGAGCAATACCCGCAGGTGCGCGCCGTCCATAACAATCCCAACCTTGGCTACGGCGGCGCCGTTCGACGCGGTCTCGATGAATCCAAGATGGATTGGGTCTTTTTCAGCGACGGCGATGGTCAATTCGACCTCGGTGAGTTGCCGAAACTCATCACGCTGCTATCCGATTGCGACATGCCCGTAGGCTACCGTATCGATCGCGCCGATCCGTTCATGCGGAAGGCAAACGCGTTCTGCTGGGGCACGCTCGTACGCACACTGTTTGGGATAAAAGTCCGTGATATCGACTGCGCTTTTAAACTCATTCCGCGGTCGCTGCTGGATTCGACCAATTTCGAAAGCAATGGAGCGCTCATCAGCACCGAATTGCTCGCCAAAGCCACCTATGCCGGTCTGCGCATCGGGGAAGTCGGCGTGCACCATTACCCCCGCGTCGCCGGCGAACAAACCGGTGCCAACTTGCGCGTGATCGCCAAAGCATTTCGCGAATTGTTCAAACTACATCGCAAGATTCGCGCCGAGCGCCCGCAACTCGCCGCAGCCATCGCGTCTGCTTGAATCAAATGGAATCGGAAGGAAACTGCCGCCACTAACTCGGCAACCATCTTATTTGATAACCTTCTCTCGCCAGGCCACCCACACGCGAAGCTGATCCTCTCGCTGCTTCACCAATGCATCGAGCGTGCGCTTCGCCTCTGCCAGCGCCGTCTCGCGCTCCTTCGCCGCCGCGTCTGCTTCGCTCGTCGCCTTCTCTAATGTCGCAACCGCCGCTTCGCCACTGGCAATCAATTGCGGCAACGCGTCGCGCTTCTCAGTCGCCTGCGCAATCGCTGCCTGCGCCGCGGCGAGTGCGACATTGGCGGCGGTAAGCTCGCTGTTCGTCGTATCGACATTCGCCTGCGTGCGTTGCAACTCGGCTTCAATCAGCGCGAGCGCTTCCTGCGTCTTCGCCAACGCTGTTGGCAAAGTATTCTCGGCGTCGGCATTTGCGGACATTTTCGTTAAGCGCTGAATCGACTCGGCCAATGCCGTTTGTTCGCCCTGCAAACCGGCCAGACGTTCCTGCAACTGCGTCGATTGCGACTGCATCTGCGCAACCCGTTGCCCCGCAGCCTCCATATCCTTAGCCCGTTGATTCATCGTTTCCGGAAACAACGCCTGCATCGCGCGCGCCGAACTCAACTCCGTCTGCGCGGCGACCAGTTGATTCCGCGCCAAGTCGCGCGCCGCGATCGCTTCTTCATACGCCGTCTGCGCCGCAGCCACTTCGCCGCGCGTCTTATCAATCTCCGGTTCCAAATCACCCGCGGCCCACTTTGCCAGTTGCGCTTGCGCCGCTTCTCGTTGATTGGTTGCCGCCTCAACTGCTGGTGCCGCCTCGCCGGCCGCCTTGGCCGTTCGGTCGCGCTGGCTACTCAATTCATCCCGCCGCTGCGCCGCCTTCGTCACGGCCGCTTTCGCATGATCGAGTGCCGCCTTGGCCGACGAACGGGCTGACGCAAGCGACCCGCGCGACGCGGCCAGATCACTCGCCACCGACGCATCGCCATCACCCAACGCGGCCATCGCTGTCTCCGCCGCGACAAGATTCGCGTCCGCCTGTTGCAGCGCCTGCTCGGCTGCGACCGTTGCCGTCTGCGCCTGTTCGTGCGTTAGGTTTGCAGCATCGTATTGTGCCAGCGCAGCGGCCGCGGCTTGCTGTGCCGTCGCCAACGCCGCCAGTTTCTCCACCAACGCTGCGTCGGCCGCTCCAAACGCCGTCTGTGCCGCCGCGCGCTGTTCATCGAAACTCGGCGGGTTCGCGAGCAATTCGCCGACCGCCGCGCCGTCTTCCGCGTTGAACACGCGCACCATGCCATTCAAATCAGCAGCAACGATTCGCGTACCCGCCGCGTTCACATCGGCGTCAACGACAATGTCATCCACCGCAGGCAAGTCGCGCAACTTGCCTCCGTTGCCATCCCACCAACGTACGTACCGATCGCGACCGCCCGTCACGATGCGACCGTCGCGCGCAAACGCGACGGATAACGCCCCACCCTCATGGGCTTTCCATCGCTTGACTTCCTTACCACCGTGCATCTCCCATAAGAACACGTGCCCGCTCTCGTCGCATGTGGCAAGCACATTAGAATCCGCGCGCCAACTCATATCTGTGATCGCCGTGCTATGACCTTTAAGCGTATAAAACTCCGCGTGCGATTCGGCTTCCCAAACAAACAAGCCGCCCGCGCGATCCGCCGTTGCCAGCAAGATTCCATCCGGACTGTATGCGACTGCGGTTATCCAGTCGGTATGTTTCTCATTACGGTTTAAAAGCTCACCCGAGCGCGTTGCGTGAACCTTCACAACACCCGCCGGTCCGCCCAATGCAATACGTTGTTGACTCGCATCGATATCCGCAGCCAATACCTCGTCGTACTCTTCACCGAACTTGCCGACAAACTCACCCGTTTCGGCATTCCATATGCGTACATCTCCCGACGTCGCGCCGACACCACCCGCAGCCAACAACAATCGTCCGCTTCGACTAAACCGCACCACGCGCGGCATCCCATTCTTAAACGGCAATACGCCGAGCAATTCGAAGTTGCGTAGGTCATATGCCAAAACCTGATTTTGCCCCGCCAACGCAACCCATCCGGCCCCCGGATGCGCCGCCATCGCGCTAATCGCTCCGCGCTGCGCCGACTGCACAAACGGCTGCTTCGGAAACGCGTGCGGATACGCCGTGGCAATCGCCGATTGATCTGCCGCGTCAAACTTAAACGCTACGGTCGGTTGCTTCGGCGTTTGCGCGGCGCTGTCTTTGGTCTCACGGCACCCTTGCGTGATCCATGCGCGCACCAACTCCAACGACTCGTTTGCGATCGGTGCCTGATTCGGCGGCATCGCCGGTTCTTCCTGATGGCTGATCAGCAAGAACAATCGGCTGCTGTTGGCATTACCGGGTGCCAGCACTTTACCACTGCTGCCACCCGCCATCGCGCCTCGGTACGTACTCAGGTCGAGCCCGGCTTCACGCTTGTCGGGGTTATGACAGGAAAGGCAATTGCTCGCGAAGATCGGCCGCACATGATCCTGATACGTAATTCGATCTTCCGCGCGTACCAAAGCCGCACGCGCGAATTGCATCGCGCCGATTACCACGATCCATGCAATGGTTCTGTACCGTCCCCTCAACAACACGCAACGTCTCCTGCAATCAGTGATTAAACATAAACTCTTTGCTGTTCAGCAACGCCCAAAGCAGATCGTTCAGCACCGCCGGTTTATCTTCCGACACCGACAAAACCTCATGCAATTTCGCACGCTCGGCATCCGTCGGCACGCGCGACAAGCAAGCAAGATACAATTGATCGACAATCGCCTCCGGCGTCTTGCCCGAATCGACAAGCCCCTTCACGAGCCCGCCTTCCGCGATTTTCTGATTGACCGAATCGCCATTGATCAGATGCAACGCCTGCGACAAGTTCGGCTCCATCACGACTTCGCACGTACAAACCGTTTCGCGTTTGGCGCGGCCGAAGGTCGTCAAGAAATAGTTCGATACGTTGCCGTCAGCGATTTGCACCGCGCGGGCCCCCAACGGCAATCCTTTAAACTTGTTCGGCGCTCCGGTCACCTGACTGATGCAGTCGAGCAACACCTCGCTGCGAATGCGTCGGATCGCGGCGTGCGAAAAGTTGCGATGATCCTCGGCATTCGTCGGATTCGTCTTCGACGACAGTTGATAGGTACGCGAGTTACAAATATCGCGCACAAACTTTCGAAGGTCGTAGTTATATTCCACTAAGCGCTCGGCCAGCGCGGCGAGCAACGGCCCGTTCGACGGTGGATTGCTCACCCGCACGTCATCGACCGGATCGACAATGCCGCGCCCGAAGAAGTGCGCCCACACCATATTCGCGACGTTCCGTGCAAACATATCGTTGTCTTTGGACGTCAACCATTCGGCCAACACCACGCGTCGATCGCGTCCTTTAATATCCGGCGCGGGGCCACCCAAAAATCGCGGCGGCATCGCGCGATTGCCGACCGGATGGTTCACTTCACCATTGCGATTGTTAAACACAATCGTCTCGCGCGGGTCTTCGGCCGGTTTGCGTCCGACCTGCGAAAAGAACGCCGCGAAGCTGTAGTAATCATCCATCGTCCAGCGGTCGAACGGATGATTGTGACACTGCGCGCATTGCATCCGCGCGCCGAGAAACGATTGCGCCACATTCTCCGACAGTTTTAGCGTGTCGCGCTCTAACTGATAGAAGTTGGTCGCCGGGCTGGTAAACGTGCCGCCCGTCGCCGATAGCAGCTCGCGCACGATCTCGTTCAACGGCATGTCCGCCGCGAGCCGCTCCTGCAACCAGTTGTAATAGAGCAGCATCGCCTTGTAGCTGACTTCTAGCGTCGAGCGAATTTGCATGCGCTCGGCCCATTGCATCACCCACAATTCGACAAATTCTTTGCGTTGCAACAACTCGTCGATCAACCGAGCGCGCTTGTCCGGACGCTCGTCAGCAATAAACGCGGCATGCGCCTCCGGCGTCGGCAACATACCGGTGAGATCGATATACGCTCGTCGCAGAAACACGTCGTCGGTGCACACATCCGACGGCTGGATGCGAAGGTTCACCAGCTTCTTGTGCACGAATTCATCGATGTAATTGGCCGGTTGCGGGGGTGATACCGTCGGGGCATCGGCGGGAATCACGATCACCGGAATGCCGACGCTATGCACATCAAACCGCGCCAACAGCTGCGCCTCACCGCGCTGCCCGGGCGTAACGCGACCGGAAGCATCAACGCGTGCGCACACATCGTTATTGCTCATCAGCGTCGCAAGTTCCGTGACATCCCGATTCGTACCGTCGGAGTAATACGACCGCACGATCATCCGTTGCGACTCGCCGCCTGCCGTCAGCACCATGTCCGGTGGGAACACATCGATGTGCGTCACGTGGGCAATATCGGCCGGATCGTTTGGCGCACCACGCTCGATCCATTCGATCAACGTTTGCGCGTGGTGACTATCCAGTTCGAAAAGCTTCCCACCCGTGTGCGGCGCGCGACCGACGGCCTTTTTCACCAATAAACTCTCTGCCGGCCTCGCAAAATTCAAACGACGACCGGGCAACTCGCGCGTCATCGAATAATGATCGCCGTTCGGATCGTAGCCAAAGAGCGAAAGATGAAACCCATCCTGCCCGCGCGCCGAACCGTGACAGCTTCCGTTGTTACATCCCGCGCTCGTAAGCGTTGGAATCACATCCAAACGCAGGCTCACGGCCCGCTGATGGTCGACCTTGGTAACCTTCACCGGCATTTGCAGCGTTTGCCCGTCGTACGTAACAGCCAAGTGCGACTCACCGTTGCCCCACGCCCGTACGCGACCGTCGGATACGAACACGACATTGGTATCGCCTGACTCGATCGTTGCCGCGTCCGTCACGTCGCGTGTAATGCCATCGTCTCCGACGCTGCGAATCACGATATGTTGATAGTCTTTCGCGCCCGTTAACTCAACCGAAGGCGGGTACACTTCCAAACGCCCCGGTCTTGTCGTGGCTTGTTCCGGCTGCGCTTGAGCAAACGCGCAGGCTGTAACGCATGCCGTAAGCATCAATGCAAAAAGCATATTGCGTTGCATCCGCGAACATGCTCGGTCGCTAAGCTGCAGTGCTTCGCCAAGCACCGCAAGTCTCATCGTCGCTCGACGCGTTTGTAGGTTTAGTTTGGTTCGCATCATTTTGATTCGGTTTTCGCGCCGTCCGCGTCGGCTTTCTCGGCCTGTTCGCGCTCCGCCGCGGCTTGGCGCAATTGTTCCAGACGACTCAACGGTTTCTTCGGTGCCGGCTTGGGCGGTTCTGGCTTCGCAGGTTGCTCCGGTTTAGCGGCCTCAGGCGGCTTCGTTTCGACCACTGCCACGCGCGGCGCGTCGATTCGCAACTCGCTACCGAAAGCGAATCGATGCACGATCGGATGGCCGTTTTGCATTACGACCGCTTCGCAAAAGATGTTCTTGTGTTTACCACATGGCGCGTCTTTCTCGATGGCCACATCAAAGACCGTTTGCTCGTCAGCAGCCTTGATGTTTCCTACCGCTGTCTTCGTTTTTGGTGGAAGATTTAGCAAGCTTATCGCCGCGTCGCCTTCGAACGGCTTTCTTTGTTGCAGCGCGCAGATAACTGACGCCGTTTGCCCCTGTTCCGCAGCGACCATTTGAATGCTGCCTGAAACGAACGGCTCCGTTACCGTCAAATCCACGCGTTGCGACGACACCCACCGTTCGCCGCCGTCGTGCGGCCCGCGCGCGATCATGACCATCGGCCATGTGCGCGGCGGTGCGTCGCCTGCTGCCGTCACGGTATAAATTGCTTCGTTCGCGCCCTTGGGAACATTGATCGAACCAGGAAACGACACGCCGGGCGGGCCCCAAAGGATACGCACCTCAATCGCTTCGTCGTACCCTTCAACACGCTCGACCGACACCTTCAAATCCTGCCGCCCCGCTTGCACCAACGGCACCGCCGGCTGCTCCAAGTTGATCTTGAAGGGTGCGGGCTGCGTCACGGCCATCGCCACGCGGTCGAGTTGCACCTGATAGTAAATCGTTTCGTTCGGTTGCGCGATTACCAACGGCACGCTCTGATCGAACCCACCAACGATGTCACCACCCTCTCGCGCGATCCGACCGCGCAACGGATAAAGCCCGCCCGCAATCGCCGCATCCGCCGCCGCGCTAAACACGACGGGTACGTGTTGCACATCGGCCATCAATTCCGGCGTATCACACGAAACACCAGCGGGCAGCTCCGATACAATCGCAACCGCCCCGCTCACGTCGCTGCGTTGAACGCGCAACAGCGCGGCCGTGCGATTGCCCTGCGCCACAGGGATCGTCTGACGATACTGATATGCGCGCGAGTTATACTTCTCAATAGACAGCGCCAAACTCGGCTGCGGTGCGTCAATCTCCAATCGATAGACAAATAACGAACCACCACGCCCGAGATGATCGCGAATGCGCACGTCGTACACGCCATCCGCCGGAGCGCGAAACCGCATCGTGCTATCCACGCCGCGTTGCGAATCGTCGTTACCTTTCAGATGTTTACCATCCGCACCAAAGATATTGATTACACCATCCAACGGCGAACGATGGCTGCGTGCCAACAGGCGGACGTCGTATTCCTGATCCTTTTTCAGCGTCACTTGAAATCGGTCGCGCTCGTTCTCCGTCGCGAGTATTCCGTTGAATGCCACCGGCGGTGCGACTGGCTCCAACTTTGCGCCATCTGCCGTTGGCTCTATCACGTTGGTGTGGTTCGACACGCGCATCCACGTCGGCGACGGTGCCACACCGTGATCGTCTGCCGCTAACACCGGCCAACGCTCCATCGGTGTATCCGGCAGCACGACGTTCTCCGCAATCTCACCAGCAGCATCACCGAGATGTCGCACAGCCAACGTTTCGCCCGGCTTGCCACCGATCGGAAATGTCACGCGCGGTCGCGGAAATGTTCCGACGTGCAATCGATATCGACACGCACCGCTGCCGCCGTAGGCCGCCTCGCGCACTTGCACGATGTAAGTGCCGTCTTCGGGCGCAACGATCGAAACCACCGAATCCTGTAGGCCCAATGCCGAATCGTCGCATGCGTCAAGTTCGAAACGCTGCGCGTCCAAAATCGCGACGTACGGGTCGAACATTGTCTCGCCCAAACGAATCGCCTCAATCTCGGCGCTAATTCGTTGGCCCGCGCTCGCCGTTACGGCGTAATGATCGACATCTTCATTTTGCACTACGCCGAAGACTGTTTGGTTTAGTTCGATCACTTGCGGTTGCGCGAAATCGCTGTTCGGTTCGGTCTCGGCAACCGTCGGCAACGCCCCCACGTGAAACGTGCGCATCTCGGAAATGCCGCTGGCCGTGCGCAGGCGCAACGCGTGTTCGCCGATTCGACACGCCGGCGTTATGCGAAGCTTTGCAACGGCCACATCCGGCTCCGGCGAAGAGATCGACAACACCTCTATACCGCCGTCGTAGAAAAGAATCTCCTGCGCATCGGCAAGCCGCTTACCGCGCAGCGTTAGATCCAACTCCGCACCGCGCGTGCCGCCGGGCGGATCGACACGATGCAGTTCCGGCGCAGCGGCAAGTGCTTGCCCCAGCGCGCAAAGCATGATGGAAATTGAAAGTAGTAGCGTGCGACGCATGCGAATCACCGGTATCGAACTAGGCGGGCTTGGCCAGAATGTCTGTAATAACCTTGCCACCGTTGACGATTTCGACCGGCCGGCCGCCCGGTGCCATCAACTCTTTATCCGCGACAATCCCCAACTGGTTGTAAATCGTCGTCGCCAAATCTTCGACAGTTAGCGCATCGATATCCGGCCCGCCGCCGGTCGCATCTGACGCCCCATACACCAAGCCGCGATGTACGCCGCCGCCCGCCAACGCGATGCTGAACACGCGCGGCCAGTGATCGCGCCCGCCGTCGCCGTTGATTTTCGGCGTGCGACCGAACTCCGTCGTCACCATCACCAACGTGCGTTCCAAGCGACCGCGCTCGTCAAGATCGCGAATGAGTTGCGCGTATGCCTGATCGAACGCACGCAATTGATCTTTGGCACCGCCAGCGATGTTGGCGTGATGATCCCAACTGCCATACACAAGCGACACAAACCGCACACCCGCTTCGGTCAAGCGCCGTGCCAACAACATACGCTGGCCGGCTTCGTTGCGACCGTACGCATCGCGCAGGGCGTCGGGTTCTGCAGCAAGGTTAAACGCCTCGCGCGCTTGCTTCGAACTAATCATCGTGTACGCGCGTTGATAAAACGCATCCATCGCGTCGAGCACATCCGCGTTTTCGAGCGCACGAAAATGGCTGTCCACCGTTTCGAGCAACGCCTGCCGCCGCGCGAAACGCTGATGATCGACATCGCCCGGCAACGAAAGATCGCGGACTTTGAAATCGCCCTGCGCCGGATCGGAGCCCAGCGCGAACGGGCCGTAACGCGTACTCAGATATCCCGTGCCCGCATACTCGTTCGGAATACTCGGAACACACACGTACGGCGGCAAATCGCTGCCCGGCCCCAATTCGTGCGACACGACCGAGCCCATCGACGGGAACTGCAACGCCGCGCTCGGCCGATACCCCGTAAACATGTTGTGCGTGCCGCGTTCGTGCGCCGCTTCGCCATGCGTCATGCCGCGGCAAACCGTGATGCGGTCGGCGATCTTCGCCGTATGCGGCAGGTGTTCGCTGAATTGCACGCCGGGTAGCACGGTGTTGATCGCCGAATAGGGCCCGCGATATTCCGGCGGCGCGAATGGCTTCGGGTCGAACGATTCCTGCGCCGACATGCCGCCGGGCAGAAAGATATGAATGATCGAATCGGCGACGGGCGCCTTTAACGCGTAGTCTTTCTGATCGGCAAACGCTTGCTGCCGCAGAAAATCCGGCAACGTCAGACCAAGGCCACCGACGAGACCGACATAAAGAAAGTCGCGCCGCGAAGGTCGCGAGTGATCGCCTCCGCCGCAGGTTCCGTCATTGCACGTATGCGTCATGGTTCCCCTTTTCGCGATCGGTCGCCCCGTGAAACCATACTCCGCTTTCCTTCGTTACTCAGGCGACCAACATAACAGATAACAGCGGTCAAATCCACCAAACACCACGCCGCTATAACCTGTAGATTTCGGCGAACCCGACTATCGCTGCCGCACGGGCATTAGAATGGAAATTGTTTCGTGTCGTGTCAGATAAAAACTCGGTAAGCTATCGATGAATGCGGTTATCTCGCGAAAAAAGGTCATGCATACATATGAACATCATTACAGCAAAGACGAGCGACCTCACGGCGAACTACAACATCGCGCGCGACGCGTTTCAATACGATACGTTCAGCATCAACCTGCTAGAAGAAAAGCTTTTTCGCAACCCCAGCCCCGACCTCGATGAATACCGCGTGCTGCTCGCCAAGGTTGACGAGAACATCATTGGCTTTATGCATACCGTGACGCGGGCGACGGAATCGAGAGGTTGGCTTGGGTTATTCGCGACGGCGGCGACGCACCATCGTCAACACGTTGCGTCAAGGTTGCATCAACACGCCGTTGACGCGTGGAACGCCGCGGGAGTCCAACAGGTCGAAGCATTGGCGATGCCGGGCAATTATTTCACGCCCGGTCTCGATCCGCGATACACGCCGGCGCTCTGTTTTCTGGAACACCACGGCTTTGAGCGGTTCAGCGACTGCGCCAATCTCATCGCCCCACTCGACCGTGAGTTTGAAACCGCCGAGGACGAAGAGCGTTTGAAAAAAATCGGCGTTGCAGTACGGCGTGCGACCATCGACGACAACAAACTCTTGGATGATTTTTTTAACGAGGAATTCGGCCCGGCGTGGCGGATGGAAGCGGCATTGGCCTGCGCACAAGATCCACCGGCCCTACATCTTGCGATTGAAAACGATCGCATCATCGCATTTAGCGCCCATTCGAGCCAGAATCGCGAATGGGGATTTTTCGGTCCGATGGGCACCACCCCCGCCGCACGCGGTAAGTCAATAGGCCGCGTATTATTGCGTCGTTGCCTCAACGACCTGCGCGCCGCCGGTCATCGAACGTCGATCATTCCCTGGGTCGGGCCAATCGGTTTCTATGCGAAACACGTGAACGCGCACGTGGACCGCGTTTTTTGGCGCTATCGCCTCACGCTTGCATCGCAATCGTAGTTACGCAGCAGGCGCCGCAGTCACTGCAACCGGTTCAGCATCCCGCCTTGGCCCGGCCAATAGATAACCCCAGACAAACGCGACCACGCTACCCATCGGCGTGTACCACGGCCACGCAAGGCGCAGCTTGGTCACTTCGCCCGCTTCGTTCACTGGTCCGTTCCAATACCCGTAGTATGAAATCACCAGCATCAACGCGATGCCTGCCAACAGAATGATGGTCTTTATAATAAAGCCGGGCGAAGTAGGCCTCACAGAGATGAGCCACGCGACTAACAACAAAGCGCCCGCGACCCAACAGACATAGTGCGCCCACGTATCGTGCCAAACAATCGAGAATACACACAACACCGAAAGCGGCCCTGAGAAAAGTAACCCGCGCCCGTTAACCTTTAGCGGCAGAAACGCCAACAAAAAGCCGGCAAGCAACGCACCATGTGTATAGCCGGCTAACGCAAGCCCAAGATCGAGAATCGAACGGTATTCCTTCGATACCAGCCACGCGACGTATGCTGTAAGACTCAACACCACGCCCCAGCCCAACACCATCATGCGCCCCACACGCAGGCCATGACGATCCTCATGATCCGATTCCGGATCGTGCGCGATGCCGCGGCTGGCCAATATCTTTTCGCGCATCGGTTGATAGAACGCCGACATCACCGTCTGGCTCAGCGCCGCCAAGATGCTCGTCAAACTCGACACGGCCGCCGCAAAGATGGCCGCGATAATGAGCCCCTTTAGTCCGACCGGAATCACTTCCACGATGAAAATCAAAAAGATGCGATTGCCATTTTCCTTAAACAATTCCAGCGCGTCGCCGGTCAGCGGATGGACTTGGTAATAGGCAAACAACCCGATGCCAACTAACGCAACGGTCGCCGTAACAAACTGCCCCGCCGCGCTACCGATGATCGCCCAGCGCGCTTCCTTCGGTCCCTTACAACAAAACAGCCGCTGCACGATCAATTGATCCGTACCGTACGGCCCGATACCGCCCCACGTCGACGCAATCACCGCCGTCCAAATCGTGAACGCGCGCGTCGGGCTGTGCGAGAAATCGAAGAACGTGAACTTGCCCCACTCGCCAACGATTGGCGTTGTCTCTCGCGCGTTCCAGCCCACATCGATCATCTCGCGAAAGCCGCCGTCAAGATTCGCCGCCACTGTGAACAGCGCGATCACTGCCCCCGCAAGGAACAATAAAAACAGCAACACGTCAGTCCAAATGACCGTCGCGATGCCGCCGATGAGCGTCCAAATGATTGCGACAATCGCAATCAACACAATCGCCCAGCCCAACGGGAACAAGCCGACGTGATCGCTTAGCCACGTTAATTGATCGTTCAGGACGACCAACAACACTTCCGCCGTTAGATACACGCGTGCCGATTGCGACAGCATGCCCCCGACGGCGAACAACACCGTCGTCATCGACCGCACACCATTGCCGAGGCGATTGCCCATATAGTCGTAAGGACTATAAATCTCGCGCTCGTAATACGCCGGCACGAGCAGATAACCAACGATGATTCGTGCAAAAATCGAGCCGAACAAACCGAGTTGCAGATACTTCAGATTCCCTTCCGGGCCGGTGTTAAACACGATGAATGGCACGATCACAAACGTCAGTGCGCTCGTCTCCGTCGCGATGATCGACCCGCTTACCGCATACCATGGCAGCTTGCGCCCGCCGAGGAAGAAATCGCGCATCGTCGATTGTTTGCCGGCCAAGGCCGTTGCCAGCCACGTCGTGAAGATGAAATACCCCGCGACGACCGACCAGTCGATCCAAGTGAACTGTGCGCTAAAACTGCCTAGCAAAGTGTACGGCATGATGCTTCCGCTGAAAGAATTGGCTCAATCTGAAACGTCGATAGACGCGTGTCTATTATCGATCGGTATGGTAGCCCGCCGCCGAACTGCGTAAACCCATTGCCGGTTTAACAGCCTAACGCGACGCGTCCCTACTCGTACAACAAATACGGCTTCCGCTGCTTGCGAAATGCATCCACGCCCGAGCGCCAAACCGTCAGCACCTCGTCTACCGGGCCCTTCGCTTCGAGCTTTTCTCGAATCTGATTCGTCCCGCAAACTTTGTCGAACATCGCCGTACGATTCTCGCCGAACAGATCCAACTTCGGCAGTTGCCGCCGCGCGACATCCATCACGTGAAACTGAATTTCCGTCAGCGCCGCCGCATGCGGGTCGGTCAACACGACCCGCGCGCCGCCGCACGTTTTTCCGTCAAACGCACCGTAGTAAGGTCGAAAATAGTACGGTTGAAAATGCACGCCGGTTAACTTGCGACTATTCAGTTCGGCGGCAAACGTGTGCGCCGTCAAATCCGGGTGGCCCACCAACTCAAACGGCAACGGATAGCCGACGCCTTCACTCATCACGTGCAACTCGCCCATGATGCCCGTTGCCGCATAAAAGTAAGACGTATCGGCCCGCGGAATATGCGGTGACGACGGCACCCAGGGCAATTGCGTATCGCCGAATACCATTTGCCGCTGCCAACCACGCATCGGTATCACTTTCAAATTGCACTGCGCACCATCTGGCAGCCAACCTTCACCATTGATCATCTGCGCCAACTCACCGACCGTCATGCCGTGGCAATACGGAATCGGCAGGTGTCCGACAAACGACTTGTACTCCAAATCGAGCGGCCTCCCTTCCACGCGCGCGCCGCTCAGCGGGTTGGGCCGATCCAACACGACTACCTGAATGCCCTGCTCCGCCGCCGCCTCCATCGCCAACGCCAACGTCGAGATATATGTGTATGACCGCGAACCGATATCTTGAATGTCGAACACGATCGCATCGAGCCCGGCCAGCATCTCGGCCGTCGGCTTGCGCGTCTTGCCGTATAGCGAAAACACCGGCAGCCCCGTCACCGAGTCGGTGAACTGGCTCACCTTCTCACCGGCCGGTACCTCACCGCGCACGCCGTGTTCGGGCCCGAATAGCTTCATCAGATTGACTTGCTTGGCCTGATGCAACACGTCGATCGTGCTGCGCAAATCGCTCGTCACGCCCGTCGGGTTCGTAATCAACCCCACGCGTTTTCCTGCGAGCGACGCAAAGTCTTGTTCGATCAACGTCTCCACACCCGGCCGTACGCGTTCGCCGGCCGTCGCGCTTTCGATTGCTCCCAAACAAGCAATCGAACCCATGACGAGTATTAGAAAATATCGATGAACAACCTGCATAGAAGCGTACCTCTCTTCGATCAGCCGTATCGTTAGGCGTCAACGTTCAATTGAACCGAGCACTATAGAGGCAAATCGATGATGGGGCACGCGCGCGGCGTAACGCTCGATGCGCGCAAAACCGGCGCAAAAACCCATGCAACTCAATCCATTAACAAGGGAAAGGACCTTTAGTTAAGCCCCGAAGTTCACTTGGAACGTGCTGAAGTCCGCCAGATCGACGTCCAAATCCAGATCGTCGTCAAACACGTCTCCACCGGCAGGCGGCGGCCCCAAGTCCGGGCCCGTCCATGCCGCTTCAAACTTGAGCCAGTCGTCGACATCCACATCGCTATCGACGTCATAATCGCCGAACAGCCACATGCCCATGCCGAAGTTCGCTTCAGTGAAGCCCGCACGTTCGATCAACACGTTGGGCCGCACGACCTGCGTGTAGCCCGGCGTCGAGACGCTAAACGATATCGTAGAGCCCATCGCCGCAGCGCTGATTTCGGTAATCGTGAAAAAGCCGTTGCCGTCGGTGAAACCAACCGGGAAGCCGTTCACGTTGACCGTCGCATCATCGATCGGCTCTCCCGTCGCACCATCGGTCACGCGACCGTAGATCGTGCCGCGCGTCGCCAGCAGCGGGTCTTTCCACGGCATCGTCGGCAATGTTGCCGGGCCGGAAAACGCATTGCCGCTGATAAACGGATACCAGTTCCAATCGACACCGGCCGACGACGTCACCGCATATGAAAACGTTGCGATACCATCGACGCCCGCCGACTTGGCATAATCGATCTGGGTTTGACTGTCGGCAAACGTGTTCAAATACGTGCCCTGCCCCGTCACGATCAGACGGTCGTGCACCCACGTGATCGATCGATCGACCCAGTTGCGAAAGTAATTCGGAAACACGTTCTCATCGAAGTAACACATCACGAGGCCGGCATCCAAGTAGCCTTCGTCGAACCAATGTTCCCAATTTTGAAACAGTTGATATGCGCTTGAAGATGTGAAATTCGCCGGCGCATTGCCAAACGTGATCAATGCCGCTGTATGGCGCAACGGTTGTCTCGGATTATCCGCAATTGCAACTTCTACATTTGCGCGGCGCACCAACTCGGTGATTTCGCGTCGTCGAAAATCGCTCCACGCCGAATTACTGGTTGAAGGAACCCCTCCGGTTCCGCTGATGCGTCGAAAACGCTCCAAGCCCGAATTGGCGTAACCGTTATCCGCCGGATAACCGGCGTCGGACTGCGTAAAGCGGATGTAATCCCAATGAATACCGTCGATATCGTAGTTGTTCGTCAACTCGCGAACGATCGAGATCAAATATTCCTGCACATCGGGGCTACCGGGATCCAATTGATACAAGTTCGAAATCGTCTGCGGCCCGGTCCCGATGTCGGCGCGTTCGACCGAAATCCACTCGGGATGGCCTTGCAAAATCGTGTTGCCCGCCGGAGGCCACGACGTCGACACGCGGAAAGGAAGCATCCACGCGTGCACTTCAATACCAACTTGATGCGCTTGCTGCACCATGTATGCCAACGGGTCAAACCCTCCGGCAATATCGGGTGCCTTGGGAACGATACTCGAATTCCAATACGCGCCGTGAGCGTTGGTAGCGTTATCGTGGTAAGCCAACACCTCAGCCACAATGGCGTTGTAGTTTCCGGCAACCGCCCGCGCGATCATCGTGTCAACTTGGCTTTGGCTCTTAAAGCCCTGTTGGAACGCGTCTGCCCAAAACGCTCGAAACTCCGGCTCCGGCTCGCCCACTTCGGTAAACCGCACCGCGTCGGCAATCACCACGCTCGGCCCGGCGCCGTTGCTTAACTCAACCGCACCGCTCGTTCCCGCGTCAAAGAAAAAACTGCCCAACGACACCCATGTTTCGCCGTTGACCTTTTGATTAACAGGCACCACTGCCGAACCACTTGAATGCGTCACCGTGTACGGTGCGTTATCGGCCCGATTGGTCCCTTCGACGTAATACACTTCGACGTCATACCAGCCGCTCGACGGCAGATTCGGACGCCATTCGACACTCGCCGTCGGCGCGCCGCCGGTCGTCAACGCGAATCGATAATCCGCCCCCCAAGGCGCGCCAAACGCGCCCGACGACCACGAGCCCGTGAGGACCGAAAATCCGGCGTCGGAATTGTCCACCACCGTTTGAGCATACGCCGTCGCAGTCCAAATTGAGACACACAAGGCTGATAACAGCAACCAGCCGTTTGCATTGACTGCAGGTACACGTGACATCGAGGCTCCTTTGCTCCAGAAAACGCAATTCACAGCGGGCGGATCGTCTGCGCGCGGACGACCAATCATACCTAAATTACGCCGCGCAATCCAGAATTCCCGCACTAGCAATGCGGCCCCTAAATAGCCTGGTTCCTTGCAGTTGGCCTAACCAATGTGCTAAACTCAAGGCTAATGGGTCCCAAGAGGACCGTGTTCACGGCGTCAATTCACGACGCGCGATATTCGAAATCCAAGAAGATTTCGAACAGAATTGGTGAAGCGAAAATCCGGCTTGCTAAGTGGCATCGAGTGCCACACCGGTCCGCATCGCCATCATCGCTATTTAGTGGGGGTTAGCAGTCATGCAGATTGCATGATCACAAGTTAAGCGTTTTCACGGCCGCGCCGCAGACGACTCTGTCTTGCAACGCGGCCCTTTTTTTCCAAGCGAAAGTGTTTTCCCAGGAGTCATTCATGTACCGTCGATTAACCATCGTCGCCGTCGCCGCCCTCTCGCTCATGATTGCGAGAAGCGCCGACGCACAGTTCTTCTCTCCGTTGGTCGATTTCGAATCGTTGCCGATCGAGGATCCCCAACTCTCGCAAGAGATGTTCCGCATTCCGCAAACCGCGCCGACGACCGAAGCGTTTATCGTCGCAAACACAACCGGCACCTTCGATTCCAACGCGGCATTCCGCAGCGATGACTTCACCGTTTCCGGTTCCTCGTCTCTTAAAGTAACCTTCGAGTGGGTCGATGAAACCGATCCGGACGCATGGGTGCGTTTCCAAACCATCAACGGCGAGATTTGGCCCAACCCGTCGATTCACTTGGGCGGCAAGGTTCGCTTCAAGATTCTCAACGTCGGTAACTTCTTCGACGGTCAATTCGGCATCTGCATTGGTGTTCGGGAAACCGGTGTAAGCGTACCGCAGTTTGAGGATGGCGGTTTCACTGGCGATATCGAATGGATCGGCGTCAGCGGCACCGTTGGCACAGACCCTGATATTCGGCCCGTCCCCGTCGCCACCGTTCCCGTCAGCATCTCGTCACTATTGGTCGAGTTCGACTTGGCTACGGGTAACGTTTCAACCGGCCCCGACGAATTCAATCTCACCAATCTCGGTGGCGGCATCGCCGGCTTCACTGGTGATGGCGTACTCGACGGCACGCGCGGCGTACTCGAACACATCGCCATCGTGAACCTGTCAGGCGACTCGAACCCAAACATGGAGTTTTACCTCGACGAAATCCAGGCCGAAGCCCCCGAAGCCGACCCGGTCTTCCCGCCCACTGTGCAAAGCCCGATCATTCAAGGCGACACGACGATCACCGTGGATGACTTGCTTAGCACGGCCGATCAAGTCACGCTCTTCCGCGATGGCATGATGGTTCAAACACTACCGGTCGTTGATCCGAACAATCCGATCGAATTCACGATCGCACCGGCTGCCGTCGCAGGTGAATGTTTCACCGCCACGCAACGTGAATCCGTCTCCGGCGACACAAGCATTCCTTCCGCGGAAGTTTGCACGCTACCTGCCGCCGCTACGTACACCTTCAACATCTGCATCGATGAAAACGGCAGCAACTGTTCGCTCGACTGGGAAATGGTTCCCGCCGCCTCGCGTAGCACCGCCCCCAATGGCGAAATCGCGCCCAACGGCCAAATCATCTTCCCCAATAATGCCGCCTGGCAGACCATCAACATTCCGCTCGACGTTCCCGGATTGACGACGCCATGGCTCGGTGGTGACGGTGTAGTCGCCCCCGGCGGCACCGGCGTTTACAGCATCGAAAGCATGTGGTTCACGAGCCTCGGCGGTGCAGACGCAACCGGTACGCAAGAGGTGTATCTCGATGCTATCGAAGCGCTCGATGGCGGCGGTAGCGTGATCGCTACCATTCACAATTACGAAGACGGAATCAACTACATGTCCGGTGCACGCGGCCAGTCCACATCCCTCTTCACCGCGTCGGCATTGAGCACGGCTGCCAGCTTCGACGGTTCCACCAGTAAGCGTCTCGAATGGTCCTATCCGTCAACAAACCCAACCGAAACCATAGCCGGTTATAACGCCATCGGTTTTGCCTGTGGTACGGCCCCGACCTTCCCAGACAGTACCGTCACCGTGCGCGTTCGCATGCTGGCTCGTACGCAATACACCGGCAGCGCGCCACAGCCTGCGATTTCTGCACCGATCGTCGGCAATCAAACCACGGTCCGTGTGTTGAATGACCCGTCGGCCACAGCGGTTCAGCTTTACATCAACGGCGTTGCTGAAGGCGGCCCCGTCTTGCCGTCCGGCCCCGAAACCGATTTCGCAGGCCTCACGCTTGCACCGAATGACTCGGTATCCGCCACGCAGGTCGTCTCGAGCGAAACCAGCGACTTCGCGTTGCCGGTCGTCGTAGCCGCTCAACCCTTCCCGCCGACGGTGCAACCCGGTCTTGTTCCGCTCAATACCGAAGTCACCGTAACGGGCGTTGCCGATGGGCAGTTTGCGACCGCATCGCTCGTCGAAGTGTTTGTAAACAGCATGTTGGCTGGCAGCGCCGTTCCCGCAGGCGATACGGTTGCCGTCACGGTTCCGTCGCTGAACACGAATGATGTCGTCGAAGCGCGGCAGACCGTGAACGGTGCGACCAGCAACTTCTCAGCTCCGGTGACGGTCGGATTTTCGGCACCGACTATTTACTATCCGCCGGCTGCCGGCGATACCTCCGTCACGGTCACGGGTATCGACCCCACGGCCACCGACGTCACCATTCTGGTTGACGCCGTGCCCACGACGGTTGCTTACGATGCCATGATCGAACCGTTCGTCGTCACCGTGCCGGCACTCACTGCCGGTCAACAAATCGTTGCTCGCTATTCGCAAGGCCCGATCGACAGCGGTGATTCAACGCCGGAAACCGTTTCCAACAATGCCACCACGGAAGTTTTCTGCGACGACTTCGAATACGCCAGTCAAGCTGCCTTCGACGCGGTTTGGTCGCCGATCGCCACGCAGATGATCCTGTCGAATGATCGCAATACGACCACCGGCGGTATGTCGTCGGCGTTCGCGCCCGACCGCAGCTATCGCAGTTCGCCCGGTGTCTTCCCCGGCGTACAAGGCACCGACCTGGATCCTGCCGTCTTCTCGATCAACATTCTCGATCCGAGCGGCGGCACCGGCATCAATCAGTATGCCGACATCAACGACCTGACGAGCGACTTCTTCCTTGCCGAAATCGGCATGACCAACTTCGGCACCGGCAATCCGCAAACGCACTACAACTGTCGCTTGGTGGGTAATGGCGGTGCCGACTGGTTCAACCTGAATCAGTTTGATGGTCCGCTACGCTCGGCCGGTTGGCACAACTTCGTCATGATCTTTAAAGGCCCGCCGGAAGGCGAAACCGAAGGTCATGAAATCGACGTTTACGTCGACGGGCTTCTGGCCGCCAAGAACGTCGTACTTACGACCGACACCTTGTTGCGGGAACCGCGCATGGGATCGGGTATCGGCTCTGGCGGACCCGAAGGTTACTACGACGACTACTGCCTCTACACCGGCCCCGCCGTTTTCCCGGCATTGCCGGCAACACCCCCAACCGTCGTCACGCCGCTTGAAGCAGACGACACGACTGTCACCGTCGAAGGCGTCAGCGCTTCGGCTTCGTTGGTCACGGTGTACGCCAATGGTTCGCCGATCGGCAGCATCGATCCGTTGGGTGCCGACACGGTCGCCGTACCCGTAACTGCGCTGGTGCAGTTCGACATTATTACGGCCACGCAAACGACGTCCTCGGAAAGCGTGCCGTCGAGCGGACTCGAAGTCGGTAAGGGCAATGGAGACATCTTCCTGTCGATCGGTATTCGCGAAACCGGCGACGCCGGCCCTCTCGGTTCGCCGGGTAGCGGCACCGGCTCGCTCGAATGGATCGGTACGGCATCGTCGTTGAACGGTGCGCCGCAAGGTCAGCCCGTCAGCCCGCAAGCTGGTTGGCAGACCATCACGTTCGACCCGTCGATCGCTACCGGCTTCACCGGAGACGGCATCATCGACGGCACGCGCGGCGTGCTCGAGCACCTCGCCATCTCGGTCGATTCGACATCGCCCAATCGCAGCACGGGTGCCTACGAAATCTTCATCGACAACGTGATCAACGTCGGTGCGGGTGCGGGCGGTTCCGACTTTGTGATTGCCGACTTCGAAGGCGCGCCGCTCGATGGCGAAGCGCTCTTCCAAGAGCCGGGCAACTCGGGTTCGACATCCGGCAACGCCGTATTCCCGCCCGACTTCAGCCAGACGGTCGCCGTGGGTAACCCCGGTCAGTCGCAATCGCTCGGTTGGTTCTGGGTCGACACGACGGCTCAGCGCTGGCTGCGCGTTACGACCGGTGCCGTTGCAACGACGCCGTCACCGATCATCGATCTGACGCGCCCGATTCAGCTCGACATCCTGATTCAGGATGCACCGTCGTGTGCGTTGAACGGTGACGTCAATGGCGACGGCCTTGTCGATCTAAACGACATCGATGCATACGTGCTGGCGTTGCTCGACCCGACCGAGTTTGCGGTTCAATACCCTGCCGGTTGTATCGACAACGCAGACGTCAACAACAGCGGCACCGCCGACGGCGCCGACAGTCAACCGTTCGTTAACCTGCTGCTCACGCCGTAAGGCGATGACGGTAGATTGACACGATTAACGCGGCATTGATGATGCCGCGTTAAATCAATCGTTCGCGGTTGGTTGAAAATCAAGTTGAAAGCACAGGGCCGCCCACAATGGGCGGCCTCTTTTTTTCCATTATAAAATGAAGACACTGTAATATTTGCGTTTCTCGCTATTACAAACAATCATAGATTGCTGTTTCGGAAACACGTAATTTTTCACGCTTCATTCTGTTAGTATGTCGATCGAAGTCTGATTCCATACTCGAATCGTGAAGGCGATGGGAAAGTACAAAGCCTAGCATTAACTTGAGCCGGAGATTAATCATGCATTGCGTACCTCAAAAAAAGCACCTTTATGCCCCAGCATATCTTGTCTTAGCATTGGCCCTCACCTTTCTTCACGTTCACTTGGTTAACGCGCAAGACTGCAACGGCAATGGCATTCTGGACGTATGCGACATCGATTGCAGTGCCTTTTCGGTTTGTGACCAACCTGGCTGCGGCATGAGCCAAGACTGTAACGGCAATGGCATACCCGATGAGTGCGATCCGTTAATCGCCTTTTCCGATGAACGGACAATCTCAACCAGTTGCGATGAAGCATTTTCAGTATTCAGCGCCGACTTGGATGGTGACGGCGATGCTGACGTCGTTTCTGCTTCACTACGCGACGACAAAATCGCATGGTTTGAAAACACCGACGGACTCGGGAGCTTCGGTGCCGAGCAGATCATCACAACTGCCGCGGACGGCGCAAATTCTGTGTTCGTTGCCGACTTGGATGGCGATGGTGACGCCGATGTGCTCTCCGCATCCTTGTGGGACGACACGATTGCCTGGTACGAAAATACCGATGGTCTCGGTAGCTTCGGGTCTCAGCGCGTTATCACCAACATTGCCGACGGCGCAATCGATGTCTTTGCGGCGGATTTGGACGGTGACCAAGATAACGATGTCATTTCCGCATCGCGCGAAGATGACACCATTGCTTGGTATGAAAATATGGACGGCCTTGGGACCTTCGGTACATCGCACGTCATTTCAACCAACGCAGATTATGTGCTAGCGATTCACATCGCAGATTTAGACGGAGATAATGACAACGACATTATCTCCGCTTCTGCTGTCGATGGTGTCATCGGCTGGTTTGAGAATCTTGATGGACTGGGGACGTTCGGTAATCGTCAAATCATTAATCCCGGTGGTGCTGGCGGGACAACCACGGTGTATGCCGCCGATTTGGACGGTGACGGTGACATGGATGTCTTATCGTCGTCGGGCAGCATCAATGGCATCATCCTTTGGTATGAAAACATCGACGGCGAAGGCAACTTCAACAGTATCCAAGCCATTGCTTCGAACATTGATGGTCTTTGGTCTGTAATTGCGGAAGATTTGGATAACGATAATGACGTCGACGTCCTTTATGCAGACAAACGGAGAGATAGGATTGCTTGGTTCGAGAATGTCGACGGACTGGCTAGCTTTGGTCCCGAACAAGTCATTTCTAGTAGTGCCGAAGGAGCAGTAGCGGTGTTTACCGCAGACCCTGATGGTGACGGCGATATTGACGTATTCTCGGCATCTTCGCGAAGCGACAAGATCGCTTGGTATGAGAATATGACTAATGATTGCAATGCGAACACCATCCCCGACGAATGCGAACCCGACGCCGACGATGACGGCATCCCGGACGACTGCGACTTACCCTGCGGCAGCTTGCAACTCGGTGACGTCGACGGCAGCGGCACCGTCAACCTTGCCGATGTCGGCACGTTTGCGACCGCCGTGCTCGACCCCACATCGCTAACGGGCGATCCACTTTGCGCCGCCGACATCAACCAAGACGACAACGTTAACGGTGCGGATATCCAGGACTTTGTGAATCTGGTGCTTGCACCATAGGCACGACAGGCGAACGGTGTGCACTTCTCTGAAGTGCCGCCCAACCCAAACTTGACCCGATCTTGGCACCTTTGATAATGTTACGCCGATGGTGCTAGCGCCAGTCGCGGGCGTAATTCAGTGGTAGAATGCCAGCTTCCCAAGCTGGACGTCGGCGGTTCGAATCCGCTCGCCCGCTATACTTTCAAACTATCGAACCGGCTCTAATTCACCAAATAAGAAAAGCCCGCGAACGCTTCGCGGGCTTTCTTGTATCTCATCGATAATTGCTTTGGCAAAGGCCTAAACGTTCCGAACCCGCTCCGGATCCTTTATCAACGAGGCGGCGATCGTCACGCGCTGCATTTCGCTCGTGCCTTCGTAAATCTCGGTGATCTTCGCATCGCGCATATAGCGTTCGACTTCGCTTTCGCGACAGTAGCCCATGCCGCCAAAGATTTGGATCGCATTGTTCGCACAGAACGTTGCCGTTTCGGAGGCAAACACCTTTGCCATCGCCGGCACGTACACATTGATCTTACCGGCGGCCTTGAGTGCGGCTCCCTTGTAGATGAGCGCTCGCGATGCGGCCACGCGCGTCGCCATGTCGGCAATCTTCCATTGAATCGCCTGATAGTCGCCGATCGGGTTGCCGAACTGCTTGCGTTCGCGGGCATAATCTATCGCGCGATCCAACGCCGCCTGTGCGATACCGAGCGCCTGCGCCGCGATGCCGATGCGACCGCCGTCGATGGCGTGCAGCGCGATGCTCAAACCGCGCCCGCGCTCGCCCAACAGGGCCGATTTCGGAACGCGACAATTGTCAAAAATCAGCTCAGTCGTGCTGCTCGAGCGAATGCCCAACTTATCTTCGTGCTTACCGACTGTGATGCCGGGCGTGTTTTTCGGCACGAGCAACGCCGATGCGTTGCGCTTGTCGGAATCTTCCGTGCGAACGTAAAGCAGAATCAAATCGGCCTCGGCGCCGTTGGTAACCCACAGCTTCGTGCCATTGATCACCCACTCGTCGCCTTCGAGCACGGCACGACACTTCATCGCGCCCGCGTCCGAACCGGAACCCGCTTCGCTTAGGCTAAAGCAGTTCAACACTTCGCCCGCCGCCATCTTCGGCAGCCAGTGCGATTTCTGTTCGTCGGTGCCGTATTTCACGATCGGATCGACCACCAACGAGTTCTGCACGCTGTTGATCACGCCCAACGCCGCATCGGCATAGGAAAGTTCTTCGACGATGATTGTCGACGCAATCGCATCGAGCCCGGCGCCGCCGTATTGCTCGGGAATGCAAATGCCGAGGTAACCCATCTCGCCGAGTTGCTTCACGATATCGTGCGGAAACGCCCCGTCGATGTCGCGCTGCATCGCGCCCGGCGCGACGACGTTACGGGCGAAATCGCGAATGCTGTCGCGGAGCATGATGTGGTCTTCGCTCAGCTCGTAGCCGAACGGAATACCCTCGGCAAGATACGGATACGGGTCAGTCATCTGAGTCATCTCTAATGGGCTCCGCTGTAATCCATCGCAATACTGCGCTGCGTGTTTATTTTCATTGCCGCGGTAATCGAGTGCGGCAGGTTGTTCTTAAGAATCGAATCGGCCTAGCTGGCTGCGCGACGAGCGTATTCACCGCGGGCAATCAACATGCGCTGCACTTCGCTCGAACCTTCGCCGATCTCGCAAAGCTTCGCGTCGCGCACCAATCGCTCGACGCACACATCCTTGGTGTAACCGGCACCGCCGTGGATTTGAATCGACTCCCACCCCACGCGCGAGGCCATCTCCGATGCGTACAGCTTAGCAATCGAACTCAACTGCTTATCCGGGGTGCCCGCGTCGTGTGTGCATGCGGCCTGTCGCACCAGAATGCGTGCGACTTCCACTTGCGTTTCCATATCCGCCAGCTTCAACTGAATCGCCTGATGGCCGTGCAGCGGCTTGCCCATGCTTTGGCGTTCGGCAGCGTACTTGATCGCTTCTTCCAAACAGCCGCGTCCCAAGCCGACCGACAGCGAGCCGATCGTGCAGCGACCGCGATCGAGCACGCGCAACGCATCGATGTAGCCTTCGTTGAACGTGCCACAGAGATTTTCTTCCGGGATTTCGCAATTCTCAAAATTGACCGGCACCGTATCGCTCGCGCGCATGCCCATTTTGTCTTCGGGCTCCCCAATGATCACGCCGGGGCGATCGCGCTCCACGATAAATCCAGAGATCGTACGCGCGCCGCGCTTGCCGATTTCGGTGCGTGCCATCACGACAAACACACCGGCACGCTTGGCGTTCGTGATCCAGAATTTCCGACCGTTTAACTTCCAGCCGGTCGCCGTTTTTTCGGCGCGCGTCGTCAGCGCTTCCGCGTCGGTCCCGCAATCCGGCTCGCTCAAACACCAAGAGCCGATTACTTCGCCCGTTGCCAGCTTCGGCAACCATTCGGCCTGTTGTTGTTCGTTACCGGCCAAGCGGATATGCGTCGTGCACAAGCCCGAATGTGCGGCGATAAACAACGCCGTCGACCCGCACCAGCGAGCGATTTCTTCGACGATGACGGTCATCCCGAGCAGGCCCTGACCCGAGCCGCCGAATTGCTCCGGCACCGTCACGCCGAGCAGGCCCGCCTGCCCCATCGCCTGAATCACCTCATCGGGAATCCACTTTTCATCGTCCCACTTGCGCGCGTGCGGCGCAATTTGTTCTTCCGCGAATTTCCGTGCCAAATCCCGAAAAGCCGCAAGGTCTTCGGTCAGCTCAAAGTTCATCGTTGCCATATCGTGTTGTGTCTCTCTGATGCGTCTGGAAACGAAATGCTGGGATTCCCCACCGCATTACCGCCAAAATTGAAACAGTTTGATTTTATGCGTAATGCCTTGTCAGTCAAAGCATTGCCGCAATTTTGAAACTAGTGGCGCTAACGAAATACATCGAAGTAAACCGTTTTCGCAAACGCGCGACCAAGCTAGTCGGCAATCGACCATGCCGCCCCGTCGCGGCGCACGCGGCGGTAAAGTGTTTCGCGCTCGATTGGGTCGAACCCGGCTTCGTGAATCAAACGCTTCAACGCGTCCACGGTCAATTCCTGGTGACGATTGCCGCTGCCGCCTTCGCGCTTGGTGATGTCGTATTGCACGACCGTGCCGTCGATATCGTCTACGCCCCACGATAACGACATCTGCGCGAGCTTCGCCGACTGCATAATCCAAAACGCTTTGATGTGCGAGATGTTGTCGAGCATCAGGCGACTGATCGCCAGCGTCTTCAAATCGTCCAACCCTGTCGGCCCGGGGCGATCGTCAAACTCGCTGCCGTCGGGAATAAACGAGAGCGGAATGAAACAATTAAAGGCCGCCTTACCGCGCGACAACGACTCATCCTGATGTTCGCGAATCTTCATCATGTGCGTCACGCGCTCGGCCGGTCGTTCGATATGACCGTAGAGCATCGTCGCATTGGACGGAATACCCAAATCGTGCGCGTTGCGATGCACGTCGAACCAGCCCTGCTCGCCGACCTTATTGCGAAACGCTTCATCATGTACGCGGTCGTCGAAGATTTCCGCCCCGCCACCCGGCAAGCTGCCCAAGCCCGCGTCGCGCAGTTGCGTTAACACTTCCGCAATCGACAGCCGCGGCTTTGAGATGCGACCGAAGTGAATAATCTCGATAGCGGTAAACGCTTTGATGTGCAACGCTGGAGCCGCTTCACGAATAGCGCGACACATGTCTAAATAGTAATCGAATGGTAACTTCGGATGCAGGCCGCCGACGATGTGTACTTCCGTCGCGCCGTAGTCGGCCGCGGCCTTAGCCTGTTCGGCGATGTCTTCCACCGAGTACTCGTATTCATCCGCCGGTGCGTCGTGCAACAACGACAGATGCAAATCGCCGCCGGTTGTGGCTGCGAGCTTGTCTCCGTTTCCGCCGCTCACTTGTTGCGCCGCGTCTTTGCCCGTCGGGTAGGGTCGATAGAACGAACAGAACTTGCAGCGCAACACGCAGTAGTTCGAATAGTTGATATGACGGTTGATGTTGTAATAGGTCGCGCGACCGTGTAGGCGGCGGCGCACCTCGTCGGCCAAGCGCCCGATGGTGAAGATGTCGGGCGACTCGAACAGCCGCACGCCATCTTCGTAACTCAGTCGCTCACCGGCACGCACGCGAGCGGCAATGTCGTCCAGGCCTGGTTGGGTCTTGGTCGTGATCATATCAATGGAAATATAGATGAAATGCCGCCGGAATGCAGACGCCACCGGCAGGCAGCGGGCGGATTTGAAAGCAGAGAAAAACGACCCCGAGTCGATTCGAACGACCAACCTCAGCCTTCGCAGGGCTGCGCTCTATCCAATTGAGCTACGGGGTCAATAACAACGCCGAATCCAGAAGTTTAGATCGGTTCCGAAACATGTCAATGCATCGCATTTTCTGGCCATTTAAAAGCATCCTACTAGGGATTGAATAGACGATGCGAATACCCATTGCGATGAATCTAGGTGACCGTTAAGTCCTGTTTCGCCGCAGCGTGGTCGATCCCGCCCCCGGAAGTGCGAAGGTCGAAAGCCACGGATGGAGAGGCGTTAGCCAAGTTATTCACGGTGACGTTCTCTTTCCGTCATTAGCTGCTGCAGCAGTTAGGGTTACCTGTCCTTTTATCGACGAATCCCGATGCCCCAAATCCATGGACACACCGATCTGAATGATGTCGAGATCAGCCATCTGCGGCATCAATCGCGTGGACGCAAACGGCAACTCAATAATGCAAGCCTCAGGCGGTCTTTCTCTAAACGCGCCGAACGATCCGCCGACGTATGCTCACCTAATAGACTCACCCTCCCGACGTCGCGGGAAGAGCGTTTACCACTTAGACGCAGACCTCCAGCCTCAGGAAGCCCACTGAAAGTCCTATAAATCGATATTTCGCATCCCAAATATGGCACTGTTTCGCGATTTTTTGATGCTCCTACGAACTTTGCGCCGATTATGGGGGTATAATACCTTATCGCTACGCGGCGGCGTCAATAGCCCCTGCAAGCGACCGCCTGTAAGTCTTTACGATACAGGCACTTAAATTCGGCTTCTTTCCCCTCCGGAAAGCACTGAGTTCGGCCATGAGCCGCTCAGTGCTTTCTTTTTTAGGAGGTCGTCAAGCGGAAAATAGATAAAATTTGCGGAATTTAGCGATTTTGTGATTTCTTCCGGCAATAGCGATCATTCAGCCAAATTCGGCCGATCCCGGCCCAACAGCAAATCTGGGAATTGTGCGATGATGCTGTCCGGCGGCGCGGCCTTGGCGGCCTTTTGTAGATCGTTCAACCCGTCCGCACCCAACCCCGAGTAGGTCTCGAGATAACCCAACAGGAACCGAAGCTCGTATTGCTCGCGAGCGCTCAAGAGGCTTTCCAGATCGGCACGCCGTCGGTCAAAGATGTCGCTCTGCCCCACCAACGCCGGCAAGTCGAGATCGAATTTAGCGATCTCAGGAAATCGTTTGATGCCCATCGTGATCGACGCCACCGCCGTCATGTAGTCACCGGCCGCCGCCAGCGCGTGCCCGCGACCAAGCAACGGCAACGGGTTTTCCCTGTCGGCGATCATGGCCGATTCAAAATGCCGTGCTGCCGCATAGAAATCGCTGTCGCGTAGTGCAGCTTCACCGAGCGACATGTGATAGTTAACGCGGCTTTGCGAGCCGGTCACAAACGTCTTAATCGGGCTATCGATAATCGACTCATACCGCGCCGTGCGCCGTCGGCTGGATTCTTCACCATCATTGTCAATCGAACGGTTATCGTTCGTCGATCGGCCGTCGTTACGAATCGTCGACGCGCCTCGGTCAGAAGACTGCGGCAACGTATCGAAGCCACGCGACGTATCCGTCGAGGTCGCGATCGGCACCCTACCGGTATCGCCGATACGTGGGTCACGGGACTGACGCGAGTTGGTCGGCTCGCCCGATGTAAATGCGCGGTCACGCAACGAGTCAATCATGCGCGCGTAAAGGTCGTCGCCCGCCGTCGGCGCATCGCCAAAAGGCGTGCGTTGCGTAACGCCAAATGCCTGCGCACTCATCGGATCGATTCGACCGTCACGCCCGACTTGTAAGCCGCCTTCGGGCGCTTCCTGCCCTACACGTTTCGACCGATTCAGCAAATCTTCCCGCATCATCCGCCGCGAAACGGCATCGCGACCCGATCGGTTAATGATATCCTGAACCGAGTCGGTGGATTGACCGTGGGGTTGCGAGTTGGCCAGTTGGCCCGGTGACCCAAATAGTGTCGACTGAGCGATCGACGCAAAGACATCCGCATTCGCAAAATCACTGCGCGCCGTCACTTCGGAGCCATCGAGTCCGACCTGACGCACAGAACCGACACGGTTATTACGCCGCCCGACAAGGATGTTGTTGATGCGCGAACCGCGCGCATCTAGCGGATTGTCTAAATCGTCATCGAACATACTTCCGCTCACACCCGGCACGCCGCGGTTTACGTTTATACTCGGCGAAACCAAGGTCGGGGAGCCGGGGATATTGCGTTGCGCGCGAATCAACTCAAGGTCGGCAAATGTGTTACTTTGATCGAAGTAAGCAGATCCGCTGGGGGCGATTCGACCACCGCGAAGCTGAGACAGATCGACGCTTCGCGCACGAAAGCCGGCCAACCCCGCGGAAGGTAAGTTGACGCGGAACGAATTCGAGCCGGGAATCGGCGAGGGTCCCTGAAACCCGCCGAGGCCGGTGACGTTGCCCTGTATCAAATTGTTCGCCGTCACGCCCGCATCAAATTGGAACCGACCGGAGGTAACACGCGAGTTGAAACGACCGCCGAACGCGCGGTTGTTCGCGTCCAGCATTCGACCGGATTGCTGGTTCGTCCGGTAATCAATCCGGTAATCAGTCTGAGCACTGGCCGATTGCTGAGTCAGAAGGATGAGAAACGCAGTTGTGAGGCGTGCCTTGAGCATGTTAGGCCTCCGAAATAAGCATGTGCCGATAAGACGCATGCAAAGTCCATCGACCAATAATCCTAGGCAAATTAGCAGCGAGTTTAAAGCAAGCGGGGCAATTCCAACCGCCGATTTGCCTCGCAATTGGTTCAAAAGGTATGACTTATATTGAAATGATAGCGCTGTGACGATTGGAGGTTGGAGCTGCGACCGAAATAAAACCGACGCAATTCCTCGATCGAAGCCCACTGCAAACAGGACAGCGACGAACAGATGCGAGAACAGCACCAGGAGGGATATGGTGAGCTTTGCCAAAAGATCCTGGTGCTC
>JAUIHO010000266.1 GCA_030432035.1 Phycisphaerae bacterium
CTTGTTCGAAACGCGACAGGTCCGTCCAGAACGTGCCTTCACCCGAGTAGAACAAGCGAATGCTGTCGGGCTGGAAGTTCTCCGCAAACGTAAACAGGTTATACGCTTTGGGCGAACCGAACGCGTTGACGAGCATGGCGTAGCCCTTTGCTTCCGATTCGTTCTTCATGCGTTCGACATCGGCCTTGGCCTGTCCCAGTATCCGCTCGCGATTCGCTTCGAGTTGGGCAACCTGTTGTTGAATGTCCGCAACGGCCAACTCGGCGCTGGCCGAGATTTCGGCGGCAGTCTTTTCGCCTTCCGCCTTGATATTCGCCACCATGATGCGCGACTCGGCCTTGATGGTTTCGCGGGCGATATCCACCTTCTTGATCTCCTCTTCGAGTTGCGCTTTGACCGTAGCGGCGTCGCGTTGCTTTTCTTTCGTGATCTGGCTTTCGATCGCGATAAAGCTTTGCTGAATCGTGCGCTTCAAGTCTTCGGTAACTTCCCCGCGCCGCCCCGTCGCAGCCGGCGCGTGCACTTCGATATCGCGCACCAACGCCAGTAACACTTCGACGTTCTTCGCTTCGCAGACGCGGCGCAGCTCTTCGGTCATATCGCGTTGAAACTGCTCGCGCTTTTCACCTTGAATGAAATCGCGTGCCGAATAAGTCGAACCGATGTTGCGACAGATGCTGCGCAACTGCGGCACGATTACTTTTTCCAACACCTTGTCTACGTTACCGAAGTTATCCACGATCTCGGCCGCATGGTCGGGGTCGATCCCCCAAACCACAGTCACGCCGACGCGAATGAGATAGCCCGTATCCGACGGAAACGAGATTTGTTCGTCGGCACCGTCGGCCATGCGCAGTTGCGAATATTCGTTGAAGCCAATCTCGACGAGCGTCACCTTGTGCAGCTTCGGATTGATGAAGTAGATACCGGGCTGCAACACGTCGCGCACAATGCCGCGCTGACCGCGATCGGCACCGGGGCTGCGATAGTTGGAGACGACGCCATTGCTTGGATTACTCGTCGGGATGACGGCCGCAGATGACGAATCGATATCACTGTCGAACAAGTTCGTCACCACGCCGACGAAACCGGCCGGGATGATCGTCGCCGGATAGGTTTCGATTTCGTAGACGTAAGGATTCAGCTTGTACGTTCCGGGCGTAAGCACTTCTGCCAAAATGCCTTGATAACCCGAGTCACGCGGCACCACGACCTGCCCCATCGGCGGTCGCTTACCGACCTTTCGCGTCACAACGCCGATCTTGGGGAAGTCACCTTCGAATACATATTGACCGCTGCTCAACGCTGTGCGGCTTTCGCGCGACAAGTTGCCCGCCGTTAGCTTCCACGTTTCCGGATCGCCGGCAGGAATCTCGGTCAGCTCCACAAGTTTCCAATCCCAGCGAATCGGATCGCGGAAGTGTCGCCCCGGCCCCAGCACTTCCTGTTGAATACCGCGCTGACCCGATTGCGTCGCAACCGATTCACCTTCGGGCAGCAGTTCACCCGTGCGTTTAATCAGAACAGCACACATACCTTCGGGCACGTAGATTCGGCAAAACGTCCACGCGATCGCGCTGATGCCGGCGACCGACAGCAGCAACATACCGATTAAGACATACATATATTTGCGCAGAAACTTGAGCATCACTGCTTCACCTCCGTCGTATCGTCGGCTTCGACTGCCGCGGCAATGGGCTTGCGCGGCGTCGAATCGATCGATTGAAAGTCTTTGAAAATGTCCGCAAACGGCCCTTCGGTATTGCTCAGAATGCTGTTGATCGACGGTGCAACCTTTTGCAGGAAAAAGTGCTGTGCATAGGCGGCACCATCGCCGAACGCATCCACGGCTTCTTTGAGCGGCTTAGCCCGCGCTTCGTAGTTGAGCAACACGATCTTGGCTTCGGCCTCACCACGAGAGCGAATGGCCGTCGCTTCTTTCTCGGCCGCTTCAAGACGCAACCGTGCAACCTCTAAAGCGCGATTGGCCGCGGTAATCGCAACGCTTTTTTCCTGCTCCGCTTTTTTCGTCATCGTGACGACATCGCGTCGCGCTTCACCGATAGCGGCGTTCTGGGCTTGCAGTTCTTCCTGTTCGACCAACCGCGCTTCGGCCTGTGCCTCTTGCATCTGATTGGTAGAGCGTTCGATTTCCTGATCGGCCTGCTCCCGTTTGCTAATCAATTGGGCGATTTCGATCGGCGGCTTGATGTCGCGCACCAACGCAGCGCGAATGTCGATACCTTGCTCCCTGCATTTATCCTTCAACTGTTCGAGCAGCTTTTGTTGAAACGCCGTACGCGTCTTACCGCTGATAAACTCGCGAGCCTTGAGTTTCGATCCTTGAATCCGCGCGATACTGCGTACGTTGGGCAGAATGATCTTGTCGAGAATCTGATTGGCGTCGCCGTACGTGCCGTATGCGACCGTCACATCGGCAACCTGATCGCGGCGAATCGCCCATTCGATCGTGCCTTCGATCGTGATCGTGAAGCTATCGCTCGATGGAAAGTGAATCGCATCGTCGCCGATCATGTCGTACTTCTGGCTGCGAATATCGACGATGAAAATCTTCTGCAGATACGGGTTGATGTAATACAAACCCGGCTCCAACGATTCGCGCTGCACGCCCTTCTCACCCGGATCGACGGTATAAGTATTTCCCTTGGCCGGCTTCTCGCCGCTTAGCAGCGTCACCACGCCGACATGTCCGGGCGGGATTTGCACGGCGGGAAAACGCTGCACTTCGTAGGCCAACAGGTTCACGTCGTGACGACCCGGTACCAGCACTTCGGCGACCGGCCCGCGCTCGTCGGCTTCCGTCGCAACCGTCTTCGGCGTCGGCAGTGGTTTACCGAAACGACGAATCTTCACGCCGATTTCGTTTTGCTTGATGAGCGTCGTCGGCACCATGAAGGCCTTGCGCGTGTACGGATTCGGGAAGTACCGCCCTTCCTTGTTCACTTCGTAGCGGATGCCCTTGTAATGATCGCGCACATACGATTCGGACTCGCCGGTTGCAGCTGCAACGGCCTTTACCAGTTCGGGATAAAGCACGACCTGATCGCCGTAGTCGTCGCGCAAATCAGCGGGCAACGTCTTGCCAGTCTTGTTCATCAACAACATCAGATTGTTGGTGGTCACTTCCATACGGACGTAGAACCACACGATCATGAATGTCACGAAGAAAAAAACGCCGACGAGAAATGAAAGCGTTTTCCAGTTAAACCAACGCCGACCGCGAATGATCGGCGGCTTGGCGTTGTACCGTATGTGTTCGTTCATCGTTCACCTGCTCCTGCCTATCCTGCGATTGAAAATCAATCATCAACTTCCGTAACGTGATGGCCACAGTGACCACAGTACCCGGTCGCCGAGCGCAGCACGTATCCGCATTTGGGGCACGCGCCGCCATCGGCGTTACGCACACCGGCGTCGCCCCGATTACGCCTCTGCTCGGCGACGCCCATGCCCACCAACATGAAACCCACGCCTGCCGCCGTGATCGCAAACCACCAAAATAGAACCGTCATGTGGCTACATCCTCCGCGCACGCCGCGCGCCAAGCTTCCGCTTTTGTTATCGTCGATCTTAGGAAATGGGGAGTGCGAGTTCCGTTATAAAACCCGCGTTAGATTTGAGCGTATCGCCTGAAAATCACCGTAGAAATGGCGTTTTCAGCAAGTTTGAAAGGTGGGAGGGCGACGGCGCTGGATGCCTAGCCGTTGCCGCCCGGTACTTCCAGTTGAAACAGGTCGTAGTCGAGCAAGCCCAAGCGCAACAGTTGCCGGAGCGTGCCTAGGAAACCGACGCGACCGCGGAACCCGCGCATGTTGCCCCACGTCTCGGCGAAGTTCTTACCTTTGATTTCGTCGAGCCCATCGGCCAACGAATCCGCAATTGGCGCGGCGGCGTTTTCGTGATTGAGCAGCTTGAAGCCCAACTCGCGAAAGGCGGCCTTGTAATCCGCGGCCGACCAAAGCCACACGCTCGACGTGAACTGACTCGGCAGACTATTCGTCATTTCGACTGGCAGAAAGAGCCACTTGCGGCGCGTCGTAATATCGCCGAGGCACAAACGACCGCCGGGCTTGAGGACGCGTTTGCATTCGCTGATAAATTGACGTTTGTCTTTATAGTGCAGCGCCGATTCGAGGTTGAAAATGACGTCGACCTGGTTGTCCGCCAGCGGGATACGATGGGCGTCGCCTTGCAAGAACGTCGGGCGCGGGTCTCGATTGCGCCAGCGCTCCCCCGCCGCCTGCACACTCGAACCCAAATATTCCAACCCGAACAATTGCTTCGGCTTAAACCGCTCGAACATCCACCCCGACGGTCCACCAATGCCGCAACCGACATCGAGCACGACGCTGTTTTCATCTATCTGAGTATCGCCGAGCAGCCGCCAGACGAGCGATTGTTGATGTTCGTCGAACGATTCGTTACCGCGCTGCGCCGCATAGCCGCAGTTGTATCCCAAAAGTCCGCGTGCCTGGGTCAGCTCCCAGTTGGGTCGGTAATGGGCTTCCATGGTGCGTTGCGACATGACGAACTCCTCTGCGAAAATTGGCGCGACTACCCGATTAGTTAGGGGCAAGCCGCGCGAAGATGGTGATTCTAACCCGAAGGCGCAATGCGACCACTGGAAACGGGAACTGCCCCATTAAAGGTGCTTTAATCACAATATTTGGGCGCGTGGAGCGCGGTTCGGAAGCCGAGCGAATCAAATTCCATTCCGCTTGACAGCCGACAGCCGGCGTCGACACTGAGGAATGATAAAGAGCAACGCGCCGTCCATTTGCGTTCTCGGTTGAATGACTACCCTGAGGCAAAACACCGGTTGCAAACCGGTGCCACAGCGCAGAACCACGCACCGATCGCGAACCGGCGGCAAAGCGCAGGCGAATTGAGTGGGTGCCCCTGCCCTTCCAGGGCTGGGGGACTGGCCCCGAAATCGAAATTCAAACACAACATGCCCGACCTATCCGTTCAACTTGGCCCCGTGACTTTGAAGAACCCCGTTCTGACCGCGTCGGGCACGTGCGGTTATGGCAAGGAATACGCGCCGTACTTCGACCTCAGCTTGCTCGGCGGGTTCACCACCAAAAGCGTGACCGTGCATCCGCGCAAAGGCAATCAGCCGCAGCGCATCGTTGAAACGCCGGGCGGGATGTTGAACGCGATCGGTTTAGCGAACGTCGGCCTCGATGAATTTCTAAACGTCAAAGCGGCGGAAGCGGCGCAGCTCGGCACGCGCGTGTTCGTCAACGTGGCCGGTTATCAAATCGACGACTATTTGAAAGTGTGCGACGCCGTTGACGGCTTACCGGGCATCGATGGCGTTGAATTGAACGTGTCGTGCCCCAACGTGTCGGATGGACTCACCTTCGGCACCGACGCACCGTTGTTGAAAGAGTTGGTCTCGGCGGCGCGGCAGGTCGTGAAGAACGGCGCGTTAATCGTGAAGCTGTCGCCCAACGTAACAGACATCACGACGACAGCCCGCGCTGCCATCGAAGGTGGTGCCGATGCGCTCAGCATGGTCAATACGTTTGTCGGCATGAAGATCGACATCCGCACGCGCAAGTGCGTGTTGGCCAACCGCACCGGCGGCTTAAGCGGCCCAGCGATTCGACCGTTGGCGATTCAGTTGGTCAACCGCGTGTACACGCAAGTCGCGCGCGAGGCGGGCGTGCCGATCATCGGCATGGGCGGTATTCAATCGTGGGAAGATGCGATCGAGTTTATTTTGGCAGGTGCGTCGGCGGTGAGCATCGGCACGGCGCTGTTCGTAAACCCCGATACGCCGGTACGGGTGGTTGAAGGGATGACGCAATATTTAGAAGACGCGGGTGTGGAAAAGATTGGGGATTTGGTTGGTGCGGCGTTGTAGGGTGCATTGAACGCGATCTATAAATTTGCATCTCCGCGTCCGTTGTGTTACCACCGGGAAGACGAAAGGTCTTTCCCATGAACAACTTTTCATTTCAACCGCCCACGCGTTTAACTAACATCGCACCGTCGCAAATTCGAGAAAACATGCGCATCGCGCGCAAAGTCGGCGCCGTAAATCTCGCGCAGGGTCG
>JAUIHO010000022.1 GCA_030432035.1 Phycisphaerae bacterium
TTCTTCCAAAGCGGATCACTTTCCGGCATACCCCGTTTCCTCCCGCGCTCGCTTCTCCGCTTCCTCCCTCGACAATCCACCCTCGTACTCCATCATTGCGGCGCGGTGCTCGTACTCCTCACGGGCGATCTGGTCGTCGGTTACTTGGGTTGGGTCGTCGGGGGAGATCATTCTTTCTTCCTTGCAAACCGAACAAACTGCACCAAGTGCATCGCAGCCGTGCACACATTCAGGAATACGATCGGTCCATTACCCCACGCGGCGGCGACCATCACGCCCATGCCGAGGAAACCAAACAAGTGAAGCCACACACGCGGGAATGACAATGCGACCACGAGCACGACTGCAGTCACCCAGAAGACAATCTGCATTAGCCCTCCACCTCGATATGCGGCGGAATACCATTCCGCTGAATCAACTCTCCAATGTCTCTCCACACCTTCTCTGTCGCTCTTTCCAACGCGCGACGATGAATCTCTGCTTCTCTGGCCTTGCGCTCCAGCATTTCACGAACCTTTTGGTCGTACTCGGCATCAGTCATCGTCGTTTACCTCCACGCTCGGTGCGGCCTCTACGTCAATCACGGGCAACCCCTTCCGCTCCCGCTCTTTATGCTCTGCCGCCAACTGCTCAGCCTCGGGGTACGCACCCACGATCATCGCCCGCAGCCGTTGCAACATCGCCTGCCGCTCAGGGCTGACATCGATCACGCCCTCCGCGTTGATGTTCAATGTGTTGTTGTTGACCGTGACGTTGGTCCCCGCCTTGCCGTATTTCTCGGGGCGGTTGCCGCGCAACAGCGTGTTCATCAGTGTGTCGGAATACTCTCGGATCGTTCCGACCATCTCTCCGCCCTGATAGACTGGCTTATCCACGCCATCTACCGCACGTCGACGAGCTTCGATCTCCAATTGGTCCGTCGCAAGGTCTAACGCCTCACTCACCTGCTCCGCGAAATCCGGGTACTTTTTCCGCCATTGATAGTACGTGGCGCGATCGATCTCGACCTCTCGGCATGCGGCTGTAACACATCCGGTCCGCTCGATCGCCTTGACCAAGTGTTTACGCTTCGTCTTGCGCTGTCGCGCGCTGAGGACAGTCGTCTTTGCTCTACGTTTTGCCTTCTTTGCCATAAAATATTGCAGCCCGTTGGGCCTTGTAACAAAAGGACTTATGAACGTTGGCCCGATTCGGGCGTTCGCGGGCCTACATGATCTTATTGATTAGGATTGGGGAGCGCACAAAAAACCCGCAGAACGTGGTGTTCTGCGGGTCACGAAGGTCATAGGGGTCACGGTGGATTTCTATTACAACTCACGGGTGGAGAGAGATATTTTTGTTCTTGCGCCAGTCCAAGATAACAGGGTCACTGTGACCCCTATGACCCTAACATCACCTTCCTAACCTTCTCCCAATACCCCTTCGATCCCGTGACCGCAGTCGCGCGTCTTTCCCATCCCGGCCCGCAACACCATGCCCGTGCCGCCCATTCTACCGTCTTTCCTGCCGCGTAGTGCCTCATGTACGTGTCGAACATCAAACGCGAACGGGCGGGGCTTCTACGGTCGTCCAGTGTGAACACCTTCCTGCCGAGTATATGGTTCACGTCCGCGACCATGATCGGCCATATCTGAGCGATGCCCACGGCGCGGCCGGCGTCGCCGATGGCCTCGGGGTTGTTGTTGCTCTCAACCACGCATATTGCCCGCCAGAGCGCTTCTAACGTCCCGCCGTCTAATCGGGTTGCCTGAGGCCGTGCGTGCGGCTCTGCCCCGCTTGCGGGGTCCAGCCACGCCATGAGGACGGCCAGCAATACCGCGCCGATCACGATCAGGATAGACAGCAACGGCGGGCGTGTCGGTGTGTCGTCATATTCGGTTGTGGTTTGTGGTTCGTCGTCCGGCCCGGTGATGTCGAGCATGAATCTCGGGCAGTCGACCAGCAATTCCGCCTGCTGATTGGCGTCCAGTTCGGTAATAGGGTAGGTTTTCATCGTTCTTCGCTCCTTTTCAGCGAGGGACCACGCCGCCCGGTAGTTGCTGCTACGTGGGCGGCACTTTTTTAATTCAGGGCAATGAGTAATAGGATGAGCGGGCGTTAGTTAGTCAGTTAGATCGTCCGAGCAATTAACAACCATTCCGATGAGTAAATCGATGTATTCCCGCCTCAAGTCGAGCCCACACTTGTCCTTCGTCCCACAAAGTAGTTTGTCATTGGTAACGCCTGGGGCGAATCGCTCGGCGGATTTAATAAGAGCCCATTCAGCTTTAATTTTATTGTGTTCCGCCACAAGTGCAGGACATTTGCCATCCTCCGCGTCTTTGAATCCGTTTTCGATATGCCACCCCTGCATGATTGAGTGATACTTCTCGAAGCTGGATTCTTCCATCATCCATGTATCGCTGGGATCTGTAACCCTAAATTTTTCGGTTGTTTTTCGGTCAACGTATCGCGTGCCGTGAAATATTTGGGACGCGAGAATATCGCGAGACTTAGCGTCGACACGTTCGCGCTCAAACTTTGCCACCACCATCGCCGCCAGCAACTTCTCCACGTCTGTCTTTATCGCCTTTACCATTTCGATAGCTTTTGATCGAGACGCGGATTGCTGCTTGTTTGTTACTGTCGCACTCATCTTCCAATCTCCTTCTCAGATCGGGGTTTTGTTTGCCGGTATTGCTGCACCGTGCATAATTTAATGGTACAGGTTTATTCGGCGTTTGTCAAATAAAGCTGTACATATTTATTTCCATCTCGTATAATTCTTTGCATGGCGAAACGGACTAGCAAGAAAACGCGGGGTCGTCCTCCGGGTGTGGTGCTTGGTCGGCAGATCAAGATACTGGCTACGGACGATTGGCATGCCCTCATCGAATCCGCCGCCGCCGCGTCCGGCCTCACGGTCTCGGAATACATCCGCCAAACCTGTGAAAATTCGGCCAAGCGGACTCTGCGACGTTCGGGCTCCCGTTAGGGTACTATACCGCTGGATGTTCGGGGGCCTAAACTTTTACTCACAGCCCTTAACGTACCCACCAACCACGATTCAATCCTGTGCATTGTGCCTAGTTTAGACCCCATCCACCCCAATTAAACCGAGCGCAACCAGTTATCATTTAACGGCTTACGCATATTCCGTTGCGTTCCTCGACATCCAAGAGGTCACTGGTTCGAGTCCAGTATCGCCCACTACTCCCCTTTTCGACTGATTTTGCACCTACCCGAATATCATCGTTTCGCCCTGTATTTACAGGGGTTTTCTCACATTCCGTATCTTCGACGTTCGCATCGGTGCGCCCGGATTCCTGCACAGTCCGCAGCGCATTTTGCAGCGCGCCCGTCGCCCGGTCGAAGTGTTCATCGTGGAGCTGAAGGTAATGCTTCGCCGCAACCGATTCGGTGTTGCCGATCCAAGCACAAACGACGTGAATCGGATACGTCTCGACCAATTCCGTCTCGCGTGAAGATCGCAGATTTTGCCACAGCTTCGGCCACGGCGTCAGCCCCGCCCGTCGAATAATCTTCCCGAGCTGGGTGCGCAGGTTCACGCCCTTGCTTCGATACCGGGTGATGACAAATTCCGCTCCGGGTTCGGCCAGCTCGAAAACATCTTCCAACAGGGGCCGCAGCTCGGGAAACATCGGAATCTGCCGGGATTCGCCGCCGACGTGATTCGACGTCTTAGGGCTTGGGACCGTGATCCGTTCGCGTTCCCAATCGATATGCGCCCATCGCAGCGATAACGATTCGCTCGGGGTTCGCAATCCGCCCCACCGGGCCAGCGCGAATAACAACCGCCACTCGGCATCGGGGCAGGCTTCGATAACGCTTTCGGCATCCGCCGTCGAAACGAAGTGATACCGCGTCTTATTCGATACAACCGCCGACGTTAAATGATCGAACGGATTCGACCGAATCAGCCCCGCCCGCATCGCTGCGCGAAAGTATTGCTTGGCAATCCCGCTCCGCCGTCGGATCGTATTGTCGCCCAGCTTTTCGCACGTTTTGAGAAACACGCGCCATGCATCCGCGTCGGCTTCGGTGATCGACCGGATAGGCTTGTCCGCGCCAAAGTGATCAATCAGATTGCGTCGGGTATGCCCCAGCACAGTCGCCGTCGATTCCTTCACGTCGGACCGCCCCGCAATATAGCCGTCGATGAATTCGCCCAGCGCCGTCGCTTCCGACTTGGGAACGAGCCCGACCGCCGCCAGCTTGTCCAGCATCGGGCCATCGAGCCCCGCCACCCAACGCGATGTTTCATCATCGACCGAATGGCCGGTGATCGAAGCCGCGACTAGGTTTTCGATTTTGAGCTTCACCGCGTCGGCCATGCGCTTCGCCATCTTGGGAAGTCGCACAGTGCGCCGGTTGCCATCACGGTCGGTGAATTGAATGAGAAATAACCCGTTCCGATGTTTCGATAGACTTGCCATGCTTACCGTTCCTTCGCGTGATCCTGTTTTAGACAGGTGTAGTATACTGTTCGCTTCCGTGCAGCGCCATTCAAACTATCAACGATTTCTGTAACGAGCCGCCGGGCTATGCTGCATCGTCGTTTTCAGAATCGCCCAAGATGCCCTCAGCTTCCCAAGATGCCCTATTCCCCGGTATAGGATTTTGGGCATCTTGGGCATCTTCGCTGGGAAGCTGCCACAACCAGCCGCCATCGAAGTGTGACTTCACCGATTTCACGTTGAGTCTTTCGCGCGCGCTCCGCAGTACCTTTTTTGAGAATCCAGCTTTCGCGCCATCATCTTCGAGCTGCCGCGCCGGGTGTTGCTTGCCATCCGAAAGCCTATTTTCCAACCAGTCGGCAGCCTCATCGGTTTTGGCCGACCGCTTGGGCGGGGCCATCGCATCGTCGATAGAGATCGTCACCGGATCAGCCGACCATGCCACGACCGGGATAGCGGAATCGTCCGCCGCAAGGTGATAGCGCAAGCCGGTTTTGTCGTTGCCGAGATTGTTCTTAATGGGAAGGAATAGCCGGTGTAGGCCGCTCGGATCGTTCGCGTCTTTCGTCACGCCGAATGCCGCCCGAGCTGCCGCCACAAACGCAATGCTCCCCATAAGCCGCTGAAGCGCCGAACCTTCGCCCTTGCGCAAGTGTGTGACCGCAACGATGGCGACTTCATGCTTCGATGCCACCTCGCTTAACGGGGCCAGCAGCGAGCGCACTTCCGCGTTCTTATGGCTGTCAGTGTTGCCGGTGAATGCCGAAATCGGATCGATGACAACCAGTCGGCAATCGGGCATAAATCGAATAGCGGATTCGAGCGTCGGAATATCGGCGAGATCGACGGCGGGGATATGTGCAATGCGCTTTAGATCGGCTCGGGCCGCTTCCAGCCGGGGCCGGATCGTATCCGCAAGATCATCTTCGCAACTAATGACGACCACGCCGCCGCGTTCGCAAGGTGATCCGTCGGGAAAGTCGCGCCCTGCTGAAACACGCGCCGCAAGATCGAGCGTTAGAAAACTCTTACCCAACCCCGGATCGCCCGCAATCATCGACAGCTTGCCGATAGCGATACGATGCCACCACAACCATCGCACGGGTTTGGTTTCAACGTCTGCGACGATCCGAAAGTCTCTAAGGGTTTCGGGCCGTTCGGCTTTCGCGTTCGCCTGTAACGTCGCCAGCAGCTCCGCGCCCGCTTGCTTGCATGCATCCGCATCAGATAGATCGAGCCCAGAATCTACAAGCTGGGATAGATGGGCGCGAATATCTTTTGCATCTTCCGATGGCAAAGCCCATGCGACCGACTTACCCCACGCCGTCGCTAATTTAGCCGAGGCTAACTTTGCACCGTCGCGACCGGGCCACGATCCATCGGCCTTTTTATCATTCTCGCCGATGAGGATTGCGTCGATTCCTGCCAGCAGCTCGGCAAGATCATCCGCGCCGCCGGTATTGGATGGTCGCCCGATGGCGCGGAGCTGTAGCGCTTCGCAGGCCGCAACATCGGAAGCGCCTTCCACCACCAACACCGGGCCGGGCCGGTCTTTCCACGTCGCCGGAATAATCAGCCCACGACGCGCGCCGGTTCGATCCTTGGATGGTGCGCTCTTTCGCCCATCGACCGTGCGCAGTGATACGCCGGTGATTCGCCCGTTACCGTCGCGCTCGGGAAACGCGAAAGCGCCATCTGGCGGATTCTGTTTCCACTTCGCACCGCTCGCGCCATATCGTCGAAGATCATCCGCCGTCGCCCACCCCACGCCCACAGCTTTCAGCGCATCGACCGTCACCCCCAACGACGTCGCCAGCTCATCGAGTCGATCATTCGTGAGCTGCCGCGCGAGCTGTTGCGCTTCATCGGCCCAATTGATCGTCGCCGCTTTGGGTGTCGCGCCGGATCGTTTGATCGGTCGCCGGGTATGTTTCGACGGCGCGCGTCGATCATCGTCGGCATACCGAAACACGCCGCCGCCATCCTTCACCGAAAGCCGCGTCATACCGGGGGGAGCTGCCGTAGATCGTTCGCACTTCAGCGCCCTATCCGATGACCATGCGCACCAGTCGGGCTTGCCACAGGCCGGGCAAGGATTCGACTTCGTTACCGGTTTCCAGTCACTCATTCGGCCACCGCCTTCCGCGCTTCCCATTCGCGCCGGGCCGGGCAGCTCGCGTCGATCCACCGTTCCAACTCGTCTAAATCCCATCGCACCGACCGGCCCAGTCGGATCGGCTCGGGCAGTTTGCCCATACTGTTCCACTTCCAAATCGCCCGCTCCGAAACGCCCAGCCGGTCCGAAACGTCCTTTACCGTACCTAGTCGCTTGTCCATTTTGCTGAATCTCCATCTTCAAGCGTCATTTGATCGCAGATGCCCATGCATCCGCTGCTGGGGGAAGTGATAAGGGACAGGTGGGCGGTTAATAATTAGACCGCGAATTAAAAACCGCCGGTTCGCGCAATGAACCGCATCGATTGGTTTTGAATCGTGATAAAGGTAAGGAAAAAAAACGCGGTTTTTTAATAGGCCGCGTTCACTTAGATCGGCCAGAACCTAATTTCTTTAACCAGCCGCGAGCCTTCGAGCGAAATCCTTCCAGACCAACCTTTGGATTTAGACGTTCATATATATCCGCATACGCTTGCTTCCACTTTGTACCCCGCTTTTTGATCCGACCGCATTCGATTAACTCAATCACAAGTTCGTCATTGTGTTTTATCGTCGTCCCTTTCGGCCTTCCACGTTTGTCCTTTTTGAATTGCGCATCGGTAATCGCATCAGAAAGCGTGTTCGTTATGATGTGGAGTTCATCGATCCATTCATTCAGCGTCGTATCATCGGGAATCCGCTTATGACACTTGTCCTCATGCCAAGCAATGATGACGCGATAGATGTTCTGGACCGCTTGAGTATCCAGCTTTGGGAATCGTCGTGACGTTTCAGATAGGATATAAATCGTGTTCGCTTTGAATTGTGGTGATAATGGCTCGCCGTGTTTCTTCCAGAACCGAGCTGGATCAGCGCGCCAACCGACGATCATATCGACTTCGATATTTACCGTGTGATACCAGTCGTACAATACGCTATCGAGTCGCTTTTCACGTTCGGGAAGTGAAGGCATGCACCGTTCCTGCTGGATGGCCGTCGATCAGCTCCGCATCGGAACGGTTTGATACGGAGCTGGCCGACGAACGGCGAGGATCAGTCGCCTACCGGTCGCGATTATACCGCCGCTCAAAAGCGCCAAAACCCGTAAAAAAGTGAACGAGCTGCCGCGTACGGTGTTAATTCTTCACCTGTGAGAATCCCGATAGCCCCCTCCGGTTAGCCCTGCTGATTCATTTCGGGAAATAGTAGCAGTTCGTCGCGCTGATTGAGCATTTTCTCCAGCCCAATGCGATCAATGAGGTTTCCATCAATTCGTTCTTTCGCTAAACCTTTTAAAATCACATATGGACGAAGCATCGGATTACGAAACCGAAATCGAATCATCTTTTCTTTCCCAGTCTTTTCCAGCACCGGTCCACGATCCGCGTCCTCTGTAAAATCTTTTAAATGCTTTGAAAAAGCCGGAATGTCATAATCGCGCCCTGTAATTCGACTCATTGGTTCACGCACATCAGCAGACGCAAAGAATCCGCGTTCATCAGACGGTGCCATTGCGCAAGCAAGTAAAACGCTACCGTATAGTGTGTTCTTTCGTTGCGACTGTATTGCCTTGTGGTACTCGGTTTTCTCCGATTCCTGAGATTCCTCCAAGGCACTTTGAATTCCAGCTTCAACGTCTTCAAGTCGGATATTTCGACGCCGACAGTCGATTGCAGCAAGCGCGGACTCCTGCCCTAATAGGTGGGTGTAGTGGGGAAAACCCTGAGAAAGAAACACTATCAAATCTCGCGCATTTTTCTCAATTGTCATTCTCAGAGCATTCGTTGCCCTATCAATGATCTCGCCTAATTCATCACGTGCCATCGGCGGAAGTGATATTTGAACCAAGGGCCTCTTGATCGACTCATGTTCATCAATCAGTTCGACTACATCTCTCGCAACCCCAACCAAGACAATCGTTATTTTTACTGAATTATCCGAAAGATCTTTTATTGTGTCCGCAAATAACGCCCTTTCATGCTCCGCCAATCGATCAAACTCATCAAAAATGAGCACTAACTCAAAATCATCTTGGCACTCATTCTGAATTACTCGCCGAATATCGCCCGGACACAAAGGCGAATCAGATATGAGTTGTTCAAGCCGATATTCAATCGCGGATTTTCCGTCTAATCGATCATCTTCCCCCTTACACTCGACGATGGCAGGAATCTCCCTAAAGGCGCGTCGCCAAATGTCGTCGAATCCATCGTCGCTGGTGCAGTTAATCTTAAAAAATCTCATTCCTGGCACTTCATCGAATAGCTCTTTAAAAATGGTTGCGAGCGAAGTTTTGCCGACACCGCGCTGCCCATACATCATCAAATGGCGACCACGTGCAGTTATTCCGCGTATTGCCCGTCGCATTTCATCGACGCGACCAGCAAATAATTTCTTACTGTCCACGGGTGCTCCCGGACTAAACGCGAGACCAGCAAGAACGCGCAGTCGCGTTTGATCGTGATCTGACAACTCGCTAACGCCGCTTCCCGCCTTCATAAGCACTCCCTCAATTCAGAACCCAATCAGACTAACTCTTAACAAGCTCCGCATAACTCTTAACTAATGCCCCAAATCCGTCAATCGCCCTCCGCGAATCCTCAATATTCCAGCTCACATCTTCTATTCGCCAATGACTATGCCAAAGCAGGCCAGTCCTATAACACTCTTAGGTACGATCAAGCGTCGGACGAGTCATCCATGGCAGGTAGGACGATTTCCCGCAAGTAGAGCCAATATGCGAGCCTTTGATTCTTGTTTCAACCTCGGCCAAGCCGCCACGATCCGAGCCAGCTCGGGGTCGATTTCGCCTAAATCTGCAGCAGTCGCAGCGCATTCTGCAGCGCGGGATTTCGGCGATTTCGCTAAGTCGTTGCTATCGCCATCGTTAGGCGCACCGCTTCGAGTCCAGTATCGCCCATTTAATAATCCCTAAAAATAAAGGCTTTACAACACTTTTTGGGGGGTTCTAATTTTCCGCCCTTGGCCCTCGGCGCTTAGACAACGTCGTAAACGATATGCGACCAAACAAGACGTATCAGGATGCTCGTGGCCGTTGGTGTTCGCTCAACTTGGTCGCACGTTGGGTACTCCCCTTCCGTCACGAAGCGACATTTCAACAAGCAATTTGATCGCGTTAGAGCCAATCAACCTCAGCAGTATTTGAACGCATCGATGCACATTTTTCGGGCCGGTTCCGTTATCGAAGATCGCGCGTGGTCATCAAAAAAAAACGAACCCTAGCCGGGCCTGATGGCCCCGCTAAGGTTCGCTTGTCGTTCATTCGGTTGTCTACTGTGGTCGCTACGGAACTACCGCATTCACGAATTCCTGAATATCCAAGCCATCCTTCTTGCCATCGTAGTTGATGTCTGCGCGATCGACGGCAAATGCCGGGTCGGGAAAAGGCTTGCACAACAATGAAGCGACAAAATTCGGGATATCGAGCGTATCCGTAATGAAGTCGTCATTCATATCGCCGGGAACCAGAAAACATCCGCCGGAAATAGCAGTCGGAGCGATCGTTACGTGTGCCGAATCGGTCGCGATGCTGCCGCATGCGTTGGTCACCACGCAACGGTAATCACCCGATTGTCCGTCGCAAGGAAAGAAGCCGGCGTTTAGACCGATTCGAAGCTGCGAAGCACTCGTACCGCGGTACGCGAAGAAGCTGCTCGTATCGCAGAAGCTATCGTTCGTCAGATCCACCCAGTCGCCGGTCGCGAGATCCTTCTTTTGCCACTGATACTCGAGCGGGCCGGTGCCGGATACGAAACAGTTGACGATCGCACCGAAGCTACTGGTCGTAGTTTGGGCCAACGATACGAGCGGAACGTTCTGCTGCGGAGGTTCGCAAGCCGCACCGTTCAAGTCGATAAGCGCATCGGCGAACGTGCTCAAACATGGAGAGGCATCGTCCGTGATGTCCACGAGAATGGAGTTACCATCTGCGCTAACCTGACGCGGGGTTGAGATTCGAATGCTATCAAACGTCGTGTCTCCCATCGGCAGTTGCGATTCAATATATGCTGCCAATCGCATCGGTTGGCCACCGTTGATGCTCGGTCGCCAAATGAAAGCGCGAACGTCACGCTGGAACGGTGACCACGGCGGCGGGCCGGGGAAATAAGACGCGAGACCGACGACCGTGTTTCCGTCGTCGCTGACTGCCGACGCGGCAATATCGGCCAACGTCATCGACATGCCGTCGTCTCGAATGAAATCGTCCGGACGACCGATTAGCGACACGTTCCAGTCCATGCCGTCCCATGTCCATTTGGCCAAGTTGATGTAACCGGGATTGCCGGACGGGTCCGGGTTGGGGCCAAACTCCAGCTCCGAAAGCGTCGTACTGATTCGACCAACCACCTGCGTTCCGTCGCGCGTAACCGGTGCACCATCCTGATTGCCATAGGGGTCCAAAATCTCTTCCACGGCATCACGCCAAATCGCCAACCGACGACCGTTATATCCCGGCAAAGGGCCGCCACCATCAGGGTCTGCTGACATACCGCTGTCGTAACCAACGACCAAGCCACCATTGCCGTTGACCTTATCAGCGCGCGACGCGCTCGAACCTGGTTCGAATGGGAGCATCTCAAACGACTGCGTCATCGCGTCGTAGCGAAACGCTCGAAAGTCGCCGCAAATACCCGTTGGTGCACAACCGTTGCTGCGCGGTTCATTTGTAGCCAACCAACCGCCGCCAACAACGTAACGACCGTCACCGGAGATATCGTTGGGCGCGTTAATCGTGAAGTCGCAGCGCGTGCCGCCGACCCAAACGTTTACGGGTGCGAGCGGTGCGCCGTTACATGAGTAGTCAACCGTTTCCTGCGTTCTCTCAAACGAACCGGCGTTGACCCAACCAGTCGCCATCGTCCAATGATGCGCGATATCGCGAAGCGTACAGGGTGGCGACTGTGGCGCGACTTCGTTGCCTAGAAAGCAATTCAAGTTACCCCAGTTATCAAGGTTTTCCTTGCTCATTGCGAACGCGGAAAGATCGTCGCTGGCTAGAATCGCGCCCTCAGCAAACCCGGCTGGTGAAAATTCCGGCCCCATGCCGCGTCGCCAAATGGTGATCAACCCTTCGTCAATTGACGAATCCAAGACCGACCCGACCACGGCATTCCCGTCGTCGCTAAGATCGCCCCCAGTAATGCGCCCGAGATTAATGTAAGTGGGCTGCGCAAACGCGCTGCTTGCTACCGCAACACATGCGACAACAAACCCTGCCGATGATGAGAGTCTTCGCGTCATAATGGGTGTACTCCTAATCCGTTGGTACGTTGTGCCGCCAAATTCGGTTAAACAACTCAAAATTAATTTGCCATCTTCGCTACCGATTGAGATGAGGTATCGCGATGGTTTCGGGTGAGGCTTGTAACCTTGAGGGGCAATCCTGCACGAGCAATGCAAGCGTCACCGGAAATCATCGAACCGAGAGGTGGTTGCGTTGGAGCATTCCGTTGCTCCAATGCAACCGTTCACTCGTCTATAGTCGATTTAGAACGTCGCCCGAATTAACGGCGGCGACGCGTGATTGCCAAACCGCAGGCCGACAGCAGCAACAGGCCCGTCGTCGGCTCGGGAATACACGTGACAAAGATGCCGGCATTCGTACCGAAGGCACCGGATGCATTCAGCTTCAAAGTTAGGCAGCCCAGATCATTGAAGGCTTGTGAACCACCTTCACCGTTGGCGCTGGCGTCATACGAAAACGACGAAGCGTAAACACCCGAATAGGATATGCCTTCTCGTACGACCAGCTGCAAACCGAATGTCGGATCCCACGACCAGATCGAACGATCGTTGCTCGAACTAACGCTACCACCGTTGAGGATCGAGGTGAAGATCAACTGGCCCATGTTGTTCAACAATACGTTCGATGCCGATCCGAAGAACGTGTCCGTCAGGCCGGGAACCGCATCGCCTTCACGAACGATCAATTGATCGCCGCCACCGATTTGAGTAAGCCACAGGCCACTATCATTAGCACTGGTGACATCGCCACCTTGGGCCAGTGAGGCCACCCAAGCGATCTGATCGTTGTTATTCACCGACGCTTCGCCGAAGTTGATGCTCGAAAGGTCGGCGCTCGGAATGTTCGGCGCCGCACCGCCCGTTTGATGAACGATCTCGGTTGTTCCGCCGTTGTGCGTCATCAAAGCCGAGTCGTTAACGCCCTGCGTAATGCCTGCACCCGCAATGCGAGCACCAAAAATATTGCGCCCGCTATTGTTGATGGTTTGTCGCGTATTGAAGAAAGGTGTTTGCGGCGGGAAGAACGGATTGATGACAATCGTTTCGCCATAATTGATGCCCGCGATGCCGGTCGGCTGGTTCGAGCGACCGATCAAAGACAAGGCACCGGTACCGTCACCGTTCATCACCACGGCCGAGTCAGCCGTCGTAACACCACCAACACCTACCGTGAGGTTGTTGAACAACTGCAACGTGCCGCTACCGTTAAGTCCACGCGTGCCACCGTTCTGAATGATTTCACCACCGGGGAAGGCAGCGTTTGCCACCCCGTTTTGGTAAACCAATCCAAGGCTGCCAGCAGAACCGACCCAAACGGCACTGTTTGCGGGCGAAGCAGGGCCACCGACGATGGTACCATTCAATACCGAATGGCCAGCGTTGTTTACATAGTTGCTGCTGCTGGAAGAGCTGGCCGGGTTGCGTACCGCACCAGCAATAGCAGGAACGGCATCGCCTTCCTGATAGAACTTCTGGAATCCGCCGTTCTGACCGACCCAAATTGCCTGGTCGTTATCGACGCTAATTGCCGCACCCGACACCGAGCCGGCCAGCCACATATTGCCGTTCGGGCTCATCGACACCGTGGTTGTCTGCCGCGTCACAAACGTTTCGGCAGTAGTACCCGGCAACACCGGTCCGCCTTCTTGCAGAACATTGCTAAGCGTGCCGGCCGCGCCATACCAGTAGCCGCCGTCATTGGCCGAGCTGATCGTTCCGCTATCCGCGATGTCACCGAAAAACGCAACATTGTTGCTAAGGTCGATCGTCGGATTCTGAAACGCGAATGACGACTGCGTCCACGTTTCGCCGGCAAAGCCGGGTACCGGATCGGTGTTTCGAACCACCGGCGACAACGACAAGGCTGGTTGCGCCAGCACGGTTGTCGACGATGCGACAAAAGCCGCAATCGCGCCGACTACGAATCCACTTCTCTTAAACTTCTGCATGGTTCGCCCTCCTTCGCAGGGACCAAAATCGCGGACGCGTTAGCTCAATTATTCCCAATTTGATCTGCTCACTCTGAGCTGGCAGCAATCAGGCTGTGTCCGCTAGATGAGGCCTTTCGCCGGGCGTTTCGTTTGCCCCGACAACCACTCACCAGCATTGAAAACTGCCAATAATCCATACCTTACCAATTCAGAAATATGTTTGCAATGATTTCTGGGGAAACTTTTAGAAATATTTGCACCGACACTTGTAGAGGTGAGCTGTCGGACGTAACATAGGACTATTGAAAGAGTTGCAATTGGGGATTCAGTATGCCGCCACCTGTCAACAACACCCAAAATTCCGTCGAAGTTGACTTTGAGGGTCAGGTTCTGGCCGTCATCAATCGACTGCGGGCGGCGTTTGCCGAGCTTTTCCAGGCTGTTGGGGCCGATGCGACCAAGCCTCAGGACGTCGCGCGAGATTTCGGCCTCAACAAGAACCTCACTTGGAAAATCTCCAAGATCATCTGCGAACCCGACACCGCGGCGAGCATCGGCTATCTGCCCGGTCGCGCGGGGCTCAACATCCTGCTCGATTCATTTAAGAAGTCCGGCGCCCCCGTTCAATCCCTCAAAGAAGTCCGCGACGCTTTGGCGGAGTTTGACCGCGTTCAAAAGGTTCATGCCGGCGACCGCGAAACGCTCGAAGCAATGCTCGGTGCCCTTTCGAACGGTCCCGATGCCGCACAGCAGAATGAGGCCCAACGCAAGCTGGCATTCCGCGGCAACGGTGTCATCTGGGGCGTTCAGTCGCGCATCCAAATTTGCATCAATATCATCGCTCCGAGTTCCGACCCGAACTACGTTGACCTTGCTTGGATCAGCGGCTTGGTTGACTTTCGCCGGTTGCGTCGCGACGCCGTATGGGCGATCGCATCAACCCGAAAGGTCGACGACCAAGGCCATACGCTGCCGACCGGCCAAATCCGAAGCCTCGACCCGGAATTTTCCGGCGACGACAACGCCCCGCTCCTCGGCGAATACTGTTCCGACCCGCTGCCGGATTTGAAACTCAATACCGGTGCGGATGGCGTGCTTCGATATGAATTGGTCGAAGGGCCGGTCGGTAATACGGCCGCCACCACCTGTATCATTGGCTTGCTCGGTAAGTGTTTCGTTCGGCGCACCAAAGCTGACGCCGACACGATCGGCGAGCATCTGGTGCGGCTTTACACGCCCAGCGAATTGCTTATCCACGACCTCTTTGTGCATCGCGATATTCAAAACGCGCTGAACCCGACGCTACACCTATACAACCAGTTGCCAATTGCACCGCCCTATCCGATTGGCGGTCGTTCACAAGGTGAAATGCCGATCTTCGATCCGATGACGCCGCTCGGCCCTGGTATGACAGCCGCTGTCGTTCCGGAATATCCGCAATATCGATCGATTCTTTACTCCGCTTGCGAATTCGCCGGTTGGCAGCCGCGTGACTTTCACGGTTTCCGCTTCCGCCTGAAATACCCGCCGATACCGAGCGTTGCCGTGTTTCGATATCCGCTTGCCGATCAATAATCGAATTTTTGTTCTGTTTTGCGGCCTTTGCCGATTATCATCAGCACTTCTGAACTAGCAGTCCACCAATACCGCATCGCTTTGGGAGCTTTGCTTGTGACAGACGGCGAGACATCGACGCCGCTACCCGAACCAGCACGGCAAAACGACGTGGCATGGTTGCAGAACACCTATCGGGGCGATGCTCCCCAACTCACCTTTCGAGCCATCGTTTGCGGTTTCTGCATCGGCGGCCTCATGGTCGTGATCAATCTCTACATCGGCGCGAAGGTCGGTTTCTGCGTTGGCATGAGCATTACCGCCGTCGTCGTGAGCTACCTTCTCTTTCACCTGCTTGCGGCGATCGGAGCCGGACGACCGTTAACGATTCTTGAAAATAATATCGTTCAGTCGATCGCATCTTCGGCGGGATACATGAGCAGCCCGCTGATCGCGAGCCTTCCCGCCTTCATGATGGTTAGCGCCGTCCGAATCTCTCCGTGGGAAGCCGTCGCTTGGATGATCGCGCTGGCGGGATTGGGAATCTCATTCGCCATCCCGCTGAAGCGACGATTCATCAACGATATTCCGCACCCATTCCCCGAAGGTCAGGCATGCGGCGTACTCCTAAACGCATTGCATGCAGACGAATCGAGCGCTAGCGATTCGAGCGCTGCAATGAACCCGAGTCCCGAAACCAATGCGCCGTCGCGTACAACAACGCGTCAAACAACCATCAGATCGCTTTTCACGGCGATGTTGATCACGTGGCCGATTAGTCTGTTGCAATTCGAGCCATTGCTTCGTCGCATCGGCCTCGGTCGCCTTGCCATCCCCAACTTCTTAGACCAATGGTATTACGATCTTGCAAAGAAGTATGAGCTTTGGGTTCCGAAACTTGCAAACGTGGATTGGCGCTCGCTTAGCATTCGCCCCTCGCTCGATGTCGCACTGTTCGCCATCGGCGGCATCATTGGGTTGCGCACCTGCGGCGCGTTACTTTTTGGAGCGATCATCAATTATTTCCTACTGGTGCCCTGGATGATTGGGCGTGGCGATATACCGTCGTCTGTTGGTAGCGCCGGCGCACTCAGCGTGAAATTCAGCGACATCACCGCATGGTCGCTGTGGTGTGGCGTCGCCATCATGACGACCGGCTCGATCGCCGCCCTCTTTCTTCAATTCACCCGATCCACCATTCGAGAATTGCTTGCGTTCAGAAAACGATCTCAGGATCGAAAAACCGACCCGCTTGCGAAAATCGAAATCCCAACCCAAATGTTCTGGCTGGGCACGGTAATATTCGGCAGCGCAGTCGTTGTGTTGGCCAACATCGTCTTTAAGGTTCCCGTCGTCTTAGCGCTTGCCGCATTGCCATTGATCTACGCACTCACGTTTGTCGCGGTGACTGCCACCGCCGATACATCATTCACGCCACATGGCCCGCTTGCCAAACTCACGCAACTCTTTCATGGAACGCTGACGTACGGCACGGGCCCATCGATGGGCGGCAACATCGCCACCGCCGGAATTAGTGCCGAAGTTGCGTTTCAATCATCGAACCTCATTCAGAACATGAAGCCGGGATACATGATCGGCGCCGTCTCCGGATCGATCTTTGGCGTCGTCGCGTTCTATTCATTGTTGCTCCCAAACGATCCGACGAAACTGCTCGACCATGCCGAGAAGTTTCCATTCCCGTCAGTCGTCGTATGGAAATCCGTTGCGGAATTGGTCACCACAGGAATTGCCGCCGTGCCGCGCAGTGCACTCATTGCCGCGTTGGTGGGCGCAGTCCTCGCCGTCGCGTTGGAAGCTGTTCGGCGCGTTCGCCCAAACCTCGGCGTATCGACCATCGGCTTAGGGCTAGCGTTTGTGCTTCCGTTTTATATGAGCCTCGCCCTGTTCGTCGGCGCATTTGCATTCGCAATCATCGGCCGCGCGAGCAAATCGAATAAACGACCTTGGCTGACAACTATTACAAATAACCGGGAAGCCATATGCGCCGGCGCATTAACCGCCGCGTCATTGGCCGGGATTTTGGGTCTGGCGTTTGAATGATGCGGCGTCCGGCCACTTCTTCGTTACGCGACGACCGTCAGATCTTGGACAACCTCGGCATTCTCGCCTTTGTTTACCAGTTCACCCTTTGGACCGTTTCATCCGATGCGATCGATTTCAGTTAAACCCATAAATCCAGCTTAAATCTGGAGTTCCGGCGTGCCAGAATGTTGGGCTCGTCATTTGGGTTCTGATATAATCGGGGAGATTTGCCAAACCGTGAGCGAGCCCTGCGCCCGTTCCTATCCACACCCATTTTGATTGCGGTTGACGTACGCCATTAGCGGGCGTCGCCCACAGGGCTACCTGGAGGCCCCCACCCATGCTGAATTTCACCACCCCAGATTTTCATCGAGGTCGCACCATGACGGTCGGCTGCCTTGCTTTGTTACTCGCGCTCCACAGCGCCAACGCCGAACAAGCCGCGCAATCACTGCGAGCAGCTGATCGCGCCGCCGCGGCGACGACGACCCTAGCGACTGATGGTCACACCTTAGTCCACTCGGAAATCATCGACGTCCCCGACGCCCATTGGATTCGCCTGCAATTCAACGACGTGCGCTTTGACGGCTTCGAATCGAACGGCCCCGGGTATCTTCGGTTGACCAGCTTGATGGACGGTGGCGTTCAGGTCCTCGATTTCGATTCGTACCTGCAATGGCATCAACGCAGCGCGTACTTCAATGGCGACGCCGTTCTGCTTGAGGCATGGTCGAACCGTACCGATGCGGGTGCTGTGGTTGACGTCCTTAATGTAAGGTCCGACCTCGACGGTCGCGGAGGCGATAGCGCCCCGCGGTCGATTTGCGGTAACGACGACAACCGCATGTTGGCAGATGACGACCGCGTCGCACGCATCGTGCTGTCAGATTTTGAACCGACGATCGTGTGCACCGCCAGTTTGATTAATGACGCGAACGGGTGCTTCCTTACCAGCGGTGGCTGTGCGGCCAGCATGGATAACGATACCGTCATCGAATTCAACCCACCGTTGACGCTGCCGAACGGCACTGTGCTGATGCACCCCGCTCCGGCCGATCAATACGTCCCCGATTTGAGTTCGGTCCAAAGCCAGTCCGCCGGCGACGGTGAAGACTGGGGATACTTTGGCTGCTTCACGAACAGCACCACGGGCTTGTCGCCGCGCGTCGCACAAGGCGACAACTTCACGATGGCAAGCCAGATCGACCTGTCCGAAGACGATGCCGTACGCGGATACGGTTGTGGAGCCACGGTTCCGCCGTTGTTCCGCACGTGGAGCTTCGTACCCAAGGAAACGGACGGCACCTTTGAAGGCTTGGTGGAATCCGAATTGAGCGTACGCGTCGATGCCACAGCCGGTGATTCGGGCATGGCCATTACCGACGGTGCGACTGACGAGCTGATCGGCATCCTCACGAACGACGGCTGCGACGTATTCGTCGGTGCCAACATTGCAACGGCAATTACCAACGAAGAATTGCGGAAAGCGCTGACGACGCCGCTTGGAGTTTGCGTACCGATTAATATCACCATAGTGGGCGGCGCGCCCGCACTAGTGAACCCCGACGGCACCACAACGGTGACGGTCGAGTTCATTGGCATCAACGGCACCAATCCGGTTGCCGACACAGCCGTGTTTCACTACTCGACCGGCGGACCGTACGAGTCGGTCTCAATGAATTCGATTGGATTCAACCTATACGAAGCGACGTTCCCCGCCGCGGTCTGTGGCACGTTGGTCGGTTATTACTTTAGCGTAATGACCGATACCGGCGTGCGCTTCCCCGATCAGTTGCCGAACCCGGTTACCACGCTCCGAGCTGCTTATGCCACTGGCACAACGACGGTGCTTGCCAATAACTTCGAAGACCTCAACGGTTGGGATATCTCCAATACGAACGTCACGGCCGGAGCCTTCGCCCTCGGCACGCCGGGCGGCAACGGCAACGACGGCGCACCGACCGCGGACTTTGATGGTTCCGGCCAATGCGTTTTAACCGGACCGATGACAAACGAAGATTTGGACGGTGGTCCGACCCGCCTGCGATCGCCGTCGGTCGACCTCGGAAGTTCGACTGAGCCATTCATTACGTTTGCCGTTTGGATGAACAACGACGATGCCGATGACACCGTCGTGCTGCAAGCATCGACCAACGGCGGGCTCTTCTGGGACAACATTGCCATCATCGGCGACAACGGCCCGCAATGGCTGCAACAGCGGATTCGTTTGAACGATTTCATTACGCCGAATGCCTTCACGCGTTTCCGCTTTCAGGTAAGCGACTCGCCGAATAACTCCCGCACCGAGGCAGCCATCGACGCGTTCGAGTTGATTGACTACGAATGCGCTGGTGCCGTTGTTACTTGCAACAAGGGCGACATCAATCTGGACGGTCAGGTCAACGGTGGCGACGTGGCCGGCTTCGTCGGCGCGCTGCTCGGCAATAACGGAGTTGGCACGCCGGAATTTTGCGCCACTGACTTCGACGACGACAATACCCTCGAGATCGGCGACGACCTCAACGCGTTCGTCGATTGCCTTTTGAACGGCACGTGCCAGTAGTTGGCACGCGGCGTTGTCGCCTATAATTTTCGTCTAGTGCTTGCTATCGGGCTGGGCAAATCTGCCCGGCCCGTTTCATTCGACCAGACGGCCGCCTGCAAAATCGGAGCATGCGCGTGAAACATCGAATACTCCTCTGCACCGTTCTACTAACCGCAGTCACGTTGCGTGCGGAAACGTTAACCGCCCCGCTGCAACAGACGACGGTGGACACGCCATACGACAGTGGCTGGCTTTCCAACGCTACCGACGAGGCTCAAGTGCTCGTCGATCATGTGGTGACAGTTGACCGGGCGCGCTGGTTGCGGCTGTCGTTTTCGGATTTGAAGCTGGGCGCGGTTCCAAATTCGGATGAAACTGCATATCTCCGTCTAACTTCCGAGTTCGACGGCGCGCAGCAAATACTCATGCCCGAAGGTGCGCGTCAATGGCATTTGACGTCTGCCTATTTCAATGGTGATGCCGTGCGCGTTGAACTGATCGCGCCGCCGAATTGCGGTCCGTCGCGCGTAGCACTTGAAACATCCACCGCTTCGCTAGGATTGTTAGGCAGTCTGCGTAACCTCTGCGACGGCACCGACGATCGGACGCTTACGACCGACGCGCGCGTTGCACGTTTGTTGCCGGTTGGCTGTACAGGCTGGCTCATCGACGACGCCAATACTTGCATGTTGACGGCCGGCCACTGTACGTCTTCCAACGATTTGGATGTGGTGCAATTCAATGTGCCGCCGTCTGAACCGAGCGGCGCGCTGAATCACCCGCCACCGTCGGATCAATACGTGATGGATCCCGACTCGCTTCAGATCAACATCGGTCCCATCGAACTCGGCAACGACTGGGCGTATTACGGCGTGTTCCCCAATTCGACGACCGAGCTTTATCCATACGAAGCGCAAAACGGTCGCTTTCGTTTGGAATTGCCGCAACCCGCCAACGGTGAGATTCTGCGGAAAACCGGTTGCGGTACGACCGGCGGACAAGTACCCGGCACGCACAATCAAGCCACCAAGACCACGACCGGCGCTTACGTCAGTTTGACCGGTACGATTTTGCGGTTCGAGTTGGATAGCTCCGGTGGCGATTCGGGTTCGCCGGTCTTTTACGAAGGTACAGACATTGCGTTTTGCATTCACACCAACGGCGGATGCGCTTCGACCGGCACGAACTCCGCGTGCGGTTTGAATAACGTTGATCTGCAAAATGCGTTGGCAAACCCGACCGGTATTTGTGTGCCCAACTATTACGAGTTGACGTTCATCGACGAGCGTCCTGTGACCGTCACGCCTGCCGGAGGTGTGCGCGTGCAAATCGCCGCTAACGGTCGCAACGGTCACGTACTCGCATCAGAAGGCGCGCTGCTGCACTACGACTGGGGCAATGGCTATCAAACGACCCCGCTCGAATCACTGGGCGCGGGCAACTGGGAAATCGTCTTCCCACCGCTGCCATGCGACATGTTGGTATCGTATTACGTCAGCTTCGCCACGACCGAAGGGCTTCGTTCGAGTACGCCGCTCGCCGCGCCGTCGGCGGCCTTTGAAGCGATCGTCGCCGACGAGTTAACGACGATCGCCGCCTACGACGGTGAATCGGATGCGGGCTGGTTTATCACCAACTCCAACGTCGCCGACGGCGGCTGGGAACGCGGCATTCCCATTGGCACCGGCACCTTTAACGAGCCTGCTACCGATTACGACGGCTCCGGTTCGTGCTGGCTTACCGGTAACAGCGCCCCGATTCAAGATTTGGATGGCGGCCCGACGCAATTGCAAACTCCGTTCCTAAACCTATCCGGAATGGAAAACCCCGTGGTCACCTTTGCCGCATGGATGTTCTGTTCCGTTCCGGAAAGTGATGCGTTGGTCGTCGAAATCACCAACAACAGCCCCAACAATTTCGTCCCGGTGGCGACGCTGACCGGCACCGACGGTTGGGAAGAAATAACCTTTTATGTAAAGGACTACATTCCGACCCCGGGCATTGTCCGTGTGCGTTTCTCCGTGTCAGACAATCCCAATGACTCTCGCACGGAAGCCGGCATCGACGCGGTAACGTTTTATGATGTTGCCTGCACGAACACGTGTATTCCGGGAGACACGGACGGCAACTTCCTCCGCGACGGTCAAGATGTCGCCGGGTTTGCGGCAGCACTCATTTCACCACCAGCTATCGACTCGCCGGAATTCTGCGCCGCCGACATGGATGCGGACGGCTCCCTAACCGTTGCGAACGATCTGCCGTTGCTGGTCGATTGTTTGATTGCGGGGAATTGCCCGTAGCATCTAACCGCTTAAATGCGATTCGCCAAATTCGACACGTAGGATCATTCGATCGGCAACAACACAAAATGTAAAAGAAAAAAAAGCCCGCCGATCAAAAGCAATGGGACCGGCGAGCTTTTATTTTTCGAACTAAATGTCTTGACCTACGGGCAGTCGATTACATCCCACGTCTCGGTCGATTCGACGAACTGACCATCGGGGTTGGTCACCCGAACACGGAACGTACCCGGCTGCACCCCACTCAAGTCAAAGCTTAGCGTAATAAAGTTGGGCGGGAAGATGACTTCGTTGAAGCCTGACACGCTTGGTTGATCGTCAAACTCGAGCGTCACCACGGTGCTTTCCAAGAAATTGTTGCCGTCGATGAAAACGTCAATGAATGGTCCATTAATACAGAATGGAGGCCCCGGCAAGCCGAATGCGGAAACATTGATCAATTCCGGCGGCGGCGGCATAGGGCAATCGGCGCAGGTCGTGTTGTCTCCTTGATACTGCCCATTGAAGTCGGTGCAGTCCGCCGCCGTCACTTCGACGCATTGGAAGTTGTCCAAGCAGCAGCCGCCCAACGTTGGGACGAATAGCACCGCTTGCGTGAACAAATCGATATCGAGCCCATTGGCGTTGCCGTCCATGTTCATGTCAGCACGTTGCGGATGGTCGAGCTCGGCGGGTTGGCCCAATAGCGTCGCAACAAAAAATGGAATATCGAGAAGGTTAACCAATTGATCGCTGTTGAAATCGCCCAACACAATCGGCAACGGAATCCATGCGTCCATGAAGTACGGTCGTGTGCCAAATGCCACGGGACCGCCGAGCGGCGTAAACGTGCCGAAGTCCGTGTCGAGGTCGTACGTCAGAATGGCAGCATCAAAATTGGTGCTATTGTTCTTCGTCACGTAGAGCGTCTTGCCGACGATCTCGATGGCTTCAAAGATACCATTTCCGCCAATGTTTACAGTGTTAAACGTGTCCTGCAGAAAACCATCATCGTTGCTAACCTGATATGCCGTTAGCGTTTCAGTCGCGCCGGAAAATGCGATTAGCACCTTGCCATCGTCAGTGATATCGACGGCACTGGGAGCACCGGCAGTGACCGGATACGGACTGAATGGCTGCTGTGTAATCATCCCATTAAATTGGTTGATACTGAAGCCGACGATCGACGTATCGCCCGCGCCGGTCACCATGTAAAGGAAACGACCGTTGGGCGTTACCTTTAGGTCCAGTGCATACGGCACGGTTACCAGTGTCTGGACGAGCGACAGCGTACCGTCGGTGGCAACTTCAAAAAGTCGAATAGAACTCGTGCCAAACAACGGCGAATCCGGAACGTAAAGCCAACGACGATTCGGGTGCAATTCCATGTGTGCGGAAAAGAAGCCCGACCCGCGTGCGTCAATCTGCTCCAAGCGCTCAATGATCGGCGCATCGGGGAAGAATCGATAGGTGGCGACGCCACTGCTGCCGTCTTGCGTTTCAAGCACGATCAACGTTTCGTTGTCGCGCCAAAGGATTTCAAAAGGTGAACTGCGTACCGTCTCAACCGCCCACATCTCTAACGTCGCGTCGGCATTGACGCGATAGATGATCAGGTCTTCGTCAATTAACGCACTTGCGTGCCCCACGGCGAGCCAACGACCATTGGGGGACAACGCCAGTTCATACGGCAAGTCATTGGTGAATGCCGAACTCTGCACTGACAAGGTTCCATCGGGATTTATCCCCAAGGCCGTAACCGTGCCGAAGTTTCCGAATTGCGGGTTGGAGGGGATATGGTCGGTGGCAAACAACGTGGGGTTGGCAGCCTGACCGAATGTTTGAGCCGTCATTGCAAACGTTGCGAGGAAAGCAAAGGCTAGCAGGTTGGGTGAGAAACGATGGGTGGGTGGATTCATGGTTAACTCCGAAACACGGCTTGACCGGGTCGGCAAGTCGTTCGACGGCTACAAGAGCGTCGTCTCAATGGGTGGTATCGATCCTTAAAATTACGGCCCCATGGACGACGTTCCAATTGAAACGACCGTGCAGCGGCGCGCAAATTAGGCTTGATAGAGGTCGGATGGTAACGACCCATACCCTGAGATTATACGTTCACCCAGTTGTCTGGCCAAAACATTGGGCGCGATCTGCCGAAAACCTTGACACTGGATTACGCGAAAGCTAGCTTGATAAGCTCATTGGCGGCATTTTTCTGGGGGTTCTGCGCTTTGCTCCATTCCGCCCATCGGGCAATTCCTTTGGCCGGATCGTAAACGGGGTAGATAAAGTCGCTGAGTCGTTCCCTAGCTGCCGGAGCCATCAAGATTTGGCCTGCGTCAAGCAAGGCCATCAGGTAAAGAAGCCTTTAGCTAATTGTTTCGGTCGAATATTCGCCCATCCACTGTCGTGTCATCAGCGCGCCGCAATTGTGCGTCGTGGTTGAATGCGCGCGTAACGCGTGTTGACGCGGCGGATCCACCCATTTCTTAGGAGGCAAGAGATGTTTCGAAGAGTTTCGAGCTTTGCATGCGCGATGAGCGTCGCGCTGCTGGCGCTGCAATCGACGGCCTACGGGCAGTTGATTGTAGGTCAGGAAAATGAGTTTGAGCCGGTTTATCATATCGATATTGGTTCGCTTATTGCCACACCATTATTTGTCCCGGCAGACAGCGGAGTCGACTTTGCAGGTATTGAAGGTCTTACGGTTGATGACACCGGACGGACGATTTACTTCACGACCGGTACCAGCTCGACGTTCCAAGGTCTCTATAGCGTGCACTACGACGATCCCGATCCCGATTTTCCGGGGCGGCTTCGAGTGCGCAAATTGGCCGAGATGGATTTCCAAGGCGATATCCCGCGCGTAACGGGTTTCGCTTGGGACTCGATCGGCAATCGCCTTCTTACGAGCTATCAGTTCGGTAGCTTCAACGAAGGGATTTATGAAGTCGATCTCGTAACCGGTGAATTGACGACCTTGCTCGATCTCGACTTTGACGGCAACGATATCGAACTTTCCGGTCTCGATTTCAACCCTATCGATGGATTCCTCTACGCCACGAACCTCGACTTTAGTTTTCGCTTCCTGAATCGCATTGATTTGTCGCAGCCGGCCGCAACGGCCCGCACCGACATTATGACGCTGCCGCTGAACTCGAACGAAGAAGGCTTGGCGGTTTCTAACGGCGACTGTGGACCGGGCAACCCGGGGCCTTGCACCAATCTGGCGTATATCGTTCCCGACGATAGCGGCGACCCAATTCGTGTTGCCGACTTGACCACTGACACGTTTCTGCCCGACCTTGGATTAACTCCGTTTACCAACTCGACTTCGTCGGCTGGTGCCGGTTGGGGCCCGAACGCCCTCTCACCAACGCCCGGACCCAACTTCTGTTTGGTGACTTCGTCCACGCCCATTAACGGTAGCGACGTCGGTGCCGGCGACAGCATCACTTACATGATTCGCAATCAGAATTGCGGTAACGAAACGGCCGTCACGGGCGGTACCTACACGATTACCCTTTCCGGCTCGGCTGCAGCAGGCGCCACGATCGACAGCGTCTTCTCGGATAGCGGTCAGGCAATGGAAACCGTACCGGATACCGAAGTATCGGGTACCGTCGCCAACGTGTTTGCAGGTTTCACGGATAACGTCACCGTCAACGTCACGGCCAACATGGAAGGCGAGCTAGTCGTCACGGCCACGTTTAACCCGATTGACGACGATGATGCTTACGACCCCAATAACACCGAAACCTTTTTGCACAACGTACGCGTTTTCCCTGCTGCTAGTGCATTGGCCTCGACGGTAAGCGGCACATCCTCGGCTGCCGTCCCGAGTACGGTCGAACAGTTTGACACGCTCGGCCCTCCGAACCGCAGCCCCGACGGTACGCAAATCGCATTCGATGCGGGTACCGACGGCAGCACGACCAGCGATGACGTGCTCATGCGCTATTCGAGCGGCGTCGGCACGATCATTTCGCGCGAAAACACCACGCCGGTTGGTACGCAAACGGACGACCTGTTCAACGATCGCATCAGCGTCAACAACGCCGGCTTTGTCGCTTATTCGGCGGACACAACCGACTTCTCAGACGACGAGTGGATAGTCATCACCGACGGCGTCAGCCGCGTTGCTTTCGCACAGGAAGATACGGTTGTCCCGTTCCCGCCGTTCAACGATCCCGGCAACGGTTGGGATTTCGGTTCGACGAATCACTCGCCCAACATCGGCGGTAACAACGACGTGATCTTTGCCAACGATTTCCTCGGTGGCGGGATTCCCTCAACCCAGAACAATGCAGTGTTCCGCGCCGACTCGGCCGGAAACATTACCGGCATCGTCGCTTGGGAAGGCGTCACAATTCCGACGAACCAAGCCGGTGGCGCCATGGAACCTTGGGAATCGTTTGACTCGGGTACCTCCAGCGAACCCACCAATCAAACCGCAGACGGTGCCTTGTGCCAGACGTTGCTGTTTGGTGACCTCACCGGCAGCGACGATCACGTGTTGGTCGTTAATAACGAAGTCGTTATTCAGCAAGGTCAAATGTTAGCTGGCACTGGTTTGACCGGCACGATCGGTTCGCCGGGCAGCACCGGTGGCGTGATTCACGCCAAGATGCTGTCGAACGGCGACTGGCTCGCCCGCGGTACCACTTCGGATGCAGATGAAGACTGGGTCGTGAAAGGCAACGGCTCGACATTCACGCTGCAAGCACGCCAAGGGGATGAAATATTCCCCGGTGCCGGTGAGTTCTGGAACGACGATTCCGGGCTCTCCTATACGTTCCGCGCCATCGCCGGAAACAACCAAGGCGACGTCGCGATCCTCGGTACGACGGACAATGCGGACGCGTCTAAGAACTATGTCTGTGTGATCAATGGAACGACCGAAGTAATTCGAGAAGGTGACCCGGTCGCGCTCGATGGAGACGGCCTTTTCAACGATAACGCCTTCGTCGGTCTGCCTGAAGCCGACGCCATGGTTCTGACCGACGGCGGCTTGCTGTATTTCACGACGCAACTCGTGGACAACACAGGTTCCGACATCGGCGACGCCATCGTAACGGTCGATGTTTCGGCAGCGATCTCTCCGATGGCGACCGGTGCCGACCTCGTCGCGCTCAAGACCGCCAGTACGGACGTCGTCGAATCGCTTGGCGATCCGATCACTTACACGATCACCGTGTGTAACGTAGGCCCCGAAGATGCGACGAACGTGGTCATCAACGACACGCTTCCTGCCGAAACGACCTTCTCCGAAGGTAGCAACGGCGCGATGGAATCGATGGGCGTCGTGACCATTAACCTTGGCACCGTGGAAGCCTTCACCAGCACCTCAGCCACGATCACGGTCACAGCCGATGCCAACGGCACGGCTGTGAACACGGTCTCGGTCAGCGCGACCGAAGCCGATCCGAATCCGGGTAACAACTCGGCGTCGGCTAGCACGTTGATCGAAGCCCGCGCCGACGTCGGTGTCAGCAAGATTGACAACGGCGGCGCACCGGTCGGCCAGAATTACAACTACACGGTCACCGTCACCAACGACGGACCGTCGGTGGCAACCAACGTGTTGGTTCGTGACTCTCTTCCGGCTCAGGTAACGTTTGTGACGGCTTCGCTGCCGTTTGTGCAGAACGGTCAGGATATCGATGTGACGATTCCGACGATTCCTGCCGGCGGTTCGGTGATGTACGACATCACGGTCACGGCCGATCTGCAGTTCCTGGTGACCAACAACATCTCGATTCTGTCGCTCGATCAGGTCGACCTGAATCCGGCCAACGATTCGTTCGTGTTGGAAACCATCAACGGCGATGTCGCCGACATGGAAATCCGCAAGCTGGATGACGGCTTAAAGAACCTTGGCGACGACATCAACTACACGATCGAGATCGAAAACCTCGGACCGGGCATTGCTAACAACGTCGTCGTGACGGAAACACTGCCCGCCGGCGTCAACCTGGTCTCAGTATCGGTGCCCTTCAACGAAGTCGTACCAGGCGTGCTCGAACTGAGCTTCAGCTCGATTGCGGCAACGACGACCGAATCAGTTACCGTCGTGGTCACACCTACCATGGCTGGTTCCTTCACTAATATGGTGGACGTAACCGCCGATGAAATCGATCCGGATCCTGCCAACAACAGCGCTTCGGTATCGACGCGCGTTGGCGAGTTCCGTGATATCGACGTCATCTACTCGGAAGTCACTGGCGATCCGACCGCGTTGGTCCCCGCCGGTGTGGTCGATCTTGTAGGTGATCCGGCCGTTACTGAGTGGGATATCATCTCCACGTTCTCAGTCAGCCCGGACGGCACCGCTTGGTTGGTGGACGGTTCGAGTGATTTGGATACGAGCATTGATGACGTCCTTGTCATCGGTGGCGGCATGTCCGGCATGACGTTCGCCCAGCAGGGTCAACAGATTCCGGGCGAAGCGGCCGGAACGTCGTACAACTTCTTCGGCAACAACTTCGCATTCAACAACAACAACGATTTTGCCTTCGGTGCTCAATCAACGTTGCCATTGGATGAAGATCTGATCTTGACCTCGATCAGCGGCGTTGTGTCGGCAGTTGTGCGTGAATCCGATCCGGCAAACGGATTGGAGGACAACAATGGCCCGTTCTTTGGTGCTCAACTGGGTAACTCGATCAACTCGGAGCATCTGCTCGACGACGGTCGCATTGGCTTCTACGCAAGCAACATCACCGATATCGCCAGCGATTACGATGAGGCGCTGATGTACTACGATGCGGGCCTATCGAACGCATTCGTCCAAACCGGTATCGATACGGTGTCTGGCGGCAACGTCGAAGGGTTTGCCTTCGATCAGTTCGAAACGACCCCAGACGGCATGCACTGGTTGGCTGAAATCGATGTTGGCCCAGACTTGCTCAATAACGAGCAAGTCCTTGTGGTGGACGGCGTCGAGATAATTCGCGAGAACGTCAACTTCATGGGTATCGATGTGGTTGATATTCTCAGCTCACGTCTGTTGCCCAATGGTGATTGGTATGCCCGCGGCGATGACCTGTTCAGCGACGATTGGGTCGTATCCAACGGTGTGGTGCTCGCACAAACCGGCGATTCGATCATCGGTGGTGCGGAACCCTGGGGCGACAGCATCGGCGGCGTGGCTGGTAACAGCAACGGTGACTATGTCATCTCTGGTAATACCAGCGAGCCCGACAGTGCGTTCGACAACGTCATCGCACTCAACGGCACGACGATCGTGGTCCGCGAAGGCGACCCGGTCGACCTCGATGGTAACGGCATGTTCGATGACAACGTCTTCCTCGGTCGCGGCAATGACACCCTCAGCGCATTCGGTGCAGATGACATTCACCTGACCGACGACGGCGTGCTGTACTTCATCGCATCGCTGCGTGATGCCGAAGGTAATGACCTCGGCTCGGGCGGAAGCGCCGGTGATGCATTCCTGGTACTCGATATCTCCGCCTTGTTGGCCGAAGGTTGTCCGACGGTTCCAGGTGATATCGATGGCGACGGTGATGCCGATGGTGCCGACCTTCAAGGTGCGGTCGACTGTATCCTGTCGGCTGGTGCCATGGGCGGTCAGTGCAGTTGTCTAGACTTCGACATGAGCGGCGTTTCCGACCTCGGCGACATCGCTGACTTCGTCAACGAGCTGCTCAACTAGTCGAGCCGATAGATCGCATATCAACGATGGATCGTTGATATTTGCATAACGCAATTCAGCCCGTCGGGACGCCTCGTCCCGGCGGGCTTTTTTCATTCCCAATCTAAGAATGGTGTATGAAAGAGCGGCTAAAGCGTGCGTAATGCAGATGTAGCGTTGAGATGTTATGCGCTGAATCCAACGCCAACGGCGTTACGCCAGTAGCTCAGGGTTGATGCGCAGCAGCTACCCTGGGTTGCAATGTCAATTCAAAACATTCAACGCTGAAAGCGCTGCGGAATCACGGGGGCGGAACTCCTTCAGAGTTCGAAGATTTTTTGCCAATCATTTCATGGGGTAGCCGCTTCGCGACTACCCCAGGCTATTGGACCAACGCCCTTGGCGTAGAAGAGGACAGATAAACATGGCCGTTAACGCACAAATCCGACGAATCAAATCGTGCTTCAATTCGTCGACCAAAATCTCAAATCAGCCGCCCTTGAATTCAGCACGCTCGCCGCTTGGTCTTCGTATCAACAACAGAACCAACATCAAGGCGCCGAATAATCCAACATCGGTGCACGCCACAGGCGTACCGTTCGATCACCCGAACCGCTAACCAACAGCTCACCCGACGAATCGAATGCGAGGCTCCAAACGTATTCCGTGTGGCCATTCAGCGCGATCAGGTGGGAGAGTGTTTGCGCATCCCAGATGCGTATCTGTTCGTCGCGACCTGCCGTGAAGATGCGCGAGCCGTCTGGTGAGAAACAGGCGTCAAATACGTCGCCGACGTGCGCCATCAAATGGCCGCGAAACTCCCCGGTTATCGCATTCCAAACTGAAATCCGGTCGCCAGACGTTTCGTCGCGGTTACTTCGATGAATAACGACGACTTGCGTTCCATCCGGGCTCCATCGTGCGGCCATTGCATAGTCAATCAACTCGTGCACGACTTCGCCCGTCGTGAGATCGACCACAAAGGCGGTTTGCGCTTCGTTGTCGATGAGTAACACACGACGCGACTTCGAATGGATGAGCGGCGACTGTACATTGGCAAGCTCGGAAATCGGCACATCGTCAATCGTGTTTGCTTCAAACGACCAGAATCTAGCCATTCCCCCCGGGCCGCGCGGTAACCAAACGCGTTGATCATCGCTGTGAAACGCCGGCGCCATGCCGGGGCGTTGTCGCTCGCCAGTGAGGCGATACTGCTTGCTCGCATCGAGATCGTCGACGATCAGTTCATTTTTGTTTCTACTCAAATGTCCGTACGACACGAGCTTGTCACCAGCATCATTAAACGCCAAAAAATACGGCGGCATGTCGTGGCCATCGATCACGCGCTCGTTCTTACCGCTGGCGATGTCCCATATTCGAATCGTGCCGTCCCAACTTGCGGACGCCACACGCTTGTTGTCCGGTCCTACTGTCACCGGATAGATGTAACTTTCATGCCCGCGCAAAACATCCGACTGCAACGCCGCTTCGACCGACCAAAATCGAATGGCGCCATCCGCGGCACCGGCAGCGATCTGTTTTTCATCTGGCGAAATGGCAATCGATAACACCGGCGACTCGTGCCCGGGCAGTGTCGTTAACAGCCGACCGGACGTTGCATCGAATAGCCGAACCGCACCGGCCGAGTCCCCCATCGCAACCAACGAACCATCCCCGCCGACTGTCGCGGAAAAAGCCGAGCCGATCGCAACGCGATAGGTTTGAAATAACGCCCCTGTTTCCGCGCTCCACAACCGCGCTGTGCCGTCGCGCGAAGAACTGATTACCCATTCGCCGTTGTTATAAAACTTCAGCGACTCGGCTCGAATCGAATGCCCCACCAGCGGCGACAGTGCGCGCATGGTTGTCACGTCGAAGCGAAACACTTCGCCTTCGCGGTCGTCGTCGCGCGTGTCGGATAGAAAGACAACCGACCCGTTAGGGTTCCACTCGATAATGCTCGATTGCACAATCGACGGCCTTCGCAATCGCGTGATCGACTCGGCATCGTTGACATCGATAATGACAAACTCGGTTTGCGTGCGAACAGCAAGTTGGTTTCGCGTGGGCGACCATGAAAGCGTCTCTATTCGGTCGAAATCGATTGAGTTGACGACTGAGTCTTCACCAAGGCGTCGAATCTGCAACACGCCTGATTTGGTCCCTATTGCAACAAACTGATGATCGGCGCTGATAGCGAAACGATGAATGTTTGGCGGTGCATTTACTAGCTCTACATCGCGTCCAGTCTTAAAATCGCGAACTATCGACCTACCGTGCTGATCCACGAACGCAAAGTACGCTAAATCAGGGCTTACCGCCGCGTGAACTTCAACCGAACCGGGAATCTCTTCGACGATCTCACCGCGTTTCAAATTCCATAACAGGTAAGACTGCCGCGAACGGGCGAGGAGCGTTTGGCCGTTCTCAAAATAGGCCAGATTATTGACCGACAAGTGCTTTGACGTCAGCAAACGCGAACTCGCATCCAACTTGCTCTGCAGGTAGTACCATTCCCATCCGCGATAAGCTTTGGGGGCTTCATTCAGCAGTCGCCGCGCGGCCAATACGTTTTGATTGTCCAGCGCATGCGCTGCCGCCGCCACACTCACGCGATATGTCTGCGCTTGCGCCAACGCCTGCGCCTGTTCGGCGCGACTGCGTTGTTGATACTCGCGATACGCATAACGCGAAATGCCGACGATCCCCAATACCAACGCCAACAACGTCGCGGCCACGCCACCGACCACAGCCTTATTGCGACGGGCGAACCGACGCACCTGATAGGCCGTACTCGGCGGTCGCACACTCACCGGTTCGTGCAAAAGAATATGACGAAGGTCGGCTGCCAACGCACTGGCAGATTGATAGCGGCGCTCGGGTTGTTTCTCGAGCGTCTTCATCACCACGGTTTCAATCTCGCCACGGTAAGCCACGTTAATACTGCTCAGGCGCGGCGGATCGTCGTCTTTGATGATCAACGCCGCTTGGGGAATCGAACAGGTGGATAAGTCGAACGGCAATTGATCGGCGAGCATCTCGTAAAGCAACACACCGAGCGAGTAGATGTCCGACCGATGATCGATGGTCGCACCCTGCCCCGAAATTTGCTCGGGACTCATATATGGAATCGTGCCGAGTAGCTGACCCGCAGCCGTTTGAATAGTTGAGAAGTATGTATCGTCGTTGGTCACGCGCGCGATGCCGAAGTCGAGCACCTTCGGTTTACCGTTATCCTGTACGACAATATTCCCTGGCTTTAGATCGCGATGCACCACCCCATGATCGTGCGCATGTTGAACGGCATCTGCGACATCGATCATCAAACTCAGGCGGTCGTTAACATCCGAATTTTCTTCGCGCACGTATCGCGTGATCGAGCGACCGCTGACCAATTCCATTGAAAAATAGGGCTGTTTGCCGTGGGCGTAGGTCTCAACGCCGGCTTCGTAAACGTGACCGATACCCGGGTGATTGAGGCGCGCTTGAATCTCCACTTCGTGTTGAAAGCGGCGTAACATCGTGCCAGTGGCAAAACGCGCCCGTAATACTTTCAGTGCGACGCGTCGATGCGGACTCGTTTGCGTTGCTTCATACACAACGCCCATGCCGCCTTCGCCCAGTTTCCGCAAAATCTTGAACGGCCCGATGCTTTCCGGCAGTTGCGCGGCGACCGGATTCGCCCCCGCGTCGATATCGTCGATCAAATGGCGTCCGAACCCGAGCGCGACGTTTCCGACGGCGTCTTCCTCACCCGCATCCTGCGCGAGCATCTCCTCAACCTGCGCACGGAGCTCGGCATCGTCATTCACCTGCGCATCGAGATATGCAGCGCGTTCACTTTCCGGCAATTCGCAAGCGGCATGAAAGAGTTCGCAGACCTGCTTGTAACGCTCGGGGCTCATGCGGTCACGCCCCGCCGAGTTGCGCTTGCAGCCAAGCGCGGGCGGCGCGCCAATCGCGTTTGACGGTCCGCGGCGACAGGCTCAACACGTCGGCGGTTTCTTCAACCGACAAACCCGCCAAGAAACGCAACTCGACGATGCGAGCTTGCCGTTGGTCGAGTGTCGTCAGACGCCTCATGGCATCATCGAGCGCCACGACATCGATCACGGAATGGCCACTATCGACGTCCGCCAGCGTGACGCGCTGCGCGCCCGCGCCGCGTTTTTGTCGCCCTTTACGCCGTGCGTAATCCGTCAACAACTGTCGCATCGCCATCGCTGCAATGTCATAGAAGTGTTTGCGACTGTTCCAACTCGAATCGCTCCGAACGAGTTTGAGATAGGCTTCATGCACGAGGGCGGTCGGCTGCAGCGTGTGATCGTTGTTTTGCGAGCGGAAAAAGCTACCTGCCAGAGCGCGCAATTCGTCATAAACATGGGGCAGCAGACGGTCCGCCGCGTCGCTGTCGCCCGCCGCCAACTCGCCGAGCAGTTGCGTGACATCCTGATTTTCGCGCTCACCCACCATTGTCATGATCCGTTCCGGCCTAGAACTCCATTATTGTATTCAAGCCCGCCGATTTTCTACAAGTTGCTTCCAAATAAGGGGTTACCGCACTTTCCATCACCCCCACTGCCTCTAAATAGCCGTCATTTTCGGAATCGCCCTATCCGCGTGGCCCCCATCGCCACCGTTGGCGTGATCCGGTTGGAGAGATGTCTTCGGGCCAACAGCATTCACCATCGAATTGGGGAGCCATCCCATGTGCAATCGGACTATCGGCGCTTGGCGACTTGAAGGTGCAATATTAACGGCAATCGCCATCGCTCTGTTGGCGGCCCCAGCCAGCGCTCAGGATTGCGACGGCAACGGCTTGCCCGACCAGGTCGATAAAGACGGCGCCATCTATTTCACTAGCATCAACACCAGCACCGTCTATCGATTCGACATTGCCTTGGGAATAACTTTCCCAGTTATAGACATCGCTAATGACAAGTTCATCTCGGGGATCGACGTCGACCCTGACGAAGACAAGCTCTACATGGCCATTGAAAGCGAAGGGGCCATCTACCGTTGCAACCTCGACGGCACCGGGCTCGAGACCGACTGGCAAACCGGCATCAACGAGCCCAACGATATCGCTTTGCGCAAGCCCGGTTCGGTCTTCGCAACGCGACAAAACACCGTCACGATCTTTCCGCCGGATTTCTTCAATGTCGCGCTCTCGTTTCCGTACACCGTCGATCGGATCGATGAGGACAGCGCCGTTGCGTTCGCCATTGGCAGCGGCACGATCCTCAGAATCTCCGATGGAGAAACCGAACCGGTTGTTACACAAACGTTGGTCACCGGCGTATCGCTCGCATCGGGCCTTGCATACACAAACGGTCAGGTGTTTTGGGCCGATACGGGCAGCGGGCTTCTCATGCGTGCCGATGTCGGCGCGGGCCAAGACATCAATGTCACCCCGATGTTCGCTCCACCACCGAGCAGCGAGCTGGTTGGCGTCGCGGCCAATCGCGATAACAACCGCATCTTCTTCGGAACACAGGACCCGGACATTTTGTATCGCATAGAGGCGGATGCAACAGGTTTGGTACCTATCCTCACGCTGCCACA
>JAUIHO010000267.1 GCA_030432035.1 Phycisphaerae bacterium
TCGGAAGCCGAGAAAGAAAAAATTCGCGATGGCGAACGCAAAAAAGTGTTGGGCCGCGAACGAAAACGATTCGAGCAATCCCAAGCGGCGAACATTACGATCGCTACTAACAAAACTATCCGCCGACACCACTTCACGCCGTCATCTCCACAGCTTCGCCACATTCCGGGCAAACGCCGCTTTCATTTCCGTGCAAGTCGTAACCGCACTTTGTACACGGCTGCAGGACTTGTCGATGCAACCGACGGCGACGGTAACTGCGAATGAAAAAGATGGCGGGGTAGATTGCGCAAATAGTCGTCGCCCAACCTGTTGAGATGCTAAATAACGTGTACTCAATAATCGTTAATTGCTTGACACGACTACGGCATGGTCGGTGTCGTTCACTTATCCTTGCGAAGAAAAGGCCAAGTGCATCAAGCCTCACATCGTCACATTTTACACCAGATCCCTGATACCAGCGTATTTGCATAAGGCCGACATCTCTGCCAAGGTTAACCTGCTGATGCAGTGAACGACTAAATTTCGCATCGCCGGTCTCGTCGGTCACGATCCAATTGATTGGTGCATTCCCAAAATAGCAAAACGCCAAGAGCGCAAGTCCACTCAGTGACGTCAACGTCAACGCGCACACCAGACCACGATGAAGCCATTTCAACATCGGTTGGTGACCTCTACGCCCGCGGTGTTATCGATGGCTTTACCGCACTCCGGACACACACCGCTTTCGTTGCCCTGTAAGTCATAACCGCATTGACCGCACGGTTGTGACGATAGGCGATTCAGGCGACGGCGACGGTAGTGGCCGTAAAAGAACATGGCGGGATAGATTGCAGAGAGAAAAGCCAACCATGGTAGAGTAATGCGAAGCTCGACTCCGTGCCCGGCAAGAAAAGTTCCACCGGGACCACGGACTCGTCTAGTTATGGCTTCACACACGACGAAATCGGTCGTGGTACGGTCGTCTAGACGAGAAGATCCCTGCGGTAACTCTGAATATGCAAACACCAAATTCCGTCCAGTGATCGAAATACGGTAGCAGCTGATTGTACGAGGGTTCCGTTGCACAACGCCGTCGTCAAATCGGATACGGTTCTTGATACCGGTATTCAATAGGGCAACAACGACCGACGAAATAGATATCGCAACCAAAACTCCTAATAATCCCCGGTGTAACCACTTCAACATTAGCTAGTACCCTCCGGTACCGTGGGCACTGGCACTTCCTCGCCACATTCAGGGCAAGTCCCAGATTCGTTGCCGGTCAGGTCATAGCGGCATTTTGAACAATGACCAACCGGTACACTACGTCGGCGAACCACCTTTATAATGAACGGTGCGACACAAACGAATGAAACCACCGTCGGTAACCAGAATGGAATCCATACCCGCCAAGACACGTCACCCGGGCGCAAGCGATCCTTGTTTAGAAATCTCTCTAGCGTCGTCTCGTGTTCGTCCCGCGCCTTTCCAACCTCGACATGAACTCTCGGCCAACGCAAGCCTAATTGAAAACGATAGTATTTAGTGGCTTGGCCGATAGGAACCGGTGGAAATTGCACGCGATTGAGACGATTCCCCGACGAGCCACGTAATTCCAACCATCCCGTATCGATAAGATTTCTTATCTCCACAGCACCCGAATGAAGCATGACGGTTAGGCGATCGTTGTTTCGTCTATCGAGCGGGCACCAAGAATAAAGAAAACTAAACACCCAGCCGCCGAGCGAAAGTAAGAATAAAGTAGTCCAAATGAACACCCACGCTTTACGCGCTCGCCGTTTGGCTCTCAAACTAAACCCCATACTCGGCCCCGCATTCGTTACCTGTTCCAGACAACCTTCCAATCACATTCTCTCCAACTCCCCGTCTGGCCACCGCCCTGCCTTAGCGCATAATAACCCGCCACATGGTCAGCATCGACAAAAATAACAAAGCCCGGCGACACACGCTGCGTATCGCCGCCGCCGTAACCGTCGCGTTTGCGTTGATTTCATCCGCCCGTGCTTTGTATCGTTCGCTTAACCCGCGCGACGAGACGGATATCCACTTCGTCGTCGGCGCTGAGATTAACGACCTCCAGCCGCTATGCGATCGCATCCCGCTCGATGCCTGCGTGCAATACGATCCGCCACCCGTCGAAGCTGAAATACCCTTCCCGCATCTGTATATCGCCCAGCACGCCCTCGCGCCGCGGTTGCTCTTGCGCGATAGCCATTGCGATTGGCGAGTCTCGTATCGCGAGCCCGAATCAAATGACGGTAGCACCGATCCGTTTGTGACGGTCGCGCGCAGCGAGCGTGGCGTCTGGTTACAACGACGCGCCGCGTCCACCGAGGCGCAACATGATTGAGCTATTTGGCTTAGTTTGGGCGCTCGGCCTACCGTCGGTCGCCGCCCTGCCGTTTGTTAGCCGGGCGCTCGCCTCTTACGAGCGCTCGCTCTGTAAATCGCTACTTATCATTGCCATCGCATTTGGCACCGGTATCGGCCTAACGTCGATCGCCGCCTTCGTTGCCCTCTGGATCAACAACGGTATGCCGCAGCACCATGGAATGATTGAAAGCGTTGGGCTACTCCTCATCTTCGCAGTCGGCATGCTCTTGAATAGACGCCGAACGCTTTCAACCGGTACTCACATTATCGAATCGTATTGCCATATCGATGAGCGCGACCAGCCGTCGTGGCGGCCGTACCTGACCGGCGCATTCGTTGTCACGATCGCGTTGGCACTCGCAACCATGATCGCCATGTCCGACGCCGCGCCGAATGGTCGCTGGGATGCATGGTGCATTTGGAATCTGCGGGCGCGTTTTCTTTTTCTCGGCGGCGATGGTTGGCAACGCATGTTCGACCAGGCTATTAACTGGTCACATCCGGATTATCCGTTGCTCTTACCCATGACGATCGCGCGCGGTTGGCATTATGCGGGGACTGCAAGCACCACGATCGCATCGGGTGTGTCGATCGCGTTCGCACTCGCGGGAACGTTCGCCGTCGTCGGCGTGGTCGGCATCTTGCGCAGTCAAACCATGGGTATGTTGGCAGGCATGCTCATCATCGGCTCTAAATACTTCATCCGCCACGGTGCCTATCAATACGCCGACACGCCGCTCGCGCTCTATTTTGTATTGGCATTGGGTTTGGTGTTGCTGGTCGTCGAATCGAAACAGCAGCGTATCGGTGTGTTTCTACTGCTCGGCATGACGTGTGGTCACGCGGCATGGACGAAAAACGAGGGGCTGCTGTTTGCCATTTTTTGTAGCGTCTTGTTCGGCGTTGTGGCGTTGCGACAAATAGAGGCCGCCCTTCGGTTGCGATCGTACGGTGCCTTCGCGCTCGGCGTGCTTCCGGGAATCATCATCACGCTGTTTATGAAAATGCTGCTCGCACCGCGCAACGATTTGATGTCGAGCCAGGATCAATTCGCGCAGCTCACGGATATCGACCGTTACGCGAAGATTGCGGCGTATCTATCGCGTTCGACGCTAAGCTTCGGCGAAGGCGTCATCATATTATCCATCACGCTCGCCGGTTTGTTGTGCGTCGGTCGCCGTCGCGCGTGGCGGACCTTCGGTTACGGCGTCATGCTGATCGGCGCAATGGCCGTGACGTACTTTTTGGTATTCTTGTTAACGCCGCACGATCTCGATTGGCACCTGACGACGGCGGCTACGCGCTTGATATTGCAGTTGTTTCCGTGCGTGGTGCTGGTCGCCATGTTGTTGCCGCGGGGGCCGCGACAGGCGCGTCTCGATGCTGGCGAATCATCGAACAGTGCGTGATTGGTAGGTCGCCTGCGCGAAATTTCATGCGGGCACAGCCCGCGGCTCTGACGTTGACGCGCTTATGCGATCAACGACTCCCCCGTCATCTCCGCCGGCTTATCTATTCCGCCAAGTGCTAACAACGTGGGCGCGATATCCGCTAACCGTCCGCCTTCGCGAAGCGTCGCCCCTTTAAGGTCGTCGCTCACCACGATCAGATCGACGTCGTACGTCGTATGCGCCGTGTGCGGCCCGCCCGTCGCCGGGTCGATCATCTGTTCGCAGTTGCCATGATCAGCCGTCACCACTGCCGCGCCGCCCTTTGCCAACACCGCGTCGATGACCTTGCCGACGCATTCGTCGACAACCTCCACGGCCTTGATCGCCGCATCGAGCTTGCCCGTGTGGCCGACCATGTCGCCGTTGGCGTAATTCAAAATGAACAGGTCGTACTGGTCGGATTCGATGCGTCGCAGCATCTCTTCCGTCACGCCATACGCCGACATCTCGGGCTTCTGGTCGTACGTACTCACGTCGCGCGGCGAGGCCACGATCTGACGATCCTCACCATCGAACGGTTCCTCGCGATAATCGTTAAAAAAGAATGTGACGTGCGGAAACTTTTCGGTTTCGGCGCAGCGGAACTGCTTCAACCCCAACGATGCGGCATAGCCGCCCAAGATGTTTTTCATCTTCTCAGGCCGTGGAAACGCCACCTCGACCGGCAAGCCGGATTCGTAATCGGCCATCGTGCAAAAATAGAGATCCTTGATCTTCTCGCCGCGGTCGAAGCCTTGTGATTGGTCTCCATCTTTGAATGGAAATTCGTCGTAAACGAACGCCTTCGTCAACTCGCGCGGCCGGTCACCACGGAAGTTAAAGAAGATGACGGCGTCGCCGTCTTTGATGCGCGTCGATTTTTCAACTCCCGAAGCAATTGACGGCGTCACAAACTCATCGCCGGCCATTTCCGGCGACGTCGGTGCCTCGTAATAGTGAGCAATTGCCGCGTCCGCCGATTCGAACGTGAGTATCTCGCAACAGTCGCTACGACCGCCAACCAAGAGATCGTACGCCTTTTGCACCCGCTCCCATCGGTTGTCGCGATCCATGGCATAAAAACGACCGACCACGCTCGCGATCTCGCCGACGCCCTCACGCCGACAGTAATCATAGATTTGCTCCAAGAAGTCTTTACCCTTCTTGGGCGGTGTATCGCGACCATCCATAATGGCATGGATATAAATCGGAACGCCCGCCGGGTCTTTCTTCTTGCCCATTTCGAGTAGTGCGAACAAATGCTCTAAATCACTGTGCACGCGACCGTCGCTACACAAACCCAGCAGGTGCACTGCCCCACCGTTCTTGCGCGCGTGAGCAAACGCCCCAAGCAAACGCGGATTCTCGAAGAAGGACTTATCGCGAATGCGATTACTAATGCGCATCAACTCCTGATCCACAATCCGCCCCGCACCGATGTTCTGATGGCCGACTTCGCTGTTGCCCATCACGCCGTCGGGCAGGCCCACGTCTTCACCGCAGGTTTTAATCTGCACCCACGGATACGTCGAACGCAGCTGTTCATCCACGGGCACCTTCGCCAATCGAACGGCGTTGGCGTGGTTCCATTTTTCGTAAGGATTGTGCCCCCAGCCATCGCGCACGATCAGCAGGAGCGGTCGTTTCTTAAGTTTCATGCTGTATGTTTTCCTGGGAGCAATATACGAACGGCCAACTAGGCCTAACGGATGCGAGTAACCTTGACCGAAACGGGTTGACAGTCAAGGCAGCACGACCGAACCGCGTTGCGCCGCCGTCTCGTCGATCCGGCATTATCCGTTGTCTTGCTTTTCGTTCTTCATGGCTTTTTTAGCCTCTGGTGATTCGAGAACCTTCTCGATGCGCTTGGCGATGCGGTTCTTTTCTTCGTCGTCCAAGTCGTACTTCGCATCTTCGCGCAGGCCTTCGAGAACATCATAGCGACCCGCACGCACCGCGCCGTCGATCAGCGAATCAAACACCGCCTCGGTCGTTAGCACATCGAGCACTTCTTGCTGAACCGTCTTCGCCTGCTTAATGCGGCCGGTGCCCAGATACACCTCGTAATAGCGGCCCGCCGATTTTGCAAGATTATCGCGGACGTGAGCGGCAAGCATCTCCCGCGCTTCCTTGGGAATCCGGTCATCGCGATGCGCCTGATCGCGATACATGCGAATATCGAATCGCAGATCCCGTAGCGGATCGCCATC
>JAUIHO010000023.1 GCA_030432035.1 Phycisphaerae bacterium
CGACCGCAACGGTAACACGCTTTACATCGTAACCAGTAGCGATCAACAGTGGCGCTTGCCGGTAACCAGCGATGCGCTGTCGCCGCATCTAAAGCACGCAACACTCGCGCTCGAAGATGAACGCTTTTACTCTCATTACGGCGTCGATCCGATTGCTATAGCACGTGCGGCGTGGCAAAACCTCACACACCGCGAAGTCGTATCTGGTGCAAGCACGTTACCGATGCAGATCGCGCGCATGCTAAACCCACAGCCGCGCACTTGGTCGGCCAAGATCACCGAAGCGTTTCGCGCAATTCAGCTTGAGAATCACTTCACCAAGGACGAACTGCTCGCGCTCTATTTGAATATCGCCCCCTACGGCGGCAACGTGCGTGGTGTCGAGGCCGCTGCCCGTACCTACTTCAATAAATCCGCCGCCAATCTGACCGTCGACGAAGCCGCGTTACTTGCAAGCATTCCACAGTCGCCCGAACGATTGCGTCCCGACCGTCACGCCGATCGCGCACGCGCCCGCAGCGACTATGCAATCTCCCGAATGCGAATTGAAGGTTACATAACTGAAAGCGAGGCAACTGCAGCTAGGCAATCGTCGATAAAGCTTCAACCTTGGGATCGCCCGCGCCAACCCTCGCATGTCACCACAGCAGCATTAGCTCGACGACCACACGGCGGAACGACAACGATTGATTTCGCCATCCAACGTATCGTCGAGCGAGCCGTTGCCGAGCATTTTTCTAACTTACCCGAAGATAGCGCCATCGCCGTCATCGTTATCGACGTGCAAGACGCGTCTATCGTCGCATGGGTCGGCAATGCCAACCAACACGACAAACAAACCGGCAACGTCGATGGCGTGCTTGCATCTCGCAGCCCGGGCTCAACACTAAAACCGTTCGTTTACGCAACGGCCTTCGAGCGCCGGCGCCTCCACCCGTCGATGACAGTTGCAGATCGTCAAACGACTTTCGCCGAATGGCGGCCGCGCAACTACAGCCACGACTACCTCGGCGAAGTCACCGTCGCCGCCGCCCTGCGTCGCTCGCTCAATATCCCGGCATTGGCCATTGCGCAACATCTCGGCCTCGACGCGTGCGCGCAAACCCTCAATCAATGCGGGCTTCGCTTCGCCCGGGCAACCGTGCAACGCGCCGGCTTAAGCCTGATCACGGGCGGTGCCGAAACACGCTTGTTGGATTTAGTAAATGCATACGCCGTGTTTGCGCGCGGTGGCACCTACGTTCCGCCACGACTATTCGTTGACGAACCGACTCAAGTTGGCACTGCAGTTTTTTCCAGCCAAACTTGCGCGGCGGTTAACCATACGCTTTCAAACATCGAGCGCGAGCGCCCCGAGGCGCGCAGCGCGACGCACGCCACGAACGGTTGGTATATGTGGAAAACGGGAACCAGTTCGGCACGGCGCGACGCATGGGCCATCGGTCATAACGGTCGCTATGCACTCGGTGTTTGGGTGGGCCGTTTCAGCGGTGCGGCGCATCCGAGCTTTGTTGGCAAGCTCGCTGCAGAGCCCTTGCTGTGTAACTTGTTTGCAACGCCGACGATTAAGCAGCGTGGCATTACCGAGCCACCGACCTGCCCCGACTGGCTGGTGACCAATCCGATTCAATTCGAAACTGACGAACAAACCCCGTTACGCATACTGAGCCCCCCGCGCGATTCTCGCTTCGTCGCCATCAACGGGCATACCGCCGTGCACGCACAGGCCAATCGCCCCACGCCGGTCACATGGTTCATCAACGACGTTTTCGCGGGCACCGACCATGAGCCGCGCTTCGAGTTGCCCGTTGGACGACACCGATTACGTGCCGTCTCGGCAGATGGTGAGTCGGATGGCGTGGAGGTAGTCGTTCGCGCCGCCGACTGACGCGCCATCGCTTCGTTGCACCTGTGCGTTTGCTAATGCGCTCGATTACGCCCACGCCAACATACTCCACCGACTCACGCCCATGCGACGTCAGATAATGAACGTACGTGTAAAGGTTCCGGCTATCGTTCGTTTGACTTGATGAACGCCCGGTTCTTGATGAGAATCGAGGCTTTAAACAATTAGAATCTCACATGGTACTCAATCGAGAAGGACAACGTCTGTGACGCAACTCGACATCAAAAATATCGGTGACGCCGTACAGTCGGCCAGCGCGCCGTTTGCCCGGCTCCGCGAAGAGATCGGTCGCGTGATCGTCGGCCAGCAAGCCATGATCGACAGCCTGATCGTCGGCATTCTCGCGGGCGGTCATATTCTGCTCGAAGGCGTGCCCGGCCTGGCTAAAACGCGAACCGTCTCGACGCTGGCGCGGGCCCTGCAAACCAGCTTTCAACGCGTACAGTTCACGCCCGACCTCTTACCGGCCGACCTCGTCGGTACTTTGGTGTACGAACCGCAAACGCAGGCGTTTCGCGTCAAGAAGGGGCCGATCTTCGCGAACCTCGTCCTCGCCGATGAAATCAACCGTGCGCCCGCCAAGGTGCAGAGCGCCCTGCTCGAATCGATGCAGGAACATCAGGTCACCATCGGCGACGAAACGTTTGCCTTGCCCGAGCCGTTTCTCGTGATGGCCACGCAAAATCCGATCGAGCAAGAAGGCACCTATCCGCTGCCCGAGGCACAGGTCGATCGCTTCATGCTCAAGGTGTTGGTGAACTACCCCACGCCCGAAGAAGAGCGACTCATTCTCGACCGCATGGCCAAAACAAGCGACACGCTCACGGTCGAGCCGGTCATGAGCCCCGACGATATCATTCGCGCCCGCCAAATCGTGGACGACATCTACATCGATGACAAGATCAAAGACTTCATCGTATCGCTCGTCATCGCCACGCGCGACCCGAAGAAGTACGGCCTCGATATCGCCCACTTGTTGCAGTACGGCGCTTCGCCACGTGCTTCGATCATGCTGACGCTTGGCGCAAAAGCGCGGGCGTTCCTGGCCGGTCGCGGTTTCGTCACGCCGCAAGATGTAAAAGATGTCGCCCGCGAAGTGTTACGCCATCGCGTGATCGTGACCTACGAAGCGGAAGCCGAAGAAAAAACGAGCGACGACATGGTCGAAGCGATCCTCTCGCACGTACCCGTACCTTAAGAAACGTCGTTTGCTGAATGACCCCGCAGGAACTACTCAAAAAAATCCGCAAGATCGAGATTCGCACGTCGCACATCGCCAGTGACGTGTTTGCCGGTCATTACCATTCCGCCTTCAAAGGTCAGGGGATGGAATTTGAGGAAGTACGCGAGTATGCGCCCGGCGACGATATTCGCTCGATCGATTGGAACGTCACCGCACGCCAGGGTAAGCCGTTCATCAAACGCTACCGCGAAGAACGCGAGCTGACGGTCATGTTACTCGTCGACGTTAGCGGGTCGCAGGCTTTCGGCACGCGCGGCCAACTTAAGCGCGAGCTGGTCACCGAAATCGGTGCAACGCTCGCGTTCAGCGCGACGCGCAACAACGACAAGATCGGCCTTATCGCCTTCTCCGACGAAATCGAACAACACATCCCGGCGGCCAAAGGTTCGCGGCACGTGTTACGTATCATTCGTGAGTTGCTCACTGTCACAGCGCACAGTCGCGGCACCGATTTGGCCGGTGCCTTACGACAAGTCAACCACACGCTACGGCGACGGTCCGTCATCTTCATCATCTCCGATTTTCTCAGTGAGAACTTTGAGACCGAGCTTCGAATCGCGCGGCGTCGGCACGACATCGTGCCGGTCGTCGTAAGCGACCCGCGCGAGACAGACATCCCCGCCATGGGCCTCGTCGATTGGATTGACAACGAAACCGGCCGCCGGATATTGATCGACACGAGCAGTCGGTCGTTCCGACGGCGTTTCGCTCGCGAGGCGTTAGATCGGGCCGCTCAGCGCGATACACTGTTTAAGCGGCTGCGTTCCGACGCAATTCGCATCACAACCGGCGAGTCGATCGTCGAACCGCTAACGGCGTATTTTCGCAAACGAGAGGCACGCTTACGCACGGGATGATCGCACCAATCGGCCACCAACCAAGCCGCTTATCGCCGCGCATCGCGCGATGGTTCGCATTGGCAATCGTCTTTGCCGGCGCGTCGCACCTTTACGCGCAGCCAAACGAAAACGACGCCGATACCACAACACAGCCCAAGCCGGTTGTCGCTCAAAGCGGACCGGTTCGCGTGGAAGTCATTCCCCCATCTGCGCCAATCGTCGCAGGTGATCCGTTCGACATCATTCTCCGCATCGAAACGGTCCAAGGCGTGCAGGTCGCCCCGCCGCAACCGTCGGACATCCTCGGCGTGTTTGAAGTCGTCGAGGTGAAACGCAACGACACCGATTGCCCGCCGCCCGCCGCGTGCCTGGAGCTGGCGATCACGTTGGTTGCACACTTTCCGGGCGACTATGCCGTGCCGTCGATGCCGATACCGTTTTATGACGATCGCAACATTCCCGGTTCGGCACAGGATGCCGTCGCCCAACAACTGAACACACCCGCATTGCCGCTTCAGGTCGAAGAGGGCTTGGCCGATGTGCGTGGTCCGGTGTCGATGGCGATTCCGATCGAATGGCGCATCGTTGGGTATGTCGCCCTCGGAATCGTCGGCCTCGTATTGCTAGGCTCGCTCGCGTGGCGCTACTGGCCGGCCAAGAAGGAGGCCGTCACACCACCGGCGCCGCCGCCGTTGCCTGCGTACGAATGGGCGCTGCGCGAATTTCGACGGTTGGATAACGACCACCTCATCGCGGCGGGGCGCATCAAGGAGTATTACTTCGGCGTCAATGCAATCTTGCGCGGTTACATCGAGCGCGAGTTCGGTTTCAATGCGGGCGAACAAACGAGCGAAGAATTTGTACGTTCGCTGCAGCACGATCCGCGCTTTTCGGAAACCCAGCGCGAACTGTTACGCGCGTTTATCGACGCCTGCGACCCGGTTAAGTACGCCGCGCAGATCCCCTCGGAAGATGAGATTAGCTGGGTACAGAAGACCGCACGCGAATTCGTTGAACGCACGCACGCGGCGCGCGAAGCCGAGCGGCGCTCAGCGCAGCAACGCGCGCTCGCCGAAGACGCGGCAACGCACGATCGACGGGAGGTCCATGCATGACGTTGCTGGAGACCTTCTACTGGCCGTGGGCATTGCTGGCCGCTCCGCCGGTTATCTTCCTCATCTGGTGGGATTGGCTGCGAACGAGCCGCCGCGCGACGCTACGTTATTCGCAAACTGATACGCTGGTCAGCGCCGCGGGCGGTGGCTCTTGGGCCGTCCGCGCGCGCGTTATCCTGCCGATCCTGCGAAGCCTTGCCGTGATCGCGATCGTGCTTGCCATCGCGCGACCGCGCCGCGCGGATGAGGTTGAGAAAGTTACGACCGAAGGCGTCGCGCTCGAACTTGTGCTCGACCGCTCCTCGTCGATGACAGACAACCGCGACATGCCCGATACCAAATCGGGCCGTATGCAAACGCGCCTCGCGGCCGTCAAAGACGTCGTGCGCGGCTTTATTGAAGGCGACGGCGAACAACTCGACGGACGCACCGGCGACCTAATCGGTCTCACGGTCTTCGCCGCGTTCCCCGATACGGTGTGCCCGCTCACGCGCGATCATAGTCATCTGATTCGCGCGCTGGATGAAGTCGAAGTGCCGCGCAACCGCGCGGAAGACGGTACAGCCATAGGCGATGCGCTCCTGCTCGGTATCGAGCGCATTCGCAACATCGGTCGGCGCATCGCGAAAGACGAGTCGTTCAATATTAAGAGCCGGGCGATCATTCTGTTGACCGACGGTTTGCAGAATCGCGGCGACTATACGCCGATTGAAGCGGCCCAAGCGGCGAAGGCGTTGGACATCAAAATCTACACGATCGGTGCGGCCCCTCGATTTCAAACCGTGCGCAGCCTATTTGGTGATCGGAAGGTGCGCGTGCCGTTTGACGAGGACACGCTGCGGCAGGTGGCCGACATCACCGGCGGGCGCTTTTTTCGCGCCACCGATACCGACGCTTTGCGCGACGTTTACCAAGTCATCGACAAGTTCGAGCGAACCAAGATCGACGAAGAAAGCTACTATCTATTTGAGGAGTTGGCGTATCGTTGGATACCGATGCGAGGCTACGAACTGCCGCCGGTGTTGATGGTGGCGTTGGTTTTGCTCGGTGTGGATGTGCTATTGTCCGCTACGCGACTGCGTCACGCCCTTTAACGCGACGGCTCACTAAACCGAGAAATGGAACAGTACTTCGATTACTTCCCGCGCTTCACTTGGCTGAGTCTGGCCCTGGCCGCCGGCTTGCTGTTGTTCTATGCGCACGCGATGCGCAAGCGATCCCTGCGTGCATTTGCCGACCGCGGTATGGCGTCATTCCTTGCCCCGCAGCGTAGCACCGGGCGACAAACGCTACGCACCATTCTCCGTGTACTGGCGTTGACGCTACTCGCCGTCGCGTTGACCGGCCCGCGCTGGGGTTCGCAGCCGATCGATGCCCAAAAGAAACGCCTCGATCTCATTATTTGCATCGACGTGTCGCGTAGCATGTTGGCCAACGACGCGGGAATGCCGCGGCTCGACCGTGCCAAGGATGATATCGATCAACTGCTCGGCGATTTGGGCGGAGCCAACATCGGCTTGGTCACGTTTGCGGGTAAATCGGAGATGGTCTGCCCGCTCACAGACGACTACGAATTCTTCCGGCTGATTCTCGATGAAGTCGGCACGCATAGCGCCCCACTGGGCGGGACCAATATCGCCCACGCCATTCATAACGCGCGGCTCGCTTTCGGCCCGCGCCTCACGACGGCCCGCGCGTTGGTCGTCATCACCGACGGTGAAGATCACACCGGCGACGCCCTCGAAGAAGCGCGGTTGGCGGCGGAAGATGAAATCGCCGTGTATTGCATCGGCATCGGCGACGACGAACGCGGCGCGTTGGTCCCCAAGAGTGCGCGTAACCGGCGCGACTACGTGATGTATCAACAGCAACAGGTCTGGTCGAAGCTGAACCCGCAACACCTAACGGCGATCGCCCGCGCGGGCGGCGGCGAATATTACAAGACCGGCCTCGTCAACAACGACCAGCGCACGCTCGAATGGCTATTCGAGAATCGACTCAAGGCGCAAATGACGAGTCAGGACGACGAGAAAAAAGTGGACCAGCGCAAGCCGCAGTTTTTCTGGTTTGCGATTGCGGCCTTGGTGCTGTTAACGTTGGAGTTTCTGATTCCGCCGCGCAAGCTTGCCGATCCGCTACCGGCGGCGGTGGACAGCATCGTCACGACAGGAAGTGGATAGGAATACAATGCGGCGATGGGACGTACCGACTGCCACATAATCGTACGGTCACCATGGTTCGATTGAGAATTGAACGGACGAGTAAGATTAACAAACCGCCGAGACTCAATTCGGCATGACTGACATGAACAAACGGGTAACGTACATTTTGCTTGGTATGCTGCTTTCGTTCGCGAGCGTACGCGCTAATGCGGCAGACCGTGACGATTGGACGGGCCCGCTTTGGATTCGCGAGGGCAACCGGCTCTTGCAAGAAGGCGAGCCCGCCGCCGCGCTAGAAGCATACGACCAAGCGCTCTCGCTGATGCCGAACAGCGCCCAAGCACAATACAACCGCGGCGTCGCGTTGTATCACTTGCAGCAATACGACGAAGCAACCACCGCCCTGCAGAATTCCCTGCGGCCCGACGCGCCCGAGTTAGAAGCCGCCACCAAATACAATCTCGGTCGCTGCGCCCACGCGCAGGCGTTGGCTCAGCCGGAAGACCCCAAAGACGTCTCCCCCGAAAAAATCACCGAAGGCCTGCAACGCGCGATAGACTTCTACGAAGACGCGTTGCTCGTGAACCCGAACGACGCGGACGCAAAGGCCAACCTCGACCGAGCGCGACGGCAACAAGCGTTCGTGAAGAAGATCGCCGAACAGCTCAAGCAACAACAACAGCAGCAGCAGCAACAACCCTCCGACGATCAAAAACAAGAACAGTCGGACAACCAAGACCAACAGCAACAATCCGGCCAAGGCCAAAGCCAACAACAGCAGCAGGATTCGCAACAGTCGTCCGATCAACAACAGCAATCGGGCGAGCAGCAGCAGAATCAGCACTCCTCCAATAGTGAACAAGGCGAATCGAACGACGACAGTCAGTCGCAACCGTCGCAAGCTTCCGATCCGTCCCAATCGCAGACCGGCGGTAGCGACGAGATTGATATGGAGGCGCTGCAAGAGGAACTCGAACGCGAACTAGAGCGCCTCGAAGAAGAGCTAAAGAAACGCGAGGCGGGTGAAGATCAAAACCAGAACGGCAACGAGAACGAGTCGGATGCTTCCGACCCGACCGCCGATATGATCAAGGAGCAGCTCGAACAACTGCAACGCCAGTTTCAAGAGGCGCTCGAAAACATCAAACAGGAACGCGCCGCCGAGCAGGAAGCCGAAGCGCAGGAACAAAAAGACGGCGAACAGCAAGCCATGGCGACGAGCCAACCGGCCGAAGACGCCGAACCACAGGAAACGGCCGCCGAACAAAACGAACGCGTCAGCCGCGAGCGCGCCCTACGACTGTTGCAAGAAGCTCGCGATAAAGAAGCCATGCGCCGACAAGCTCAGCGCAGCGCCCGTGAAAATCGCCAAAGTTCGCGCAACGTGGAGAAAGATTGGTAGTGGGAGATTCGTTCCGTCAATCTGCGCATCGATCCATCGCAACCGGGCTGGCGTTCCTGTTCGCGCTTCTCGCACTGCAAGCCAGTGCTGCCGCGCAAAGCATCACCGCGACGCACAACGTTCGCGCCGCTTCGATGGACGAAATCGTGGTCATCTCCGTGGAGATTTCCAACCCCAATCAGGCCTCGACACCGGAACCACCCACGTCAGACGATTACAACCTCACGCTGCGCGGCGGGCCGAGCGAGCAACGATCCGTCAGCATCATCAACGGGCGTCAGACGAGTTCTGCCAAATACACGTACCAGTATGTCTTATCGCCGCACAAAACCGGCATCCTCACCATCGGCCCGTTCGTCCTAAAAGACAACGGCCGCGAACTGCGCAGCAATCCTTTCCGCGTGAAGATTACAGAATCGGCTGAGACCAAAGACCTCATGGTCGAAGTGGAAGCACCACGCAAGACCCTCTTTGTAGGAGAAGCGGTCGAACTCAAGCTGCACATTTGGCTGCGTGTTTACGAACAACGCGGTATCGGTCGCGCGGAAGCGGGCTACATGTTGCAACGCGTGCAGGCAAGCACCAGCAGCTTCGGCATCTTCACCGACCTCATCCGACAACGCGTGCCGCCAGCAGTCAAAGAAGCAACGCGGAAAAACGACCAAGGCAAGGCCGTCGATTACTATCGCTACACTTTTACGACGACGCATTATCCGAGCCGCCCCGGCAAGCTCGACGTCGGCGACATCCGCATCGAAGCGTTGTATCCGACGCTCTTGCGCCGCACCGTGTTCGATTGGGATCACGCCCGCGCACCGCGACGGTTACAAGCCCAACCCGACGTTGGCGATATCGTCGTCAAGGCCGTGCCGCTGGCCGGGCGTCCGCCGTATTACCGTAACGCGATCGGACAGTTCACCATGCAGGCATCGGCCGCGCCGCGCTCGGCGGCCGTGGGCGACCCAATTACGCTCAACCTCCGTCTAACCGGCAACAGCCCGCTCGACGGCATCGCCGCGCCCAAGCTTTCCGAAGTCGCCCCGCTGACCGAAAACTTCGAGATCACCGACGACTCGTTGGCCGGTGTCGTCAACGGAAACATGAAGACGTTTTCCATGACCATTCGCCCGCGGCACGAAGACGTGAAGGAAATCCCCGCGCTGCCGCTGGCATATTTCGACCCCGAGCGCGAGCAATACGACACGGTCTGGACCGACCCGATTCCCCTCGCCGTGCGCGCGGCCGAGCGCATCTCCGTTCCGGTCAACCCCGAAGGTAACAACGACGGAAACGGCCCCACCGAACTGACCCAAGTGGACGACGGCCTGCTGGCCAATCGCACCCACATTAACGACTTGTTGACCTCGCAGGGCGTTGCAATCACCGCGCTCGATCGCGTGTTGCTGGCCGCCTGCCCGTTGTTGTTCGTCGGCGTCGTTGTGTTCGCACGCGCACGTTCGGGCGGCGCGCACGTGGAAGAACGCAAGCGGCGCAGTCGCGCCTTGCAAGAGGCCGAACGCGCATTAACTGCCGACCGATCGGCGGCGGGTGCGCTGCATGCCATGCTGGGCTTTGTCGCCGACGTCACCGGCGCACCGCGCGCGGCCGTGGCCCGTGGCGATGCGATCCGACTGTTGCAACAACACGACGTACCGGCGGATGTGATGCAACGATTCGATACGCTCGTAACCGACCTCGAAGCGGCGCAATATGCGGGCGGTTCGACCGAAGCATCGTTCGACGTGACCGACGTGCGCAATACGCTTAAAGCCATCGATCGGGGGGTATCCAAGAAATGAACGAACGACCGCGCGGGTACAATCTGTTGAACTGCTTAACGCCCCCAAGCAAGCGCGTTGCTAGCTGCGTGCGACCGTGTTCGCTTGTGTTGTTGGCCATACTGTGGTGCCTACCGCACGCCGCCGTGGCCGACGATTCCGCCGCGCCCTCGACGCTTCTAACACAAGCCCAAGACGCCTACGACCAAGCCGTGGCCATGCAAGCACCCAATCGCGCCAAGGCGCGCTCGCTGTTCTCCGACGCACTCAATAAATACGAAGCCGTCCTCGACCAAGGTGTGCAAAACGCCGGCGTCTTGTTCAACGCTGGTAACGCCGCCTACCGTTTGGGCGACTATGCCAAGGCCATCGTCTATTACCGCCGGGCCCTGCTCATCGAACCGAACGCGGATGATATCCAACAAAACCTCAACCAAGCACGGCGTCAGGTCACCCTGCAAATCGAACCGCCGACCGAGCGCAAGATCCTCGCCTCGCTAATCACCTACGATCGCTGGCTTGCCCCCACTGTCTGGAAATACCTTGCTTTCGCCGCGTACGTCGCGTTCTGGTTGCTGCTAACTCTGCGGTTCGCGCGCTTGCGTCAACCCGTGCGCGCACCGGCCGCATTGCTCGCGCTGTGCCTGCTCGTCGCGTTGGTTGCGGGCCGCGCGTTCTGGGTGGCGGCGGATCGGTTCGAAGACCCGGCGGCGGGCGTGGTCGCACGCGGCCAGACCGAGATGCTCAAGGGCAATGGCACCGGCTATCAGCGGCGGATCGACGAGCCGCTCAGTGCGGGCGTCGAATTCGACCTGCTCGAACAACGCCCCGACCCCGACCGGCGCCTTTGGTATCGCATTCGCCTCGCCGACGGCACCGACGGTTGGATTTTGGCCGAGCGAGCACTGTTGATATAGGTCGAACCACCTTCATCTTGCGCTAACACGCGCCGCTGGATGCACGCTGGTCGTTCCGGTAGGATCGGGGTCGGTTCCAACGCCTCAACAGGGGAGACTTCCGTGACCGACCCAGATACCCAAGCCAATCAAACTGCGAGCAACGATTCGAGTGCATCAAAAAGCGGCGGCGCATTGAGCGGGCCGTTCGGCATTATCTTGTCGCTGCTGCTCCTCGGTGTGGCGGGCGTGTTTGCCTACAACACGTTCTACGCGGCCGAGCCGGTCAAGCTCGATACGCCGCCGATCGTCTGCATCTGTGCCGAAACCGGTAAGACCTTTGAATACAAGCCACAGCAAAGCGACACGTTCCCCGTCACCTCGCCCTATACGAACAAGGAAACCGGCTATCGCGCCGAGGCGTGTTATTGGCAGAAAGATTCCGACGAGCCCTTGGAAAAACCGACATGGGTGCTGCTAAATGAAGACATCGGCAAGGCGGGCGTGACCGAATGCCCCGACTGCGGCCGCATCGTCGTGCGACACAACCCCATGCCGCCGGGCGCAGGCCGCGGTGAGCGCCGCAATCCCGAATCGTCGGCGAATGACGATGCCGAGAGCGCGACGGAGACGACAAGCGATCGCGACTAGCGCCGCATCATCGCGACCATCACCGATGTCAACCAGCCCGCCTATGCAGGAGCGATTCCAAGCCAACCGGGGTACCATGCCGACCCAACAGCATTGCGTTGGTTACAGTCAATACGGGTCGTTTCCGTCGCCAACATTTGAATGCGAGACCCACGCATAGGTCGGCATGCTCCGCGCAGTGACCGCGCATATTCGGGGTGCCATGCCGATCCAACCGCGCTACGTTTGTTAGAGTCAACACAGGTCGCTTCCGTCACCATCATCCGATTGCGATACCAGCGCGAAGGTCGGCATGCTTCGGTCGCAAACAGATTCCCCATCGGTGTTCGAATTAACGGGTCGGGCCATTGTCGTCGAGATCGATCGCGAACGATGCTTGGCATCGTCGCGCGGTTCCGGCATGCCGACCTGATAGCCGGTTATGCAATTCGATCGCCGCGCGCCGAGTTTCCGTCCCTTACAATCAAGGGATTGTTTCGATTGGATCGGCATGGCACCTCACGCGCGCGGCGCGGGTGTCGTTATGGGGCGCGCGGCGGATTTTCGTTTTCGGAGGCCGCTTATCAGGTGCGACAACGCGGCGGGCCGAGAATCTTCTCGTTGCGGCGCGTGGAAAGCGCGGTGCGTTGGTGTCGGATCATTTTTTTTGCTCCGGCGCGCAGTTGTAGCAGAGCGCCGCAAGGTTGCGTAGCTCTGCCGCAAGGTAGTTTTGCTCTGACGCAAGGTTGCGGCGCTCCGCCGCAAGGTAGTTTTATTACGCCGCAAGGTTGTTTTGCTCTGCCACAAGGTTGCGACGCGGCGCCGCAAGGTGATGTCGCCTTGCAAAAAGGTCGCGGCGCTCTGCGAACAGGTGCAGGTGTTGCGCGGCGAGGTCGCGATGCGTTTCGACAAGGCGAATATATTGCGCGGCAAAATTGCGATACACCCCCGAGTGGTCGCGTCGCCATACCGGACGTTTCATTCACGACATCATGCGCGTCGAGCTCGGGGTGCCACGCCGCCCCACCTGGGGTGCCATGCCGACCTAACCGCGTTTCGTTTGGCGCGTCGGAAAGAGTAACCTTGCGCGACATCACTCAACCGCGAAACAAAGTCGAAGGTCGGCATGCTTCGCGCGCAAACCGTCAATCTTTCGGTATTCAATTGTTGAGGTTGGTGACACGGTGTCGGCCGCGGTCACCTATGTTGCTTGGTGTCGTCGCGCGGTTCGGGCATGCCGACCTGTTCGTTCGTTGCGCGATGGGATCGCCGCGTGCGAGGTTGCGTCGTTATGTGCTTTGACATTCTTTCGGTTGGGTCGGCATGGCACCCCGATGGGCAGGTGTTTCGATGGGTCGAGTACGACCCACCCTACTTCTTGCGCGACACGCCGCGCGCCGCAAACCCCACGCCCCAAGCCACAAGCCCTACGTCTCACGACCCAAGACCCGCGACGCACGACGCAAGAATCACGACCCAAGTCTCACGACGCAAGACTCACGACTCAAGCCCCTCCTCTCACTCCGCCCCGGTCACGCGCTCGACAAACTCAACGACCGTCGCCGTGATCGATTCGATCCGCGCTTGGGCGTCGGCTTTCGCGCGGGCGATGTTTTTCTCATCCGAGCGCACCAACAAGTAGAACTTAATCTTTGGCTCGGTTCCGCTCGGGCGGGCGATCAGCTTGCAACCGTTGCCGGTCAACATCACCACATCGGCGGCGGGCAGACGAAATTGATCGACCGTGCTGCCGGTCTTAGCATCGCGCACCTCGCCGGTGCTGAGGTCGGCGATGCGCTCGACCGGTTGACCGGCGAGTTCCTTGGGTGGATCGACGCGAATGGTCGACATGATGTTGCGGATTTGGTCGGCACCGCTCTTGCCCTTGAGCGTGATGCTTTTGGTGAACTCTTCGAAGTAACCGTGTTGCTCGTACAGCGCGTTCAACCATTGCCACAGGCTCTTGCCTTGATTGCGCGCAAAGATCAGGGCGTCGGCCAGAAAGGCGGCGCTGGCGACCGCGTCTTTATCGCGCACCTTGGCCGACGGCAGATAGCCGTAGCTTTCTTCGGCACCAAACAAAAACGTACGGTCATCATCCGGCGCATCGAACTTGGCGATTTGTTCGGCGATCCACTTAAAGCCCGTCAGCGTTTCGATCACCTCGCAGCCGTGCGACCGCGCGATGTCTTTCATCTGATCGCTGCTCACCACCGTGCTCAACACCACACCATGCTTGGGCATCTGCTCGGCCTGTTTGCGGGCGGCACAGATATAATCGGTGAGCAGCGCCGCGATGCGGTTGCCGGTGAGGAGTTGGTATTCACCATTTTCATCGGGCACCGCCGCGCCGACGCGATCGGCATCGGGGTCGGTCGCGATGACCAAGTCGGCCTGGTGCTCGCGCGCGTAACGCAGCGGGATTTCCCAAGCCGCGGCCTCTTCGGGGTTGGGCGAGGCGACGGTCGGAAACTCACCATCGGGCTTCGCCTGCTCGGCCACTTCGATCACGTTGGTAAAGCCGCGCATTCGAAAGGCGGCTGGCAGCATCTCGCCGCCGGTGCCGTGCAGCGAAGAGAACACGATTGTGACGTCACCGCCGTGTTCGCGCACCAACTCCGGAATCAGACAGTCGTCGGTGACCGACTGCAGATACGCTTCGTCGAGTTCGGGGCCAATGTCTTTCAGCCGTCGGTTGGCCCGCGCCGTTCGCTCATCGTCGGCTTTCACATTCTCAAACCCGCCGACGTTTCGAACCTCTTCGATGATGCCGCGATCGTGTGGCGGAACGACCTGCGCCCCGTCACGCCAATAGACCTTGAAGCCGTTGTAGTCGGGCGGGTTGTGTGACGCGGTCACGACCACGCCGGCGATACACCCGAAATGGCGTACTGCGAATGACAGCGTCGGCGTCGGCCGCAACTGCGGAAATAAAAAAGCGTTAATGCCGTTGCCGCTCATCACGAGGGCTGTTCGCATCGCGAATTCCGGGCTCATACGGCGACAGTCGTACGCTATCGCCACGCCCGCCGCCATCGCGGGCTCGCCCTGGCGCTTGATGTAGTTCGCCAAGCCCTGCGCCGCCGCGCCGACGGTGTACACGTTCATGCGGTTCAAACCGGCCCCGATCACGCCACGCAGGCCGCCGGTGCCGAAATCGAGCGACTTATAGAAACGGTCGGTCAGCTCGGCCTCGCCTTTGGGGCCCAAAACGCAAAGCGCTTCGATTTCGGTTTTGTCGGCATCTGCAATCGCGATGTCGTTGATCCACTTTTTTGCGGCGGCACTCGCGTCAAAATCGTTCATCGTTCACTCCATGATACTGGTGACTACCTCATTATGAGGAATGTTTGGCGCGTGGATAGGCCTCGCGCACTCACAGTGAAAAATTCCTAATTCTTTGATTGCGAGTTTTATCGAAGTTTGTGTTACAATCACGGCGTCAGTCGGACTACTAAGTAGAGAACCTTTCCAACTTTAGCAAAATACTACCCGCCGCTTGAGGCGCCGAACGACCTTCACGCCGAAGCCGTTCGCCCCAAGGGAAGGGCTGTGGGGAATGACCATGATCAATCGGAATTTCAGATCGGTGCTCGCAACCATCGCCGCATTGGCGCTGGCGCATCTGCTCGCTGTTGAGGCGCTCGTCGCACAGACGGATGTCGAAGCCAAAGGCTCTGCGCGCAAGATTACACGTTTGGAAGATGGGAAAGTCGAAGTCGCGGGAACGATATACGACTCTCGTTTCGATTATTACCAATCGGATACATATCGAAGCTTCGGCAGTCGTTGCGGGACACGACATTCCGCCAGCAGCGCGCCGCGCGGCGGCGATCTTGGTGACTGCGACGCCTTCGGCACATCGGTGCTCCCCGACTACGCGCCGTCGGTCGGTCGTATTGGCATCCCCGTGGTCGTCCATGTCATTCAACACACCAACGGCGAGGGCAACATCCCGACGTCGGAAATTGAAGCACAGATCGATGTTTTAAACGATGCGTTTCTCGCCCGCGCCGGCACACATGCCGCCGGGAGCGCCAATGCAGAGATCGAGTTCTTTCTGGCAGAGACCGACCCCGATGGCAACCCGACCACCGGCATCACGCGCACCGTCAACAATCAGTGGTTCGTTGAGAACGGGGCGTATTGGGAAACGCTGGCGTGGGATACGACGCGTTACATGAATGTTTATACGCTCGACCTCGACCCTCAGGATTTGCTGGGCTACGTTGAAGCATTCCCGGCGGAAGAACCACTAGTCGGTCAAACGCGCGACCGTGTTGTTATTCACTTCGGCTCGTTCGGCGAGACGGGTTCAGATGGCCCGCCGTATGACCTCGGTCGCACGTTGATCCACGAAGTCGGTCACTACCTCGGTCTCTATCACGTGTGGGGCAACAATTTCTCCTGCAGCACCGGCGCCATGCCCGGTTGCTACAGCACCGGCGATCTCATTTGCGATACGGCGTCTCAGGACTTTGAGCGTTTCGGCTGCGAGCAAACGTCGTCGTGTGGATCGGATGACCCAATCTCAAACTACATGAATTACAGCGACGACATTTGCATGTTTGAGTTCACGCCCGAACAGGTCAACCGCATGCGCTGTACGCTGGCCAATTATCGTTTCGATTTGGTAACCACGGCGCCATCTGTGCTCGATATTGAAGTCACCCCCGCATTGGCCGTCAGCCATAGCGGCCTATCCGGCGGCCCGTTCACAAACCCGTTAACGGCGTGGTCGGTCCGTAAAATCGGCACTGGTGAAGTCAATTACAACGTCACCATTCGCAACAACTTCGGTCTATTGCTGAACGGTGGTACCAGCGATGTTGCCGGCACTTTTGCTGCACTGCCCAACCAATTCCGTACGTTCCAAATCACGCACTCGAATGATCTGAACGATTTACCGAACGGCACGTACACCGCAGAAATCGTGTTCCAGAACCTGACGGGCGGAACCGAAGTGGTTCGCGAGCATCTGTTAGAAGTAGGCAGCTTTTCGGCAGACTTTGCGGGAACGCCCACGGCCATCCCCGATCGGCCGATCAGTCCGCAATTGCCCAACCCGGGGCTCACGACCCAATTCCTTGTCAATCAGGAAGGGACGATTCAGGATTTGGACATCAACATCGAGCTGCTGCATTCCTGGATCGGCGACCTGACGGTCACGCTGACGCATGTCGATACGAGTACGAGCGTCATCATCATCAACCGTTTGGGTAGTACGAATTGCGATGCGAACAACATTGATGTTCTACTCGATGATGACGGGATGGGTGGTAGCATTCAGGATCAATGCGAAGACAATTTGTCCTCGCCGCCCTCGTTTGAGCCGGCTAATGCGCTGCAGCAGTTTAACGGCGAGCTCATCGCCGGTGTGTGGCGTCTCCACATCCTCGACAATGAAACGTTTGACGCGGGTACGTTGATCACGTGGGGATTACGGGCTCGTATTGCCGAGCAGATGGACGACGACCCAGACCCGATGCACAACAACCCGACCAACAACAATAACCAAGTGGATACCGATGGCGACGGCGTTTTCGATGCCTTCGATAACTGCGTCAATCGCGCCAACGCGGATCAGGCGGATATCAACGTCAACGGTATTGGCGATGCTTGCGAGACCGTCGTCGGCTTGGCGCCTTGCCCCGATCCCATCACTGTTCAGGCGAGTGACAATACAGGTGCTATCGTAAACTTCGAGTTGCCGGCTGCCGTCGGCGGGTTCGGTGACATCACCGTCATGGCGACGCCTGCTTCGGGCACGCGGTTCCCTGTCGGCACGCGAACAGTCGATATTCTCGCATTCAACAACAACGGCAGTTCGGATAGTTGCAGTTTCCAAGTGACTGTTACTGCCCCGTCGGCCCCCACACCGCCGCCGATGATGGGCGGTCTCTGCGGTTTCGGGATGATCGAAATGGTGATGATCGCGCCGGCGGCGTTCCTTGCGACGCGCCGGTTGCGCCGCCGCCGCTAACGGGTTGCGTCAAACCGTGCCAAACCTGTTACCATGCAGGCTATGGCGCGGCGAAAACGAAAAACGAAGACAATGCATCAACGCACGACGCAAAGCCACGATTCAACTGATGGCGAATCGGTTGAGTCGGTGGCGATGGTTAATTCGCAGACAGCCCGCCAACCATCAAAGCCGTCTGATCGACAACCGCAATCGTCAATCGCACCGCCGAACACAAACCTATCAAGCGATAGTGACAAAATTTTGCCATCACTCGTCATCCCGCTCGACAGGGTGCAGGCATTCGTGCGATTCGTTTGGCGCGGTACTGTCGGTGCCGGTTGCATATGGCTGGGCCGATCCATCTGGCCCGGGCCCGACTATCAAACCATCGTCTATCTGTCATTTCTGATTTGCGCGTTCTCGATCGCATTGGCTGGATTGATCTTTGTATTGGCCGCAGTGCGATGGCTTGCGTTGGCGCTTTGGCCTGGCGCAACGCGTATCAACATGACGAACGAAAGAATCGACCTAAACACCGGCGCATTCGGTCATGATTCATTCGCGTGGTCGGATATCGACGTCGAACTCGAAGGCAGTCTGGAAGCGGACATCTACGAGTCATTGCCCGCGGAATCCATTGTGCCGACGCTGCGTCATCGTCCGACCGACCACAACGTTTTCGGTAGCCTGCAAACGTATAGCGGTCGCCCCGCAGAAGACCTAGCCGCGCAGATTAAGCCGTTCGTATTGCAACGTTTGCGCGTTCAAGAAGCCGCACAGGCATAATTGAGCCCAGCAATAAAGCGCAAGCCCGATAACAAAACGGACGTTTGCCACATCACGAAGATCGCCTCAAGCGGATTGAAACTACGACCGATAGTCATATACGAGGCTGTGGGTCTTCCGCCGATTGGCGGGACAGCCTGGCTTGGAGGGTCCGAGTAACGGCGAGCTCGGACCCTTCTTTTATGCGCCGAGTTCGCCTTTAGACGTTTATCTAAATTTGTATGGCTGCTTTCTAATTCGACGCGCACAGGCTTGACCGCAAGGCATCAAATCTTCATTTGCGATGCCCGCCCCAATCCGCATCACCAGTGACAACAATCTCGAAACGAAGCAAGTACGTCACGCACGCCATCAATAAGTAGGTGGCTTATTCTCCCTCTCCCTCGCAGGAAAGGGCCGGGGCGAGGGTCTTAGATTATCCGTAAAGTATCAACAATGCCGGCTACGCAATCGGTGGTTAAGCGACTACTGGGAAAGCGCCCATGACGTACGCACCGTCGCAAAATAATCGCACGCGAACCTATTTCGTCGCCTACAGGCCTCGCCGCACGCCACGTACGTATTCCGCAACTTCCGACAGACTGGATCGTCCCGGCAGGTCGTGCTCGAGCCCGAGAAATTGGAACCCTAGGCTGATGCGTTCGACATCTTCAGTGGTGACGCAGTGCCGGAACTGCCCTTCTAACAGCAACGGCTTCACGTCTGGCCGACGAATGATCTCGATGCCGACCATATCGCCTTCCTGACGGCGCGGATTTTGATCGGATCGCACGTCCACCAACACGCCGCCCATGGAAATGTTCGCAACGCGTCCCGAACAAACCGGGAAACACACTTCGCCGCTATTCGGCAAGCTGCCTTCCCAAACCTTCACCGGAATAAATCGGTGCGACGGAATGTTAACGCGTTGATAGGCACGGCGTTGCACCGCACGCACGGACGTGGGCTCTTGCAACAAGAGCGTGTCGCCCTCTTGCCCTGTGATCTTGGTCGTAAACAAGCACTTCTTATGGCCGCGACGAAACGCGACGCCGACTTCCACATCGGGTTGCAACGCCGCATTAGGGCTTTGCTTGTCGGCAACTTCTTGCAGCACAATCGAGTTCTTCTGCGGATCGAAGCTGCCGAAGACGGCCCGAAACGTCTGCCACTCGCCATCGATGCATTGCGTAACATTTACATCGACATGCCGTTCGGCCGCCCAGCTAAGCATGCTTTCGTGGGATGCGACTTCGAGTTCTGCCGTTGCCTGATTCATAGACTCACCGCCTCTTCCGCGCTGGAGATTTGTTCGATCGCCACGCGCAGGTCGCGAATGGCCGCAGCATCCTTAGTGGAGGTCACAAACTGCAACCCCAATATCGAGCAGCCCTCACTGGCGGGCGTCTTGTTCGTAATCCGAGCACAGAGACTGATAGAGCGTTCGCTGCTTGGCAGGTCGAATGTCACCTGCAACCGATGTCGGCGATCGATCAGGCCGGCAATGGAATCGCTCACGCGACACGCCATGCCGTCGGCGCTAATGTTCAGCAGGTTCACACTCTGCTTGTGCGCCACGCCGCTGTCTTTCCATTCGAGACACACCGACGACGAAGGTGCTAACTTCGACCGCAGGAATCGGCGACGATTCGAAACACCCAGCCATTCGGGGCGCTGCAGGCTTAGCGCATTGGAACTGCCCCACTTCACGATGCCCGTCACCGTCGTCGAGACCGTGTACTTGCGGTCGTGATACACGACGCCGACGCAGCGCTGTCCGACCAGCTTCTCCAACGCCAACGGCGGTTGGCCGGTCATCTCAATCAGCATTGCTTCGGAATCGAGCGACAACAGTCGACCACTGATCGTGACGTCGTCAATCGACTCCGGCTCGAGTGCGATTTCCGAGCGGGCGCCGACCGCCTCTTCGAGCGTTCGGACGGTATCTTCGGGGCCGAGTTTCGTCGTGGTACGCATACCCACCTCATCGGTTGAATGCACAGCGGTCGATGGTTCGCGCGGACCGCAGCGCGACGGACCTGTGTCCGCATCTTATTAGTCGAATCGTGCTATCAGCGGCTTGAGTGTGGGATTGGTACCGGAATGATGCACAGTCATCCCTGTGCATAGAGGCGACAATTATTCGGACGAAATGACGGTAGCCCCGAGATTGAGCACGCGCGGCAGTTCCTGCGTGGGCAGGCGAACGTCGAGCCGCATCGTGCCATCCGTATAGGACCGATCGAGAATGTGGGCATATTGACTGAGATAAGAGAGCAATCGCCCGTTGGTCGCCGAGGCTTCTAATATCACGCGAACATAACGACCACGCACGCGATCGAGAATGCGCTCAGTAAGTTCGTCGATGCCCTTACCTGTTAGCGCGGAGATTTCGACGGCATCCTCATGATTGGCGCGCAAAATGTGAATCGACGATTCGTCGTCGAGCGCGTCTACCTTATTCAATACGTTCAGTCGCGGCGTGTCGTGGCAGCCGATTTCGTCGAGCACTTGATCGACGGCTTTGATTTGCCCCGGCGCGTCATGACTGCTGGCGTCGACAACGTGCAACAACAAGTCTGCATGCACCGTCTCTTCCAGCGTGGCTCGAAACGACGCGACCAATTGGTGCGGCAAGTTGCGTACAAAGCCGACGGTATCGGATAACAACGCGACCTGCCCACCGCCGAGATTCCATTTGCGCGTTTTGGTATCGAGCGTGGCGAACAGCTTGTCTTCGACCAACGTATCGGCGTTGGTTAGGGCATTCATCAACGTACTCTTACCGGCATTGGTATAGCCGACGAGGCTAATCGTGTAATAGTCGCTGCGGCTTTTGACTTCGCGTATCTTGCGTTTGTCGATATTGGCGAGTTGGTTTTTGAGAAATGACACACGCTTCTGCACGAGCCGCCGGTCGATTTCGATCTGCCGTTCACCCGGACCGCGCGTACCGACACCACCCACGGCACCGGCCGTTGTGCCACCACCGGCCCCGGCGATACGTTCCAAGTGGCTCCACATCCCGCGTAGTCGCGGTGCCGTATATTCGAGTTGTGCGAGTTCGACCTGAAGTCGCGCCGAATGCGTGCGCGCTCGGCTGGCGAAGATATCGAGAATCAACTCAGTACGGTCGATCACGCGGTGCTCGATGATGCGTTCGACCTCGCGGATTTGCGACGGTGCCAACTCGTTGTCGAAGATAACGACGTCGGCCTCTTTCGCCGCAGCATATTCAGCCAGTTCATTGACCTTGCCGCGACCGATGTAAGTGCTGGCACAAATCTGGCCGCGCTTCTGCACGACGCGTCCGACCACTTCCGCACCGGCCGCCGCCGTTAGCCCGGCCAGTTCGGCCAGCGGGTCGTAACGCGTTGCACCATGATCCGAGTTCGGAAGAATGAGGCCGACCAACACGGCCCGCTCGGCGACGACGCTTTGATTGTTGTCCTGTATCTTCAAGGATGCGGGGCCTGTCGGCATCTCCTACGCGCGAGTTAATCGCTTACCAAATCTCCGGGCAATTCGTCGCCGGTTCGACTCGCTTATTTTAGTCGCAACTTCAATCTGTACCAATTTTGTTTGAATTTCGGGAAAACGTGCCGCCGTTTCGGATTTCGCCGCAGTGCTGCCCGAAAGTCCGCAACGCGGTCATGGACCATCGTATTGAAGCGTGGTCGACCTAAGCCGACCTTTCATCTCCATCGCCGTTTACGCGAACGCCCGTATCTCTTTTCCCACCACGATAACAACTTTGTACCAAATACCGCTTTGCGCTTGCCTCTGGCACGGTGCCTGTAACAATAAAGTAGCGAGACACTAATGCATCTCCCCAACGGAAGGAGGTGTGCGATGCGTGTCGGGAAAATCGCTCAAACCAACATTATTTCGGTCCATCCTCATGACCGGCTCGACAAAGCCATCATGCTGATGGAAGAACACCACATCCGCCACCTGCCCGTGATCGATGCGCGGCGCCCCGTTGGCATGATTTCCGATCGCGACTTGCTCGTCGCCGTCGGTTGGAAGCTGTCGCCCGACCGCGGTGCCAGCACCATGCCAAAAGCGTATAACCATCCGCGTCAGGTGCGCGAGATCATGTCGCGCCCGGCGCTTTACATCGACGCCGACGCCACGGTACACACCGCCGCGCGCGTGATGGTGCGCGGTCGCTTCCATGCCCTGCCCGTGTTGTATGGCGAAAGGGTACTTGGCGTCGTAACGAGCAGCGATCTGCTGCAGACCGCCGTCCGCGAGTTCGCCAATACCGACGCTCTTCAAACGCGCGTTTCCGTTTACATGCATTGCGACGTTGTGACAGCGGGGCCGCGCGACACCATTCATCAGGTCGCAAGTCAAATGCACGACACAGGCATACGCCATCTGCCGGTGCTTAGTGACGGAGCATTAATTGGTATTCTATCAGACCGCGATATTCGCCGAGCGTGCGGCGTCGATCAGGCGGAAGACGCCCGTGCCGAAAGTGAAGGACGCGTCTATATCGGCGCGACGGAAGTGATCGACATCATGACGCCGGCGCCCGTAACCATCGATCACGATGCCACGGCGCGCGACGCGATGATTCAACTTGCGAAACATCGCATCGGCTGTTTGCCCGTAATCGAATGCAACCGGCTCGTCGGATTATTCAGCGAAACCGACGCGTTGCACATCATCGCAGACTTGGAAGACGCCCATGCACAGCAAGGTTCGTCGCAAGCGTCGTGATGGATTGAATTGATGTGAAGTACGTTTCGCCTCGCTGGTGACGGGCTCGGCTTTTGCCTTTTCTTTTGCCTCAAGCCGGCGAATGCGATCGTGCAATTGCTCGTTCTTCTCGCGCAATTGTTTCAGTTCTTCTTCGAGGCGCTCGAGTTCTTCACTGCCATCCTCATCGTCGTCGAGTCCATTGAGCGCCTGTTTGGCGGCCCACTTCGCGCGACGGTCATCACCATCCGCCAATTCCTTTAACTCCGACTTGAGCATGCGCGTGAGGCCATCCGTTGACGACGCTGCAAAAATCGCCGACCGCCTTAACCCCCGATTCTTTCCCGTTAAGAACGGCCGCAAGGCATCACTCGCTGATTCTAGGAACGCGCCATCCTCTTCGAATTCAGCCGCAAGATCGCCAATGGCTTCGATGGCGCCGCGACGCACATCCGAGTCGTGCTGAGGCTTTAACCAATCTTGCAGTTCGTCAATCGTTGCCACCGTACCGAGCTTTGCCAAACCGCGCAACGCTGCCGTACGAACCATCTCGCGATGCGAATCCCGCTGCAGACACACGCGCAGCCGACGTATCGCATCTTCATCTCCACGCTTCGCCAGCTTGGCGTAAGCCTCGATGGCAGCCTCCTGCACCCTGTAACTGTCGTGCTCATTGTCGACGAATCGCATCACCACCCGAGTCACGTCATCGTCAGCCGTTAGATCACCCAACGCCTTTAGAACTGCAGCCAACACCTTTGGATGCTCTACTTCCACCGCCGCCAATAGCGCCGCCCGCGAATCGGGCTCGTCAAATTCACCCAACACGCGCGCCGCTTCGGATCGAACCGCCCAATGCGCGTCGCCTAGAAGCAACACGCGCAACTCCTCAACAAACCTCGCGTCGGTATCCTTCTCAAGATGCTTTATTGCGCGTATTTGCAGCACCGGATTGACGTCGTGAAGCTGCGCTAACCACATGCGCCGCGGCTTATCTTCGGAAAGCTCCATCAACACGGCCATCGATGGATCGATTCGCACCGCTTCGGGCGCCGTCGCAAGCGAGAAATACACAACCATCTCTTTTTGGTCGATGTATTGATTGAATGTGCGAGCCTGATAGTCGTCGCCCGGCGCGCTCGTAACGAAGTCAATCTGAAGTGGAAAGTGAAACGCTTCATCCTTCTGCGTCTGCTTAATCGTTAATTTGGCCAGCTTATCTTCGGGCAGCCACTCGTAGGCAACATTCACGCTCGGGTGAGCGGGTCGTGCCGTCCAGTCGTGAAAGAATCGCGACAGGCTATGCCCAGACACGTGCTCCATCACCCGCCGCAGATCGCTGGTTTCGACGGTGCGATGACCGAATTCCTTTACATAGGCATTAATCGCGGCCCAAAACACGTCGTCACCGAGGCGGCGTCGCAACATGTGCAAGACGCAGGCACCTTTTGAGTACGCCCTTGAATCAAATTGGCTACCGGCCGAGTCATACATGGGATCGACGACAGGCTTGTCTTTGCCGCCGCTCTTTGCGCGATCGGCCTTGCGCATCATGTTGTATGCAAACTCAGCGGGACCGTTGTGGTGCTCGTCCCAAAGCGCTTCAAAGTAGGTTGCAAAGCCCTCATTCAGCCAGAGGTGCGCCCAATCGTTACACGTTAGCAAATCGCCAAACCACTGATGCGCCAGTTCGTGCGCTACAAGCCCGTCGCTGCTCGTGTCGAGATGCGCCCGATCGTCGTGGAGCGTCGATTCACCTAGCGTGGTTGAACTCGTGTTCTCCATGCCACCGCCGAATTGGTAGCAACAAAGCTGATCGTACTTGGGCCACGGGTAGTTAACGCCGATCTTCGCGCTGAAGAAATCCAGCATCTTGGTCGTATTCTCGAAGGAATTGCCCATTTGGACTTCGAATTCCTTGCGCACGTAATACGTCACCGGTATGCCGTTCCATGTCTCGGTCTTCGTTACAAAGTCGCCCACGACCAACGTGACCAAATACACCACATGCGGCTTATCGAGCTTCCAATGAAACGTTCGGCGACCATCGTCAAGATCTCGCGTTTCGATCAACTCGCCATTGCTCACGGCAATGTATGGCTTCTTCGTTGTGCAGATGATCTCCGTCGTTTGCATTTCGTTCGGATGGTCGAAGCACGGGATCCAATAACGATTGCTGGTCGACTGGCCTTGCGACCAAAGTTGATAAGGTGCCTGCGGATCTTCCTCAGACGGCTTAAAGAAATGCAGGCCGCGCTCCGGGTCATGCAGTCGATACTTCACGCCGATTTCGATCTGCTGGTTGCGCTGAAGCGTACGACCGAATGGAACGATCAATTTCTTCTCGTCGTAATCGAAATCTGGGGTGAGTACATCCCCCGAGGCGGCACGGACGCGCACCTCAACATCTTTAAAGTCAACCGCATCGAGGGTGATCGAATCGATCGGTCGTAGCGCCCGACCTGCAATTGTCGCTACCGACTCGGCCGTTTGGGCATCGAGGTCAACGTCGATCTCAAGCCGAATATGCGTGATATCAAATGGACGATCTTCCGGAAAGTGCATCTCGTCAGCATACGCAGACGCCGTTACCGTCAAGCTCAACGACAAAGCGCACAAAGCAACACAACAAATGCGAATCATACTCCACTCCATATCCCACTTCTGCCAAGCGAAATCAACGCCCGCTCTATAAGCCGATGCGTTCGCGCGCCGCCTGCAATCCTTCGACGCAGTTGGCAATATGTTCATCCAACGGTAACTCAAGCAATTCCGCCCCCTTGTTCACATCGTCGCGGCTCACGGCGGCGGCAAAGGCGGGCGTCTTCAACTTTTTCTTCACGGATTTCGGCGTCATGCCGTCAAGCTTCTGCGGTCGCACCAACGCCACGGCGTATATGAATCCGCTCAACTCATCGACGGCGAACAGCGTTTTCCGTAACGGTCGATCCAACGGGTAATCATCGTGATTCCAGTCGGCGTGTGACATGACCGCCCCGATGATCTCCTCATCGACGCCGCGCTCACGAAGAATCTTAGCGCCCTCACGTGTGTGTGCCGGCGGTTCCGGCCAACGTTCGTAATCAAAATCGTGCAGCAAGCCGACGACACCCCACAGCTCTTCATCGGCCCCGTTCTTCGCCGCATAATGCCGCATCGACGCTTCGACGCACAACATGTGTGTGCGCAGCGATTCGGACGAAACGAATTCGCAGACCAAATCCCAAGCTTCCGTTCGATTCATCAGTTGCGCTCCCAGAAAAAGCTTGGTCGTTGCACCTCGTCCGGATAGAGCTGATTCATCGTCGCCGCGTCGTACACACGCCCGTTTTGCACCACCAATTCAATTGAGCTGGTGTTGCGGATATCTTCCAGCGGGTTGGCATCCAATACGACGAAGTCCGCCAACTTGCCAGTCTCCAACGAGCCCACATCGCCATCGAGGCCGACGTACCACGCGGGATACAGCGTGCCGCAGCGAATCACTTCCAATGGCGTCATGCCGCCCTGGGCAAACATCCACAGCTCCCAATGATGCGCCAAGCCAGCCAACTGACCGTGCGCGCCGAGATTTACGCGCACACCGCTGTCGAGCAGCTTCTTACATAGCGTCGCGTTACTGATGTGATTGAATTCGTTATCCGGCACCATGCGTCGCCGTCGCGCGCGCGGGTCGATCACAAAGCGCGGCGTGAACGTCATCAAGCGTTCGTTTTCCCACACGTTTTGATGTTGATACCAGTAATGCTCACCGTACAGCCCGCCGTATCCGACCGTCAGCGTGGGCGTGTAACCGACCTTCGTAGCCGACCACAGTTGCGCGACATCGTCATACGCATTTGCGACGGGAATCGAATGTTCTACGCCGGTATGGCCATCCACCACCATCGTGAGGTTGTGTTGCAATAGCGATCCGCCTTCGGGCACAACCATCATTTCCAACTCGCGCGCCGCGGCGACCACTTGCTGGCGTTGATCGCGCCGCGGTTGGTTATAACTCTTCACGCTCACCGCCCCCACGGCTTTCATGCGACGCAAGTGCGAACGTGCATCATCGACGCTGTCGATCTCGGCCTTAAAGGGTGCCTTCGCGCCGTAGAGAATGGTACCTGTCGAGAAAATGCGAGGAGCCGTGATCGCCCCAATGCGCTGCAACTCGGCAGCACCGAAAATGCTGTTGGTATCGTGCGACGGGTCGTGAATCGTCGTGACGCCGAAGGCGAGCTTCGCATAATGCGACCAATTCGCCTGCGGGTGAATCCCCTGCGTCGCGTACGGACCGTGATCGTGGACGTCGACCAAGCCGGGCATAATCGTGCGCCCATCCATCTTGTACACCTTAGCGTCGGTCGGAATCTCTACATCATCCTTCGCGCCCACAGCCACGAGCCGATTGTTCTCGACGACAAGCGTACCGTTTTCGATCACTTCATCGCCGCGCATCGTGATGATGCGGGCACCGACAAACGCGACGATTCCGCTCGGCTTGTCGGCGGGTAATGTCGGCGCAATATTGACGCCGCTGTCTGGCACATTCCAATCCGAACTGCTCGGGTCAGTGATCGACAACAACGCATCGTTCACGGGCACCGTGTAGAGATCGCCTCCCAGCGTCCAATGCAGATTCTTCCCATCGGGTGAAAAGTGCGCAAACTCACCCGCATCGAGTGAGACCGTCGCCAACGGTACCGATTTCATCTTCGGGCTCACCGTCAACGGTTTGCCGGTGCGCGGAAACTCCGTCAGGCGCACGTTGAAGCGCTCAGTAAAAGCCAGTCGTTTGCCGTCGGGCGAAACGCGATAGCGTAGCGCGTTTTCGCTTGTCGCTTCAACGCGCTCATCGCTGCCATCGAGATCGATGCTGAGCAACTGCCGCTTGTCAGTATCACCCTCGCGCGTGTCGCGTTGAAAATAGAGCCGTTTGGAATCCTGAATGAAATGCGGGTGACTACCGCTGCGCGCGATCAACGTCGGCTCGCCGCCATCAATCGGCATCTGATAGAGGCCCATTTCGTCGTCGTAAAGTTCCGACCGTAGATAACCGCCGCGCGTCTTGCGAAACACGATGTTTTTTCCATCCGACGACACTGCTGTTTCGACGTAATGCCCCGGTTTGTCCGTCAGCTTGCGACCAGTCCCGCCGCCGATGGGTACGATCTTGATCGCACCGAGCGACGCGTCATTCCACGTGGCGTACACCACCTGCTTACCGTCGGGCGTGAGCGACGGATACAGCTCGAACTCATCTGCATCGGCACATAGCCGCGTCGGCTCACCATCCGGTAACGACTTCCCCCATAGCTTGCCGAATGCCTGATAGATCACCCGTTTCCCATCCGGCGTGACCTGTGCCCACCGTAAAACGCGTGCCTTTACCTTGTCTGGAGCAACATCGACCTTGTAGCGCAAAGCGTCCGCAACCTGCCGCGTATCGCGCACGTGAAACGGAATTTCGCGCACGTCGCCGCTGTCGATATTGATGCGTCTAATCTTTCCCTTCGCATAGAATACGATCGATTTGGAATCCGGCGTCCACGCCATGCTCGGGTACACACCATGAATCGCCCACGTCTCTTGCATGTCGCGCGTAAGGTCGTCATAGATCGACCATTCGCGACCGCTTTCGATGTCTTTCAAAAACAAGTTCGCCTGATAGCGCACGCGCCGCACGAAAGCGATATGTTTTCCGTCGGGTGACGGCGTCGGCCGCACAGCTCCGCCCGGTCCTTTGATGTACTTCTCCGAGTCGCCCGTTTCACGATCGACGCGAAACACGGCGTAGATTTCATCGTTCGGATCTTTGCTGTATTCAAACGTGCCTCCAGCTGTAGCGTCGCGACTGTAATACAGATACTTTCCGTCGGGCGAAAAGATCGGCTCGCCCACATCCTTCTGCTTGTTCGGCTTCTCGGTCATCTGCAAACCGTCTCCGCCGCTGATGTGATACAGCCATATCTCGCCCGCGCCCAAACTGCGGCGCGAGGTAAAGTGCTTGCGCGCTGCGATGAAGTTGCCATCCGGCGCCCATACCGGGCTGTTGAGCAACCGAAAGCTCTCTTTGGTAACTTGCTGAAGATCGTTCCCGTCGACGGACATCGTCCAGATATTGTCACCACCGCCGCGATCACTTGTGAACGCGATTCGCTTACCGTCCGGACTGAAGCGCGGCTGCATATCCCACGCGATGCCGCTCGTCAGCGCCGTTGCGTCGCCGCCATCAACCGGGATGCGATAGATATCACCGAGCAAGTCGAACACGATCGTCTTCCCATCGGGGCTTAGATCGAGGTTCATCCACGTGCCTTCGTCGACATCGATGTCGATATCGCGATAGGCATACGGCGGGTTTTGAACATCCCACGATTTGTCGGAATTGCTATCCGCCGAATCCTCAGACGTGCTCGACGACGGGCCCGCATCGCCGCCCTCTTCGACGGTCGGCCAGCCGAACTCGTCGCCGCCCGGCAACATCGGATGGCACGCATCCGGACCGCAGCAGGGCCGCGATTGCGCCGACGCCGCTTGGGCCGACAGCATTGCGACAGCCGCCGCCAGAATGAGGCCGACTTTGACGTGAGTACCTGAATCGTTCATCTATATTTGCCACCCTTAGAACTTGAGAGAGCTCCCCATGCCGACATCCCGCGACGTCGCTTGGTCGCGTCACCGCCGTCAGGTTACAATTCCACCATCGCGAATGAGGAGCTATTCGACTATGACCGCATTGTCTCGTATTTCAACGTTATTGGCGCTCGTGCTTTTCCCTGCCGTCGGTATTGCCGAAGACCAGCAAGCCGCCACCGTGCGTCAAAAACTCGAACAGCAATACGGTGCCACCACCCAACGCATCATGCGTGAAACCCTCAAGGGTAATGAAGCGTGGCAGAAAATGCACGAGCTGTGCGACGGCATCGGCTTTCGGCTGAGCGGCTCGCCCGGCCTCGAAGAGGCCATCGACTGGGCCGTCGATTCCATGAAGAAAGACGGTCAGGAAAACTGCCGCCGCGAGAAAGTCATGATTCCAAAATGGACGCGCGGCAAAGAATGGGCCCGCATGGAATCGCCGCGCAAGTTCGACATCCACATGCTCGGCCTCGGCATGTCGGTTGGCACGCCAGCCGAGGGAATCACCGCACCAGTGGTGGTGGTGCACGATGAAGAAAGCTTCGCCAAAGCGTCCGACCAAATGAAGGGCAAGTTTGTCCTCTTCAATAACCCCATGCCCGAATACACCGAAGAGCACGGTGCCTGCTATGGCCATACCGTCCGTTTTCGTTACGGTGGCCCAGCGTTAGCCGCTGAAAAAGGTGCGGTCGGATGTTTGGTGCGATCGGTAACGGCACGCAGCTTACGCTCACCCCACACGGGCTCCACCGGTTACCAGGACGACATTCCCAAGATTCCGGCCGCAGCCATCTCAACGGAAGACGCCGACATGATTCAGCGCCTTACCGACCAGGGGCAAGAAGTCACGATCACGCTCAAAATGGACGCCAAGAACCACGGCATGGTGCCGTCTGCAAACGTCATTGCCGAATACGTTGGCCGCGAGAAGCCCGAAGAGATCGTCATCATCAGTGGGCACATCGATGCCTGGGATGTTGGCCACGGCGCCCACGACGACGGCGGTGGATGCGTGATGGCGATGGAAGCGATCAACGTGTTGCGCAAACTCAAGCTGCGACCGCGACGCACCATCCGCGTGGTGCTTTGGACCAACGAAGAAAACGGTCAGGAGGGCGCGAAGCAATACGCACTCGATCATGCGAACGAACTCGCCAATCACGTAGCGGCGATCGAAAGTGATTCGGGCGTGTTTCAGCCGCAGGGTTTTAGCGTGCAACATATCGATCCGGCCAAGGGCAAAATCGCGGAAGAGAATTTGGCCCACTTCTTCGCGCTAATGAATCGGCCCGGCCTTACGAAGATCAAAAGCGGCTGGTCGGGTGCGGATATCTCACACATCAAGCACGGTGAGCTACCGTTGATGGGTTTGATTGTCGAAGGTTCGACGTATTTTGATTATCACCACACCCATGCGGATACGCTCGATAAAGTCGATCCCAAAGACCTAACCGACTGCGTCGCTACGCTAGCGGCGATTAGTTATCTGTTGGCGGAGATTCCAGGGCGTTTGGACGAACCGTTGTTTGCCGACCCGTCGTTGAATTAACGGAACGTGAGAGCTTCAATCTCGTCACGGCACCAGCGCGGCGGAAAACGCCGACACATCACTGCCATTCAATTCTCGGTCCGAGTTCATATCTGCTAAACAATCGCCGTCAGCGGCATCTTGTGCGGTCAAAACTTCCTGAACGAACAATGCGATATCGCTCAGGTTAACCACTTCATCGCGGTTCATGTCGCCCAACGGATAACCGATTCGCTCACCGTAAACTTCCAACGCCATATTAAACGGATCGATCCGACACCAATCTGGGCAGCTCGTTACGCGGAACGCCGCGCCGGGTATGTCGCCCGCCCACGCCCGCGCCCATAACCATGTCGTCATGCTTCCCGCCGTGTTGTTTGCAATCGAAATCAAATAATGCCCGGCGTCTAACGAAAGCGGCGCGGCCAACGTGAACTCATAAAGGTATTCAACGTTGCGGAAAAATATCTCGCCAGTCGCAATGCGATTCGCCGGTGAGCCGCCGTCTTCGTAGATCAGCGTGCCGGGAAGTCCGTTATCGTATTCGTATACGCGAATCGTGAAATCGTCCGTCGCGACTGCGACGTCGTCTTCGTAACCACCCCAAAACGCGACACGTTGAATCACGGCCGGGAACAACAACTGAAAATCTTCGGCGATTTCCGATGCCCCAAACAAAGGGTGCGGATCGCTATCGCTAAAGTTCGCGGATGCGAGTCGATTCAACTCGTGCGCCATTAGCACGCGATCGGCAGGGCCATCCAGTCGATCGATTTCGTCATCGATACCGTTTTCGTTGCAATCAATGCCTGTGCAGGCAAAAACGCGCAAATCATCGATCCACCACCCGGTAAAGCCCGAGCACTTATCCTTCGAGAATCGAAAACGCAACTGCAGCGAATCGCCCGGCGCGGCCAACCCGGCCAATTCGACGGTCGTTACGCCCCAATCGCCACCGACGCCGCTGAATGCCACGCGACCGGCAAGCGGCGACGTATTGCTCTGCTCGTTCGCCGTAAAGAGCGATGTGTTGTAGGCGTTATTACGAAAGGCCGCGGTGGGCACCTGAATAAATGGACCGCTATTTACCGAAAGTTCGACAATGCCGCCATCGAAGCGCGGCTCGACTTCAGCGAAATGAGTGAACTCCAACGTTAGCGTTTCCGCATCGACCGGATAAACGAAGGACGGGCTGATCAGATCGTGCGTCGCGCTCTCGTCGATCGTGTCGCAATCACCGATATTCGGATCTTCGATAAACCACGCCATACCGGGCCGACCGAAGGGTAGGTTCGAAACTTGCACCCAATCGTATGGCGTCGGTGGCGCGCTATTAGCCACCGACCATCCATTCGCGCCCGATTCGAAATCATCGGCGAATACGATTTGCTGATTCGAACAATTGGTGGCAAGCATTTGCGACAACATGGGGCGGGTCGCGCCGCAACTGTCCGTGTCGGTCAACTCAACGGCGTTCAATGAATTGACGACCTGCTGCACATCGACCAGCGTGATCGGATCGCCCGACGGCATGCCGGTCCGTGGATCCTGAGGATCGAAGCCGACGAGATCCTCCGCAGATTGAATCAACGCCCAATAGGCATCGCTGAAATCCGAGCCCACCGTCAAATAGACGGTCAACGCGCGATACCAAATCGCCCCCGCCTTGATCGGGCCAATTCCCGTAATCGTTTGCCCGTTGAACGACTTCCCATCGCATAGCATCGCGAACGCATGGTTGACGACGCCACTGCCCGAATGCACGCCGCCGCCGTCGATTAACGCACAATCCTGAAACGGGTCGGTCGCGCTGGCCGGGTGCATAAAACAGTTCGGCTCCCACATGTCGCGCAGCGGCTGCGTAAACCCGAACGCGTCTTCGGCAACCAACCAACGCACGTTGCCTGTCGTCGACGTGCACGAATCATTTCGTAAAGCATTATTCGCATCATTGCCCGGACCGGAAGCGTGCGCTGTCCACGGCGTTGTGCCGTTCGTTCCCACGAACGCCGCGCCCCCGTTATAAAGATCAACCAGCTCGCCGAATACATCGGAGAAGCTTTCGTTAAGCTGACCGGACTGGTTTTGATAGATCAGGTTTGCGGTGTTTTGTGTGAGGGCGTGCACCCATTCGTGCGCGACGATGTCATCGCTGGCCGTACCGTTGCAAAAGATCATCAGTTGCAGATTGAAACTCCAACCTGCATTGGGACAACCGAACCCACCGATGTCATTTGCCTCGGCAGTTCCTACCACCGGCCCGCCGGAACCATCCGGCCCGTCACGATTGAAACCAAACAGGAAGTAGTCGTATGTATCGCCCGCGTAGTCATACACCGCATCGACGTCGCTGTTGCCTGTAGCGGGATCGCCTTCTGCGCGACTCAACGCTCCGGGATATTCGGTTTGACCAACGCCACTATACACTTCTCGCTGTTTGAGCGTGCAAAGCATATCCCAGCGATCGAGCGTCGCGCCGGTCTGCGCATCGATGAACGCACCGATTTCGCGAACATCCTTTACGCTGGTCATTTGTATGTCATATGCCAACCGTGGACCGATGGTCGAATCGCCGTACCAACCTGGATCGACGATAACGAGTTTGCAATTGAGCACTTGCGCGTCGTCGCTATTCAGCAAATGACGGGCAGCTTGCCTTGCAGTGGTTTCCTCGATTGCGGGCACCGTGTCCAAATGTGCTGGTATTGGATAATATCTGCCATTCACCGAACGCAACCGCCCCATGTCATCGTAGTGCACGATTAATTGACCGCTAAAGACGGGGATGCCGCTGAAAAGCTGCTCGAATCGATCGTGTGGCGGGGCGTCTACTCGCAGAACCCGGTGCAGGAGGTCGTCGCGGACTTTTGGCGCAACCACTTCAGCGTCGACATCGGCAAGGGCCTGCTGCGGATTTGGGGCACGCTCTACGAGCGCGACGTGATCCGCAAGCACGCCTGCGGGAGCTTCGGCGAGCTCCTCGAGGCTTCGGCCAAGCACCCCGCGATGCTGATCTACCTCGACAACGCGCTGAGCCGGCGTCCGGCGACCAAGGGGGAACTGAGCAAGGTCCGGGAGCGCGCCCGCGCGCGTTCGCGCAACAAGGAGCGCGCGGCCGAGGCCGTCGAGATCGCCAAGCAGCGCGGCCTCAACGAGAACTACGCGCGTGAGCTCCTCGAGCTGCACACGCTCGGCGTCGACAACTTCTACCGCCAAAAAGACGTCGTCGAGGTCGCCAAGGCGCTGACCGGCTGGACGGTCAACAACAACGCCAAGCGTGGCGCGCTCGGCTTTCAATATCAAAAGGGGATGCACGTGCGCGGGGCCAAGCACTTCCTCGGGCGCCCGCTTCGCCAAGACAAGAAGAACCCGCTCCTCGAAGGCGAGCTCGTGCTGCGCCGCCTCGAGCGGCACGCGGGGACGGCGCGCTTCGTCGCGTGGAAGCTCTGTCGCCACTTTGTCGACGACGAGCCGCCCGAGGCGATGGTCGAGCGCATCGCGAGCGTCTTCCAAAAGCGCAAGGGCGATCTCAAGGACGTCTACCGCGCGATGATCCGCGACCCGGACTTTTTTGCGCCGCGCTACTACCAGAGCAAGTTCAAGCGCCCCTTCGAGTTCGTCCTGAGCGCGATTCGCGTAACGGGCGCGCGCGTCGAGAACGACGAAGTCGTTGCCGAGCCCGTGCATCTTC
>JAUIHO010000024.1 GCA_030432035.1 Phycisphaerae bacterium
ACCATGGTCTCGTAACCGTCGTGAAAAAAGACAAACGTCAACCATGCGAGGGCAAGCACCGCTAATGTCAGCAGTATCTTGTCGTCATTCATTGACCATTCATTCTTGCAGTACTCACGGGGCACTTGATCGACAGACAAGGCCGCCTCATGATCCGAAAGCTCGGGGATCAATCGAAGGACACCCCTATCCAAGGCTCGCTGCCAAAGCAGGAAAGGTAACACGGGAAGAAAACCGCCAGTGAAGAGCGCAACGGCAAACAGGATGGCACACGGAACGCCGAAGCAGACGTAAACAACTCCCCGTGCTACTTTGCCAGCCCAACTCAAAACACGATTCGATTGGCTCTCCCCAGATACGCCCGCCGCATCTGCTCGAATGTCACCAATTGCCCGATCCATTGACCACACCGGCTTTCCATCGCGCCGCCCATCAACGCCTAACACAATAAAACGCTCCGCAGTGGCTTTTCTCACTTTGCGGGGCACTCTCAAACCAGCAATCCGAATACCACACGCCCATTGCAGACGTCTTCATTCAGCCACAAAATCCCCCGCATGTCGCACGACGCCGACCAACCCACAGCCTACCTCTGGACCCCCGCCGCCCTGTTGCACAACACAGGCACGCACGTCGAGAACATCAAACGCGCCGAGACCCTGCGCCCCGAAAAGATCCGATCCGAACTTGCGCAGAACGTTATTTACGAAGAACCCGGCAACCACGACGCGTTGAGATGGGTACACACTGTGCATCCGCGCGAGTACACCGAATGGGTCGAGCGCGTTTGCGCCAAAGGCGGCGGCCTGCTCGATGAAGGCGATACCCAGGTTTGCCCCACGAGCATGCAAGCCGCGCTCGGTGGGGTCGACGCCGCGCTCGCCGCGGCCGACACCGTCATGTCCGGCGCGGCGCGCAACGCCTTTTGCGCGATTCGACCACCGGGCCATCACGCGCTGTTCGATCACGCGATGGGCTTTTGCATCTTCGCGACGATCTCCGTCCTCGCGCGCTATCTCCAACAACAACACAACATCAAAAAGGTCGCGATCGTCGATTTCGACGTGCACCACGGTAACGGCACACAAGACATCTTCTACGAAGACCCGTCCGTGCTTGTCGTCAGCATGCAGCAATATCCGCTCTGGCCGATGACCGGCCTCCCCGACGAAACCGGCGACGGCCCCGGCGAGGGGTTCACCGTCAACATCGCTGTGCCGCCGGGAACTTCCGAAGATGCGCAACTCGCCATGTTCGAAGACGTCGCCCTACCCGCGCTACGAAAGTTCGAGCCCGAAGTGCTGCTGATTTCCGCCGGCTTCGACGCCCATCGCGACGATCCGTTGGCCGACCTCAATCTCACCGAAGCCGGATACGAGCAAATGACGCGCCAATTGATGGACGTCGCCGCCGATCACTGCGGGCAGCGCATCATCAGCCTGCTGGAGGGTGGTTATCAACTCGACCACCTGCACAGTTGCGTGATCGCCCATGTCAATACGCTGGCAACGCATCGAAATCCCGGCCATTTATCGAAATAACCCGCCGATTTTCCAATATGCGGGAACGCCGTATCATGCGGCATTCGGAGAAGCACGGGCACGCGTCATCGCGCGCCGTCGGCGCACCGATTTAGGTCGTCGCCCTTCTCACGCTTACCCCGTCGCGGCTGACACAAATGACGGGCAGGCTGCCAGCGAGCCATTTACGTGAAATTCGAAATTCAAAACGAGTACGACCACCTCGATGCGGTGTTGGTACACCGTCCCGGCCTCGAGATCGATCGCCTGACCCACGACAACATGGAGCGCTTTCTGTTTGAGGATATCCCGTTCCTCAAACGCATGCAGGAAGAACACGACGCGTTTGTCGAAGCAATGCGCTCCCGCGATGTGACGGTGGTTTACCTCGAAGCACTGCTCACCGACCTGCTGCGCGACAATCGCGCGCAAAAGGAAAAGCTGATTCAAAATATCTGCCGCACCGAAAACGTGCCGGCCATTGCCGACGATCTGCTCGACGAAAAGAAGTTCCCCGACGAAAAACTTCTCGATGTGCTGTTCGCCGGTATCACGTCGACCGAGTATCAGAAGATGACCGGCCATCGCGCGCCCCCGGCAGGTCGCGACAACACGCTCTTGCAGCCGATCCCCAATGCATACTTCAGCCGCGACCCCGCCGTCGTCGTTGGCAACGCCGTCATCTCGTGCAAGATGCACTTCGTCGAGCGCGTGCGCGAAACGATCCTGACTCGGGCCGTTCTCGAACACCACCCCGAGTTTGCCGGACAACGACTCGCCTACGGCGGAACCGACGAACCGACCGAAGATCGCCCGTTCACCGTCGAAGGCGGCGACGTGCTCGTCATCAGCGACGACACCGTCTTCATCGGTGCCAGCGAGCGCACCCGCTCGGAAACCATCGAGCGCGTCGCGAGCAAAGTCTTTGTCAACGGTGACGTGCAGCGCGTTTATGAAATTCCGATCCCAACCGAGCGCACGTTCATGCATCTCGATACCGTCTTTACTTGCGTCGATCGCAACACGGTCGTTTGGTATCCGGGCGTGATGGAACATATCAATTACATTCATCACTACGAACCCGACGCCAACGGCAAGGCCGTCCGCAAGGCCGACGACCGTAGCCTTATCGAAATTCTAAGCGACGAATTCGGCGAAGAGGTAAACATCGTGCGCACCGGCGGTGGTGACGAACACTACGCCAGCCGCGAACAACGCACGGACGGCACCAACACACTGGCCATCGCGCCGCGCGTGGCGTGTACCTACGAGCGCAACACGCACACGATTGCCGCAATGGAAGAAGCGGGTATCGAGTGCATCACGATTCAAGGCTCGGAACTCGTCCGCGGCCTCGGCGGCCCCCGATGCATGACCATGCCCTTGCGCCGAGTGAAGAAGTAGGCGGCACGGATTCGCGCAATTCGACCAATGCGCAATTGAGTGCGACGGCCACGCTGTGGCACCGGCTAATAGCCGGTGGATGCTGAACATTCATTCAGGAGCGCAGTCTTTTGTGTCGTGGTGTAATTCCATTGATGATCTTGCGCGACGAACTTGCGATAACGTGCCCTATTAATCTGAAGGATTCTCTCGCTGATTGATCAATTCGAGTCTATACGCCGAAGGCGTACTTACTGGCGCAGTCGCTCTATCAACGTGTTTATTTCTCGATTCCAACAGAATCGCTCAATCCAAGCTCGTACTTCTCAGCCCGTTAGGCAGGGCCAAGGCCCATGATTAGTTTGTCGATAATATTTGAGGTCTTCGAAAAGGTGTCAATCAGAAATCTAACTCTGCCCAGCGCGCTAGACATCAACCTCGTGTGATTTTTATTCCCAATTTTGACGTTTCGACGTTTACTTCTGCCGCACCAAATCTTCGCGGCGCAATCCCAGCGCTTTCGCCGTCGATGCGATGTCGCGCAAAAAGCGTTGCCCATCCTGATAGTAACCCGCCGTCGGCTTGAGCCCGTCGATTTGGTCCGCCCAATAATGATTAAAACTATTCATACATAACTCGCGCACGTACTTGCTCATCATGCTCGCCGCGGCAATCAAAAAATGCACCGACTCACCGCCCTGCCGAAACTCGATTTGCCATGGTACGCCGCGCGCGTCGCGCAATTCGTAAGCGCTACGCTCATCCGATTCGTCAACGATCTTCAACCGCCGATCTTCGAACGACCGCCGCAACAACTGACCGTAATGCGAACGCCCGCCCTGCCGGTCCACATAAATCCGCATCGGTCGATCGGGATTGAGTTGCGCCGCCCGATAGATCAACCGCAACACACAACCGAACAACACCGTCGCTTTGTTTTGCGTTTGCATGATGCGTTCGTTGTATGCCGCCTCGGGCAATACTTCGCATAAAAATCGCAAACCACCCGCCTCGGCCTGTTTGAGCGCTCGACGTAATCCGGCCGCCGCCACCCGCACCGTTCCGGCCTCATTATCCAACGGCAATGGGCTTTCGAGATGACGATACCAATCGGGGCGACGCACCGTCGGCAAAGCATCGGGCGCTATATCATTCAACAACGCCCAACCGTTCGCGGGCAACTCGGTGCCGCTGGCCAGCAGCGCCAGCACGCACTTCTCCAACCGGCCAATCCCGTGCTTGCGATCGAATACCTTCTTACTATCCGCCACCCAAATGCGGGCATCCCGCTTACTTGGCTGACGCGTAACGGCACCGCTCAGTTCGTCCCACCAATCGGTGTTGGCGTGGCTCCGTTTGGCATCAATGATGGCGACCGTCACGACCAACGGACCGAGAATCGGTCCGTAGCCCGCCTCATCGATGCCCAAAATCGCGATAGGTTGGGATGAATCCGCCATAGAGGGCATCTTCTGCGGACAGGTGACAATCGACAACGGTGTGAATTGCTGAAAAGGTGACGAACCGTCAGTTCCGGCGATTCCTACGGCGGAACTCTATGATTGAGTAAGATGTCATTTCAAATAAATTGACGCGCACTCGACTGTCAGCGGGCATTTCTGCTAAAGGCAATATGCCCGACTAGGCTTTAATGCATTACGTTTTTCTGATATGAAACGTGCAAGAGGGGTAGACGTTCTTTTCGAGGTTACACGTTGTCGGTCTCAATTGATTACGACCAACTGATTCCGATCTTTCCATTGCCCAACACGGTTTTGATGCCGCGGGCGATTTTGCCGCTGCACATTTTTGAGCCGCGCTATCGGGATATGGCTTACGACGCCCTGCGCGGTAAGAAGCTCATCGCCATTGCGCTGCTTAAGCCCGACTACGAATCCGATTACCACACGCTTAAGGCCGAGGTCTATCCATACGTGTGTCTCGGCCGCATCGTGAAAAGTGAAACGCTGCCCGACGGTCGATATAACATTCTGCTCGAAGGCGTGGATCGCGCGCAAATCAAGACTGAAAACCACGAACGTTCCTATCGTCGCGGATCGCTGAGCCCAGTGTGTTGCGAACCGCCGCCCCAGCCGATCGTCGCCGAAGCCCGACGCGAAATCGAACGTCTCGCAACTTGTAAGGCGTTGCGCGACTTGGCCAAGCAAGCCAACTGGCTTTCGATATTCGAGTGCGACAAGATTTCGCTTTCCGATATCGTGGACCTGTTGGCATACTCGGCATTACCGGAAGCCGAAGACCGCATTCGCTTTCTGGGAGAACCGTGCGTGGTGAAACGCTCGGCGATTATCCTCGACCTGCTCGCGTCATTATCAAACCATTATGAAAAGAAAGCCTCGACGCGCAATTGGCCGCCGCCCATCTGCGAGAACTAGCCGATAAAAGCCTTCGCAGCGATCGAAACCGCATTCGCCCACATTTGCCCAATTTGGTGAATCTTCCCCAATACCGGTTATCGCTCATTGTGCTAAATGCGTCCTCTACGCCCAAACACTTCACCAACGCAGTTGTTACCGGCGAACCGCGCATAACCGGTCGTTGAACACACGATGGCACGTTGCGTGTTTGTTATCCCATCGACGGCCCAGGGGTGGGCCAACGGGAAGAAGCACGGGGGAGAACGAGATGCACTGGATCATGACCGCACTAATGTTCGCAGGTTTCGCGCTGGCAAGTATGAGTGGCATGGTTTGCTACATGGGCGTTGCGTCGGCCGCCGACCACCTTAGCGGCTTGAGCATGGGCCAGATGTGTCTAACCAGCCCCTACATTTGCATGGGCACCGGCGTGACGATGTTGCTGATCGGCTTTGCCGGCCAGCCGGGCCGCATTCAGTGAATAACCCGAACATACGCAACGACTATCCGAGCATTGAGGCAGCAATTTCTCGCCGCTCTCGGAAGCAGCGAGAACCATTCACACACATAAAAACTTACCTCACAACAACTTACACAACCCACTGCTTGAATACCGCCGACTCGTCCGATATGATTTTTTGAGAAAGGCCGATGGATTGTCGGTGTTCTCCCGGTTACCGACCGATCAATAACTATAAATCCACACGGTAGCCCACGCCGCGCATCGGAGGCCGCGATCATGCCCAGTAAAGACGCCATTTATCAGGCCGTCAGCAATCAGGTAGACCCTCAGAACTTCAAGAACGAGTACTGGGAGGGCTCCTTCGACGACTACCTCGATATTCTCACGAAGGATCCGCGCGTGGCGCGCAACGCCTACCAGCGGATCTACGACATGATCCTGCACTTCGGTGTCGAGCGCTACACCAAGATGCGCCAGGAATACGTGCGGTATAACTTCTTCTCCGACCCGATCGACAACGGTGCCGATGCCATCTTCGGTCTCGAAAACTCGCTGATGTCGCTGGTCGACTTCTTCAAGTCCGCGGCGCAAGGCTACGGCACCGAACGACGCATCTTGTTGCTTCACGGCCCAGTGGGTTCGGCCAAGAGCACGATCTGTCGCCTGATCAAGAAAGGCCTCGAATATTACTCGCGTCTCGATGAAGGCGCGATGTACACATTCTCTTGGCGCCTCGAAGGCCCCAACGGCGAAACGGAAATGCATGACTGCCCGATGCATGAAGAACCGTTGCGCCTGATTCCGCGTCGCGCTCGTAAAGATGTCGTCGCGATGTTGAACGAAGCGCTACCGCCCGAGCAGCGCGTCAGCGTCGAAGGCGATCTCGACCCCTTCTGTCGCAAGACATACGAAGACCTGCTCAAAAAGTATGACGGCGATTGGAAGAAGGTGCTCGACCATATCGTGGTCAAGCGCTTCGTCGTGAGCGAGAAAGACCGCCGCGGTATCGGCACGTTCCAACCTAAAGACGAAAAGAATCAGGACTCGACGGAACTCACGGGCGATATCAACTTCCGCAAGATTGCCGAATACGGCAGTGATTCCGACCCGCGCGCGTTTAACTTCGACGGCGAACTGAACATCGCCAATCGCGGCATCATCGAATTCATCGAAGTGCTCAAACTCGATGTGGCATTCTTATACGACCTGCTCGGTGCGTCGCAGGAACACCTGATCAAGCCCAAGAAATTCGCCCAAACGCACATCGACGAAGTGATCATCGGCCACACGAACGAGCCCGAGTACCGCAAGCTGCAAAACAACGAGCTGATGGAAGCGTTCCGCGATCGTACAATCAAAATCGATGTGCCATACAACGTAGTGCTCGATGATGAAATCCGCATCTACGAAAAAGACTTTAACAAAGAACGCGTGCGTGGCCTGCACATCGCCCCGCACACCATCGAGACCGCCGCTATGTGGGCGCTATTAACGCGGTTGGAAGAGCCCAAAAAGGCCGGCCTTACGCGGTTGCAAAAGCTCAAGCTCTACAACGGCAAGAGCATTCCCGGCTACACCGAGGACTCGGTCAAGGAACTGCTGGGCGAAGCGCCGCGCGAAGGTATGCAGGGCATCAGCCCGCGCTACATTCAGGACAAAATCTCCAACGCCTTGGTCAGCGATCAGGCGATTCGCGAAAAAGGCATCAACCCCTTCATGGTCATGAACGAGTTGGAAGCCGGCATGTCGCACCATTCGCTACTGTCCGACGAAGAACTCAAGAAAGAATACCGCGACCTATTGGGCGTGGTGCGCGAGGAATACGAAGACATCCTCAAGTCGGAAGTTCAGCGTGCCATCAGCGCCGACGAAGATTCGATCAAACGGCTTTGCGCCAACTATATCGAGAACGTTCGCGCCTACACGCAACGGGAAAAGGTGCGCAACAAATACACCGGCCGCGACGAGGAACCCGATGAACGCCTGATGCGCTCGATCGAAGAGAAGATCGACATCCCCGAATCGCGCAAAGACGATTTCCGCCAGGAAATCATGAACTACATCGGTGCCCTCTCGCTCGATAACAAAAAGTTCGAATACAACACCAACGCGCGACTGCAAAAGGCGCTGGAGTTGAAGCTATTCGAAGATCAACGCGACACGATCAAACTCAAAAACGTCGTCAGCGGTGTCGTCGATGATGAAACCCAAGCCAAGATCGACGTCGTCAAACAGCGGCTGATCAAGTACTTCGGTTATAACGAACAAAGCGCGACGGATGTGTTGAATTACGTCGCCAGCATCTTCGCAAGAGGTGATGCGAAGTCGGAAGAATAAGCCGAAACTTCTTCGAGAGACGGATCCGCTAAGTCAGCGGTTCGAGCTTTGCTATCCACACTTAGCCCGTGGCGATTCGCCACGGGCTAATTTGTTGTTGGACGTCGGTTCAATACTTCCATTCATATTCAACACTCACGGCGCTGCGCCGATCCGCTCATCCAAATACGCCCGCGTCGCGTTAATCGCAATTCCCTGCTGCGCTTCGCGCGTGAGCGCCGTCTCCGGGTCATCTTCGCTATCCGCACCCGTCGGCTGTTGGAAGAACAAGTGCAATCCCATCTCGATCGTTTGCACCGTCTTGGTTGAATCGGCCATTAAACTTTGCATCGTCGTGGGCCAACCATCGTCCGGCACAATGTCATCAAACTCGGCCAGCAAGAACAACGACGGCACATTGATCATCGGCAAGAGCGCATCGGGATCGACACCCGTCCAAAACGGCGCATCGGACGGCGCCCAAAAGACCAACGCCTTAATGCGGTCATCTTGCGCCGCAGCAAACGCCGCCATCGTGGCGCCGATGCTGTAGCCCCCTGCCGCGATGCGCTCGGCGTCAACCTGCACACCGAAGTCGCCATCGACCGCCTTTTGCACGGCTTGCAACGCGATGTCGGTGTTGCGTTTGTGGTATTCGAAGTCGGTGAACGTCAGCAGTCGCGTATCGGGCACGATCACGGCATAGCCCCAACTGGCCAGCGCCTCGTGCAGGCTCTGGTGGTAATACGCCTGCACGTTGGAACCCAAGACCCACACGAACGCCGGCAACGGCTCGGTCGCACCCACCGGCGTGAACACGGTAAAGCCCACCGGCTCGCCGTCCGCACCGTCGTCGATTTCGAAGCGGGCTTCGTTGAAGCCGAACGTGCCCAACTCCGCCGGGTTGGTCTCGAAGATGTTGGGTTCCCAGATAGGGAAGATCGTCATGTCGCAGCCGGTGGCGGCGCAGACGGTGACCAACAGAAGCGCGATGTGTTTGGGAAAGCATCGGGACATCGTTTTTGACCTCATCTTGGCGAGGGATTCGTGTAACTGCTACTGCTGTAGTATTGGCGAGCGTCTCAGATTCTGCCAGTTTTCGATGTGCTAGGTAGCGAAATCGCTTGGTGTTCATTCCATCACCCCTACCGGGATGAGTGGATTCACGTGCAACCCTGTAACCCAGCATTGAAATTGCTGGGCTATTTTCGTGGCGCCCCTGCAGGGGCTGGGGATAACGCAATCTGCGGCAGGCAAGCGCGACATTCCTTGGCGGCAACGCGAAATACCTCAGAGTTCGCCTACAGAAAAAGCCCGCGGCGATTCGCCACGGGCTTTATGCTTTCTCAATCAAACTTCTGATTCGCGAGCTACGTGCCTTAGCGGCTGTAGTACTCAACGATCAGGTTGTAATCGATATCGAACGGAATGCGGCTGTCTTCCAGCGACGGCATGCGTGCGATGTTTGCTTCAAGTTGCTCGTCGTTGCGTTCGAGCCAGTCGAGGTTCAAGTGGAACTCGGCCGTTTCGCTGGTTTCGCGGACGAACTTCTTGCTCTTGTCGCGCACCGAGATCTTCATGCCCGGCTTGCAGCGGAACGACGGAATGTTGCAGCGTTGACCGTCGACCTTGAAGTGTGCGTGCGACACCATTTGGCGGGCTTGCCAAATCGTGCGTGCCCAACCGAGACGGCGGATGATGTTATCCAAGCGCGTTTCGAGCAGCTCGTGTAACACCAACGGCGTGTTGCGCTTGGCGCGGGCGGCCTCTTCCATGTAGCGGCGCATCTGACCGTCGCGCACGTTGTAGTAACGGGCGAGCTTCTGCTTTTCCATCAGCTGCTGGCCGTACAGGCTCTTGCGGCGCGCGCGACGTAGCACGTGCATGCCCGGCGGGCTTTCGCGGCGCAGGCGCATGTGTTTCGGTGTTTCGGCGATCGGCACGCCGAGCGCGCGGCTGAGGCGCACCTTCGGTCCACAATAATTACCCATCAGAAATCTCCTTCGTTCACGCCGCCTGCAGTTACCATCGCACCGCCCGTTGAAGGGTTGGCGGGTGCGACCCGATGGCGACGTACCGCTCCGTCCGTCATGGCAAAGGCCGCACCCAGCCGTCGGAGCGGTCGGCGGTGCGGGCAGCCGGGGCCTCCCGGCATTGCGAAGCCCCGTAATTTAATGGGATTTTGGGGTTTGGACAAGGTGACGGAGGGATTCGTGACGAGCTGGCGAGACTGGCGGGAGTCTTCGATTCTCAGCGCTTAGATCCAATATGGTTTTTGACGTCTCCATCAAAAATTCGCTGGCAAGTCGAGCAGTTCGACCCCACCAGCCACGAAAAAACCCCGGCTCGGGCAGACGAATCGTCTTGCCGCAGGCCGGGGCCCTCCTGTCCCACTCACCCTAATATTGATTGGCCGCGTCGCCGGCTAACGTGCGTCGGTCCGGCATGCCACCAACACGCGGTCGCGGTCGATCGGCTTGACCCGCACCACGTATTGCCGGTTTTTCGGCTCCTCACCCACGATGCGGATCCGGTCGCCCGGCATCGGTGCATCGCGACGATCGACGACCAGCGCCATGCCGGTGCGCGAGCAATCCCGCAGAAAACCGTCCCGGGCACTGAGCGTCTCGTTGATGGACCAACGCAGCCGCCCTCCCGAGTGCTTACGATCGAAAATACGACGATTGGCGAAATCGACTCCCATGCTTCTAGTACCTCCGTCCCTCAAATCGGCAAGATGTGCGCCGACGATCAGCGGATTCGCCGACGACGGCTGCAAATCGTGCGCAATAGCGGACGGGATCGGCTACATGAGGCCAGCCGGCCCCTTTTCGAGGACGGTGGATATTCGGACGGTAGGAAAGTGATGCTTACGCCGCAGATACGTCGGGCGTGGCATTCGTCGCGGATGGCGCAACCGCAAAGCGCGGAAATCGGTCGCGATACGCCGCAAGCACGGCGTCGCTGCTGTCACTCAAACCATACGCGGCACAGACGAGCGCATGGATTCGCTCGATTCCGCTTTGCGTCGATTGGTTCCTCGCAACCATGCGTCGTGCTGTTGGTGCCAGTTCGCAAAGCGCCAAAAGAAAATCGCGTGGTACGGGAAGTTGTCGCAACCAAGCGATGCGAACCTGCGGCAACACCTTTCGTTGCTCGCCGCCATCGAGTGCGTAATACAAACGCACGAGCGGCGCGTTGAGCCACGCACAAAGGCCCCACAGCGATTCATCCGACGCGTCGATCAACTGATGACAATGCACCGAGTTGAGCGCGACGATACCGCCGGTCGGTTCGACGGCGGCAATCAACGTGTCCGCTGTTTGGCGCGACACGACCTTCGGTTGTTGAAATATCTCAGGATCGCGCAACGACGTACCCGAGCGGCGTGCAGCGGCGTCAATTAAATCCGCGTTGTAATCGATGCGCCGCCGCGGTTGCCTTAAGCAGTAACCTTGCGGTGCGATGTCTTCGCCTTCGACTAACGGCATAACGGTCGGACCGACGTGTTGCGGATCGAGCAACACGTCGCGCATGGAACGCGGGCCCGTATTCACGCCGTCGCGGCTGCGCACGAAATCTTCAAACCGGGCGGGTTGATTTTGCACGGCCTGCCAAATCCGCTGTTCAACGCAGTTGCGAAACATCAACACGCGACCGTCGGTCGCAATGGCGGGCACGCGCTCGCGCAATTGAACGGGTTCGACACCAATCAATTCGTCGGCGCGCAGTCCCCCCCCGTCTCGCGTTGCGGGCCCTGCCGTGACGACCACACTGCCGACTTGCGCATCGAACACATTGCTCGAAATCGCCAGCCAATGCGATTGTTTGAACCGTTGACGCCAGGCGGCGCGCAGCGGCTCGTAGGCCGTCGCGCTGGCAAACGTATCAGGCACGATGGCGCAAACAACGCCGTCGGCTTTGGTCAATTCGATGGCTCGATGAATGAAGCAACCGAAGAGATTTAGCCGGCCGGTTAGCTCATGCGTTTCGGCGTAGTGATTGACCGTCGCCGTGACGCGTGGATCGGACCGCCGCGAATACGTAGGCACATACGGCGGATTCATGATGCAGATGTCGGCGCGACGAGTAGCGCCGCCTTCGTTGAGTGCATCTCGACAAGCGATGTTTGCCAACACAGGATCGTTTCGATCGACGGCTGCCCATGCCGCGAGGCGAGCGCGCGTGATGCCAACGGCGAGAGGATCGATATCGAAGCCGGATAGATTGCTTATTAATGTCTTACGCCATGGTAGGTCGAGCGCATCCACATTTTCGCAAAGCGCGGCGGTGCATTCAGCGATGGCAAGCAACAATGCACCGCAACCACAGGCCGGGTCGGTAATCGTAAGCCCGCGAAGCACGTTGACGGCGTCAACTCTCAAACGATCGAAAACGTCAGGATCCAAACCGATAGCTGTTGCAATCGACCTCGCGTGTGTGTCTTTCTTATTGTCGAACAACGCTTCGAACTGCTTGGCATTCACTTCTAACGTCGCCGCCAACTTGCTCGACAGCGCCCGCTGCGCCATCAGTGTTGCCATCCACGGGGGCGTGTAGATTGCACCAATACCATTGGTTTGGTTTAGTTTTTCGTAAAGGGCAGCCAGGCGTGAAAGTTGATGACTGCGGCACTGCTGTTCGCTCACACCATCATCATCCACAGCAAAGAAACCATCGCTTAAACGCGACCATGCATCGATTTGTGCTTGCGCGCGGACCGCTCGCTTCTTTGGATTCTCAATCTCCTCTAATAGGCGTCGAACGACGATTACCGCTGGGTTGGCCACACCCGTCTGGTGGTCCACATCATTCAATACCGCTCGCGCTAAGCGAATGAGCGTCGATGTTGATTGGCTTTCAGACCGACGTGCCATCGTAAGTAATCCGCTCGCATCGACCATTCGAAGACGCGGTCACCCGATGCGCCGACCGTCTGTTAATTAAGGTCGGCATGGATTGGGATAAAAAATGAATTGGATCTGCGTATGAATCGATGGGGCGTCGATTCCCCACCCTTTTCTATCGAAAAGGATGGGGCGCCCGATTGCGCATGGCATCAGATTCATGCGTAAAAGAAAGCCCCCGGCCATTGGACGGGGGCTAAATGCCAATCATCAATTTAATTGCCGAAGATAGAATCTAAGTCCCGGTAGGAAGAATCGAAATCCCTTTAGCGACCATCTAAACTCTGAACAAACGCGTTCTGCTTGCCTACGATGGCACGCGTCGTATGTCCGCCCCGATCGCCGCCAGCCGCTGTTCGATCCGGTCGTAACCACGATCGATATGGTACACGCGCGACACGTGCGTCGTGCCTTTGGCAATCAACCCCGCCAGCACCAGCGCCGCCGATGCGCGCAGGTCGCTCGCCATCACTGGCGCGCCGACGAGGTTCTTCACGCCTTCGATAATGACCGTTGGCCCTTCCTTGCGCAGCTTCGCCCCCATTCGGTTCAGCTCAGCCACATGCACGAAGCGGTCGGGGAAAATCTTCTCCGTAATCACGCTGTTACCGTCGGCAAGGCACAACAGCGCCATCACCTGAGCCTGAAGGTCGGTCGGATAGCCCGGGTACGGCTGCGTCGTGATCGTCACCGGCTCCAACCGGCGCGACGATGACACTTGCACGATTCCGTCGGCGCTGCGTTCGACGTTGACGCCCACGATGCGCAGGCGGTCGATCAACGCCATCAAGTGGTCGAGCCGGCTGTTCTCAATCTTGACATCGCCATTGGTAATGGCAGCGGCGATGATGAACGTGCCCGCTTCGATGCGATCGGGAATCACCTGATGTTCGCAGCCGCGCAGTTGATCGACGCCCTCGATGGAAATCCGCGGCGTGCCGTGCCCCGTGATCTGAGCGCCGCATCGATTTAGATAATCGGCTAGATCGACGATTTCGGGTTCGCAGGCGGCGCACTCGATCACCGTCGTGCCATCGGCCAAACAGGCGGCCATCATCACGTTGGCCGTGCCGAGCACCGTCGAGCCGAACGGCCCGCCGAGGAACACTTCGGCACCGCGCAATTTTTTCGCCTTCAGGTAAATATCACCGCCGACCAGATCGATATCCGCGCCGAGCGCTTCCAAACCTTGCAAATGCAACCCGATCGGGCGGTATCCGATGTTGCAGCCGCCGGGTAGGCTGACCTGTGCCTTGCCGCGCTTCGCCAGCAGCGGCCCCATTACACACACGCTCGCGCGCATTTTGCGCACCAATTCATATTCGGCATGACAATTCAGCTCGTCCTCAACCTGAACGCGAATCGCCCCCGCATCGCCGCGCGAAACCGACACGCCCAGCTTCTCGAGCAGGTACATCATGTGGTTCGTGTCGCTCAGGTCGGGTAAATCGCGAAAAACCGACTCCCCCTCCGTCAAAAGCGACGCCGCCAGCAGCGGCAATGAGGCATTTTTCGAACCATTTACGCGAATCGTTCCCTTAAGTCGCTTACCGCCGTTGATCTGGAATTGATCCAAGGTCTTCCCCCAATTGAAAGAAGCGTCGTTATTTTGGTGCGGCCCAGAGGCGTTGCCGATCCCGCCCATGCCGCATCTCAGCAGTACGCTACCAGATTGACCGCCGGTCGGTAACTGCCGCAAAAAATTGCCTGCGCGACGTCAATTTATCGCGTAAGGTTGCAGGGAACCGCCCGTGCGGATGCCGACGAATAGGGAATAGATGGTATATTGGGCGTTCGCGCGCAGTCGATGGCGGCAATGGTACCTCGGACGTGGCTTGCGCGGGGCCGCAAGCAGCTAGGTTGTGTCTGACGGTGACCGCTGCCTGACCGGCGCGGCGCTGACAGACGGCGCGGCTCAGTTTCGCGCGGTTGCGACGCTGTTGTCGCCGTAGTTTCGACGCTCCTGCTTCAAGGGGATGCAAGCAAAACAGTTCCATGAGCGACCAACAAGAAGTCGTCATCTCGATTCAGAACCTTCGCAAGAGCTTTCCCGGCAAAGACGGGCAAGAGCATGTGGTGCTGCACGACGTCAGCTTCGATATCCATCGCGGAGAGACCATCATCATCATGGGCGGCTCGGGCTGCGGTAAGTCCACGATGCTCAACTGCCTGATCGGCGAGTACGACATCTCCAGCGGCAAGGTGCTCTACAAAACGCGCGACATGGACGCCCCCAAAGATATCGTGGGCATGAATGACGAGTCGCTAAACGATATCCGCAAGCGCTTCGGCATCCTGTTCCAGAGCGGCGCGCTGTTTAACTCGATGACGCTCGCCGAAAACGTCGCCCTACCGCTACGCGAACATAGCTACGTCGATCCCGACATCATCGATATCGTCGTCACGCTCAAACTCGAACAAGTGCACATGCTGCCCCATCGCGACAAGATGCCGTCGATGCTCTCAGGCGGCCAAAAGAAACGAGCTGGCCTGGCGCGCGCCGCCGTGCTAGATCCGGAAATTCTCTTTTACGACGAACCCTCGGCCGGTCTCGACCCCGTTACCAGCGCCGCCATCGACGAACTCATCATCGACCTATCCAAAAAGCTCAACGTCACGAGTGTCGTCGTAACGCACGAAATGGATTCGGCCTTTCGCATCGCCGACCGCATGGTCATGCTCGATCAGGGCAAAGTGCTTAAAATCGGGCCGCGTTCGGAATTTGAAGCGCTGCGCGATACGCCGGTCGATCGGCTCAAAACCCGCGAAGAAAAATTGATGAACCAGTTTCTCAACGGCCTGACCAAGGGCCCGCTGACCGACGCCGAAGGCATGAGCGAATTTGAGAAACTCCTCGTACTGTCTGACGAAAGCAAGGGCTAATGGCGCAACGACGCAACGAATTACAACTCGGCTTGCTAACTCTGATCGTGATGGCGCTGGCCGTCGTGATTTTGGTCTCGATCAGCAAAGACGTGGAGGCCGGCGCCCAGCCGGTGGCGATCCGCTTCCCCCCCACGCCCGTCATGCCGCCCATTAACGAAGGCGCGATCGTGCTCGTCGGCGGACAAACCGTCGGCAAAGTCACCAAGGCCGAACTCGTGCGCGAACCTTCGACCGACGCCGACGGCCAGCCGACCTTTCACATCAACGTGCTGGCGAACATCCGCGACGATCTTGTTTTGCGAGAAAACTGTTCCGCCTTTGCCGAAGCGCCGGCCCTTGGCGGTGCGGCGATTATTCGGCTCGACCTGGGTTCGGTCGCCAAGACCTTTGACGGCGAATTCATCGAAGGTGCCCCACCCGGCGGCTTTGCCGGTGCGTTGGCGTCGATTCAAACGGAACTCGACGGTACGCGTGAAGGCTCGCTGCTGTGGCAAATCAAGATGCAGTTGGACCCCCAGACCGAACAGTCGATGGTCGCCCGGCTCAACAAATCGTTGGCCGATATCAACGACATCACGTCGTCGCTAAACGTCCAACTCACGCAGGAAGAAAAAGACACGCTGATCACGAAGATTCAGGTCGTTGCCGACAACATCGCGGCCATGACGACCAACCTGCGCAACGAGTTCGATCGTGACCAACCTGATGTGATGCTGTCCAAACTGCATGCCACACTCGACACGCTCAACGTCGGCATCGAAAGCGTCTCGCGGTTGCTCACCAATAACGAAGACTCGCTCAATCGTACGGTCGCCAATGTGGAAACCACAACGGGCAACATCGCTCGCGAAACCGACGCCGAACGACCGGACAGCCTCGTCGCACAAATTCGCCTCGGTATCAACAAGCTCAACACATCGCTGGACGACTTCAACACGATCACCGACACCACGCGCGGCATCGTGGTGCTCAACCGTCAGAACATCAATCGCTTGTTGGTCAACTTCAAGGAAAGCTCCGACCATATCAAGACTGGCGTGAAGTACGTGCTGCGTCATCCGTGGCGATTGTTAAACGCACCCGACGCCAAGGAAATGAAAGAGCAGGCCATCTTCGACGCCGCCCGCAGCTTCGCCGAAGCCGCCACCAGCGTCGACGACGCCGCCGCACGATTGCAAAGCCTTTCGGAACTCCACAACGGTAACATCCCGATTGACGACCCCGACCTTCAAGTTTTGCGTGACGACCTAAAGACGACGCAGACGAAATATAAGCAAGCAGAAGCGAAATTGTGGTCGGAGATTGGGGGACGGTAGCTACCCCAGATCGAAGTCGATTTGATAGCGCCCCTGCGAACTGCCTATAGCGTGCGTAGTGCAGATGTAGCGTTGAGGATGCGATGCGCGGTAACCAACGCCACAGGCGTTGCGCCAGTAGCCCAGGGTTGCTGCGCAGCAGCTACCCTGGGTTTCGATGTCGCCTCAAGATTTTCAACGCTGAAAGCGTTGCGGCATGACGTACGGAGACGGAACTCCTTCAGAGTTCAATGATATTTTTCCAACGATTTCCTGGGGTAGCCGCTTCGCGTCAACCCCAGGCTATTGAGACAACGCCTGTGGCGTAGAAGACGACGGATAAAAATAGCCGTGAACGCGCAAATCCGAAGAGTCAATTCGTGCTTCAAATCGACGGCAAAATCTCAAATTCGCTATATTGCATTCGGCACGGTCTAACGACGGCTTCTACTCGATTGATACAACTCAGCTCGTAGGTCGGGTCATCGACCCGACCTACGACCCTCGCTAAGTCACACTCGCTGCAACAACCTAAACCCCACCTCTCCGCCCTCCCTAGAATCCCCCATGCCTCCTCCCTCTCTTATCATCGTCGGTGCCGGCCCGACGGGGCTGACGGCTGCGATTGAAGTCGCGCGGCGCGGTGGTAGCGTCACCATTCTCGAGCGCAACGCCGGCCCGACCGACGAATCGCGCGCCGTCGGCGTCAATCAACAATCCCTGCGGCTGTTGGCCGAATCGGGTGCCGCGAAGCAGATCCTCTCAAACAGCGAAACGCTGCGTGCCGCGCGCATCATGTTTGAGGATCGCCTGCTGGCCCGACTCGAATTGCCCCAACCCGCAACCGCCCCGCCGCCGATGGTCGCCCTTCCGCAAAGTAAGACCGAGCGCATTCTCGTTGAAGCGCTTTCCCAATACGGCGTTACGCCGGGCTGGAACACGGCCGTCAGCGGCGTCGAACAAACCGCCGACAGCGCGACCGCAATCCTCGAATCCGGCGAACGCATCAGCGCCGACTATCTTCTCGGCGCCGGCGGTTCGCGCAGCATCGTCCGCAAGGCCCTCGACATTCCCTTTCGTGGCAAAAAGTACGACGCGGACTGGAGCCTAATGGACGTCGTCGTTGACTGGCCTTTCCCCGACGAACAGGCGTGCGGCTTTCTCTATCGCAACGGTGCCGTCATGTTTGTCATCACGCTCGGCAACGGTCGCTATCGCGCCATCTCCGATCATCCGCAAGTCGAAGACCGCCTCGCCGCGCGTATGCCGATTAAACAGGTGCTATGGAAAAACGACTTCACCGTGTCGCTGCGGTCCGTTACGCAATATGGTAAAGGCCGCGTGTGGATCGCCGGCGACGCGGCACACGTGCATACGCCCGTCGGCGGTATGGGCATGAATCTCGGCATCGAAGACGCATGCGATTTCGCCGAGACGATCTGCACGAACCAACCAGCGCCAGACTTCACTTCGTTCGAGAAACGCCGATTGAAATCCGCGGCCCGCGTGCTGCGCGTATCGGATCGCGGCTATCGCATGGTGACGCTATCGAACCCACTGTTACGCATGATGCGCAACACCGCGATACAAACCGTCGCCAAAACGGGCTGGTTGCGCAACCGGCTATTCGAAATGGTGTTTCGGGCAGAGGCATAAAGCAAACGCAACTAGGCGTCTGGTAAACACCTTAGAATCCATCCCGGGCACGCCGACCTGCTTCCTTATCTTGATCTGTGACGACTTGCGCCGTTGCTTGTGTGGTCGGTTGCGATACATCGATATGAGCTGCGTCAGTCCTCCGCCCTTGCTCTGCCGCCTTATGTAGCAATTCAATCGAAACAAACTCACGTAGCGCAGCCGACGGATCCCTGGTGTCGGCATCGGTAAGTCCAATCAAATTCCGCACCAATTGCACCGGTGTAACAACGAAACCAGTGGGAAAGCCCCACCAGCCCGCAATTCCTGAAATAAAGAATGACTTTACTTTGTTGATGCGCCCGCACTTGCTACAACACAGTTTGGAATCGTTGTAAAATCGGGTGAATAGAAATGCCGACCAGACCACATACGACGATCTAAGATCGACCGGCCCGTCTCCTTTACATTGTGGACATCTACCATGAAAAATATCCAGAACTGTCTTGTCGATAACCGCATCCGGCACAATCGTCGCCACGTCTCTCGTCGCGCTGCGTCGTCGACAGTCGTTACTGCACCAACGCAACGAACCGTGCTTCACTGCACCGGCAACAATAATAGCATTACAATTTTGACAACGTGCCATCTTGGGTCCCTATGACGAATCCCCTACGAGGACGATATCCGTGAGAAACATTTTCGGTCACCCGAATCAGTCAATAGAACTACCCAATCATAACGCCCCAAATTCGATACGAGAAAGAAATGCGGTCGGCGATTGAATCACCTTCGAACGTCGCATGTAGTCAGCATTGGTAAATGAAAGCCCAATCCACTCCCCTACCGCACCACCAACGGTGCCAACACCACCTCTGCCCAATCGCCCGACAAATACCCCAAATGCCCGCCGCCGTGACCGTGCTTGCGCCATTCGGGCGTCCACTCGATTTGCCTCAGACCTACGCAATCGACCAACGCATTATCTTCATTCACAAACCCGCAATGCCCAGCAGATAGCGATTTCTTTCGATCGATCGTGCCGAACACTTTCGTACAGGCACCCACGATACCGTCGCGTTTGCTGTAGATATTCACGATGCCGTTGCGCGACTTGTTCAACAACGGTCGTACGTCGTAACGATTCGAAATCGCCGCGGCGACCAAAATCGTCCGGTCCACCGTTACGCCATCAGCCAGCGCCTCCAACGACAGCAGGGCCAAACCACCGCCACCGGAATAACCGATTAACGTTAACGGTGCATCGGGATATTCCGCGCGGAGCGTTTTGATCTTGGTCGCGATAGCACCAGCTCGTTCACGGTTTCTCTTCAGGTCGGTCAGATTCTGCATCGACGAAAGCGGCGGCGAGCCCCACGGCACAATCTCGATCGCCTGTTCGATCCCCGCTCGCCGCAATCCTGCATAGACGTGCTTCAACTGCCATGCGTTGCCCTCGACGCCCGGCAACATGATCACCGTCCCGCGCTCGCCTTCGTCCGGCATCACGGGTGGCGGCTGAAAGCAACCGAAGCCGCTCAATGCTGCGAGAACAGACGCTGCGGATTGCCAATTTGCCGTCATGGTCTTCACCTTGTTGCGATCATCGTCGCCATCCTTGCACGCACCGTTCACTTACCAGGTGGCGCATACTCCCTCTCCCTCACAGTGGGAGGGACGGGGTGAGGGTCAACGCCAGCGCACGAATTCTTCGAGCCCCCAAAACAACCTTCGATGGAAGTCTTGCCGAAATTTTTCGCACGCAATGTCGCTTTAATCGACAGAAAAGGCTTTTTCTTGCTTGCCGCACTGGCGAGACGATATACTCGCGGCCTTACGGCAGGAAGTTCACGGCACGATGCCATCGGTGCAATTCTGCCCTCGGCAATATCGTGTCAGACGCCAATCGGTCGATTCGCCCTAATCATGGGAAGCAAAAAATGAAACGCAACCGCTCGGCTTTCACCCTCATCGAATTGCTCGTCGTCATCGCGATCATCGCGCTGATCCTTTCGATCCTGCTGCCGTCGCTTTCGCGCGCCAAAGAAACCGCCAAGCGGATGAAGTGCCAAAGCAACCTCAAGCAAATTATGACGGCACAAGTGATGTACATGGAAGACAACGGTCGCAAAGTGCCGTGGATCAACCCGCACCCGCAAGCCACTTGGGCATCGCAATTCGTTTGGGGTGGTTTCAAACCGCCGGTGATAACCTCTTTGTTCGGAACCAACATCGACCTTGCACGCTGGCGTGTGGAAGAACGACCGTTGGCGAAGTATCTCGTCCCAGGTTCGGTTGGCGACGATCGCCCCAAGATTTACATCTGCCCCGGCGACCGCACGCCGGGCTGGGGCATCATCGGCCAACAAACGCAAGTTGATCCCGATAGCACGCAATCGTCATGGCAAGTTGCCGGCACGAGCTACGCCGTGAATTGGTACTGGCTAAAATACTACACGAGTTCGTGGACGCGCAACAGGTTAGCCCAGTACGAAAAAGAAATGCTACCCCAACTCGTCGGCGGTGATGCAGCGGAATTCACGGTCTATTACGAATCGTACATGCACAACCTTATGGCCAGCGCCGACCAGAACGGCGGCGGCTTTCAAGTCATGGGCTGGCACCGTCGCTATTCGCAACACGTGCTCGGCTTTTTAGACGGCCATGCAGAAAACAAATACCTAGACACGCGCTACCCCTACGGCGTCGGCTGGAAAGCCTGGCCAGAACGCGGCCTACCGGCATATTTGCAACCGTGATGCTGGTTTCTTTTGACGATCCGCGCTTCGCAATGTTGCGCGCTTCGTGAAGATATTCCCCAAGCCGCTGGAGCAGCCAGCGCTGTGGCACCGGTTTGCAACAGGTGTTCCGTGCCGCACGGTTCACTGCTCCCCCGCCCGCGCCAAATTCATCTGCAACAAATTCGCCAAGACCGCCTGATCGACCCCCTCGCGCCGCTGGGCCAAGGCATCGCTCTCCGGCAATAGCCGTCACGCGAAGGCTTCATTACAAGCCGCCGCCCGATCAGCATTCGAATCGCCATCCATGTCAATCGCCGCATACGCCTATAACCACCAAGAGCCGATCAAGCGCGGTAGCCCGACCCGAAGGCGACAACCTAACACTTAGCCCCCGGCCATTGGCCGGGGGCTAACTTTGGAATACGAAGAAGCGCTATTTGCAGAAATCGAATAACCCTATAGCGAATTCCGCCCTGGCATATCGATCTCGAAGCGGTTCACCAATCGCCCGCAGCCAACGCAAAGCGTAAAAAAGGAGAGAGCCGCTTATCTTTCGATAAGCGGCTCTCAAAAAAGCCGGCACTAATCTACTTTCGCCCACTTGGACTATCATCGACTCCAGGGACTTCACTTCTGAGTTCGGAAAGGGATCAGGTGTTTCCCCCTAGATATCGGCACCGGCACGGCTGCGGCGGACGTTTCCGCCACGTCGCAGCTGAAATATTAAGGAATAGAGTGGGAAGCAATTCGGATGAGTTTTCACGAGATCTGGTGTTAACCAGTTTTGCCGATAGCGATGTTTCGCGTCGATGAAACATGCCGGAACCTGGCATATGTGTTTCATCAGCGATTCATCAATATGGTCAAGCAATCGACCATTAGTACCGGTCAGCTACACGCATCTCTGCGCTTACACTTCCGGCCTATCTACCTCGTAGTCTACAAGGGGTCTCTCGCACATACGTGCATGCAAATGTTATCTTCAGGGGGGCTTCACGCTTAGATGCTTTCAGCGTTTATCCTTTCGGTACATAGCTACCCTGCGCTGCTCCTAGCGGAACAACAGGTGCACCAGAGGTACCTACAACCCAATCCTCTCGTACTAAAGTTGTCTCCTGTCACATTTGCTACGCCCACGACAGATAGGGACCGACCTGACTCACGTCGGTCTGAACCCAGCTCGCGTACCGCTTTAATTGGCGAACAGCCAAACCCTTGGGACCGCCTTCAGCCCCAGGATGCGATGGGCCGACATCGAGGTGCCAAACGACCACGCCGCTATGGACGCTCGGTGGTCATCAGCCTGTTATCCCCGGAGTACCTTTTATCCGATGAGCGATAGCCCTTCCACACGGGACTACCGGATCACTAGGGCCTACTTTCGTACCTGCTCGTTCTGTATAACTCGCAGTTAAGCTGGCTTGTACCCTTACGCTCTACGCACGATTGCCAACCGTGCTGAGCCAACCTTTGCGCTCCTCCGTTACTCTTTGGGAGGAGACCGCCCCAGTCAAACTGCCCACTTAGCACTGTTCCCCACCCGGATTCACGGGATGGGGTTAGGAGACGATTAGTACAAGGGTGGTATTTCAACAACGGCTCCCCGGTTGCCGAAACAACCGGATCAAAGCCTCCCACCTATCCTACGCATGTAATAGCCGGCTCCAATACCAAGCTACAGTAAAGGTTCACGGGGTCTTTCCGTCTTGCCGCGGGTATGTGGTATCTTCACCACAAGTCCTATTTCACCGAGTCGGTCCTTGAGACAGTGCAGCAGTCGTTTCGCCATTCATGCGCGTCGGAACTTACCCGACAAGGAATTTCGCTACCTTAGGACCCTCATAGTTAGGGCCGCCGTTTACGGGTGCTTCGGTTGCAAGCTTCGGGGACGAATCCCTTGACCTACTTCCTTAACATTCCCGCACCGAGCAGGCGTCAGACTCTATACATCCTCTTGCGAGTTAGCAGAGTCCTGTGTTTTTGATAAACAGTCGCCGCTGCCGATTCTCTGCGCCCTCTGTTATTTATAACAACAGTAGGGACCCCTTATCCCGGAGTTACGGGGTGATTTTGCCTAGTTCCTTAAGGACCGTTCTCTCGAGCGCCTGAGGCTACGCGCCTCGCCTACCTGTGTCAGTTTTAGTACGGTTCCGCCTATCGTCCACGCAAGCTTTTCTCGGTTCTTCCGTTACGTACTTCGGCAACAAATCGGCCTCGCCCTTGCGGGCACCCTAATCTAGTAATGGGCTACATTCTGGAAAAACGCACTTACGTATCAACCTTTAGACGGAGTGCAGGAATATTAACCTGCTGACCATCGACTACGCCTTTCGGCCTCGCCTTAGGGTCCGACTAACCCTGGGCGGATTTACCTTCCCCAGGAAACCTTAGGCTTACGGCGAGAGGGATTTTCACCCTCTTTCTCGTTACTCAAACCGGCATACTCACCTGTTAGATCCAACAGTGCTCCTTACGGTACACCTAGTATCTATCTAACAGCGCTCCCCTACCCCGCATAGATAAATCTATGCAGCCGCAGCTTCGGCTTTTACCTTAGTCCCGTTCATTATCGGTGCCGGATCTCTCGACGGGTAAGCTATTACGCACTTTTTAAATGGTGGCTGCTTCTAAGCCAACATCCCCGCTGTCATCGAAACCCAACTTCCTTATGCACTCAGGTAAAATTGGGGGCCTTAGCTGGCGGTCTGGGTTGTTTCCCTTTTGACCACGGACGTTGTCACCCGTAGTCTTTCTCCCTGGATAGTCGTTATGGTATTCGGAGTTTGATTGGAGGAGGTAGGCGGGAAGCCCCCTCGATCCATTCAGTAGCTCTACCCCCATAACGTAGTGGCCAGAGGCATGCCCTAGAGCATTTTCGGGGAGAACCAGATATCTCTGAGTTTGATTAGACTTTTACTCCTCCCCACAGGTCATTCCAAAACTTTTCAACGTTTACGGATTCGAGCCTCCGCATCCTGTTACGGATACTTCACTCTGCCCATGGGTAGATCACTCAGTTTCGGGTCTACCCCCTGCGACTTCATCGCCCTATTCAGACTCGCTTTCGCTACGGCTCCGCAGCTGAACTGCTTAGCCTTGCCACAGAGGAGTAACTCGCCGGTCCATTATGCAAAAGGTACGCCGTCGACCGTGCCCGAGGGCATAGGTCTTCGACTGCTTGTAGATGCATGGTTTCAGGTACTTTTCACTCCGCTTATTGCGGTACTTTTCACCTTTCAGTCGCCATACTAGTTCGCTATCGGTCGTTCGGTAGTACTTAGCCTTGGAGGGTGGGCCCCCCGGCTTCACACGGAGTTCCACGAGATCCGTGCTACTCTGGGAATCCTCTCAACGGAGAGCATCGATCGTCGCGTACGGGACTTTCACCCTGTATCGTCGGCCTTTCCAAACCGTTCCGCTAATCGCGCTTTTGTAACTCCTCGAGGCCCCACAACCCCGCCCCGAAGGACGGTTTGGGCTATATCCGCTTTCGCTCGCCGCTACTAACGGAGTCTCGGTTGATTTCCTTTCCTCCAGGTACTTAGATGTTTCAGTTCCCTGGGTTGGCTCTGACGGACTATACATTCACCCGTCAGTAACACCGCTTATTGGGCGGCATTAGGTTTCCCCATTCAGAAATCCTCGGATCAATGCTTGTTTACCAGCTCCCCGAAGCTTATCGCAGGTTTCCACGTCTTTCATCGCCTCCGAACGCCTAGGCATCCACCATGCACCCTTAACGAGCTTGACCATATCGATGAATCGCCGTCACAAATCCGAAAACTTGCAACGCCACTTCAACGACTTATGTCATTCTAATCACCGCTATCGGCGCTCAATCCTTTATCTACCAGTAGAGTTGCCCCCACCAGCAGATAAGAACTCTGGTTGAACACTTGTGTTCGTGAAGATCATCTTCTTCACAACCCACTCTATTCGCTTTTCAAAGAGCAACCGAGGCATTGCCTCAGCCCGTCATCCAAGGGATGCCGAGTTCCGAAGGCCTCTTTCAAGGCCACCGAAACACACCATCCTTCGAACCACTCAAAGTTACTGGAGCCGATCGGGATCGAACCGACAACCCCCGGCTTGCAAAGCCGGTGCTCTCCCAATTGAGCTACGGCCCCGCAAAAAACCTGCGGCAGGCTGCCGTCAGCAACTTTATCTTGTTAGCAGCAGTTGATTAACCGAGACACGCTCAGCTTGGCCGTTTCGGGCCTCAACCACCACCTTTTTGTCGCACCACGAAGATCAGCACTACCAGAGCACCGAAGATCGCGAATGGAATCCAGTCCGACACGAATGCTTTCCCATCCGCACGTCGTGGTTTAACAATGGGCCCGGTAGGAGTCGAACCTACGACCTCGTCGTTATCAGCGACGCGCTCTAACCAACTGAGCTACGAGCCCCGATTTTTCAGCGGGACCGCCAACCACTATCGTCGCGGGCGGAACGCTCTGCCGCTCAGTGTGGCGACAAAAAAACCACTGGCAGTGCCAGTGGTCCGTATCAATCGAGACCTGACGGCAACGCCCGTGTCAAACCAACTTGTCAATTCGGCGTCTCAGCAGTCTGCTCCAGCTGCTTGGTTTCGCTCGCTGCGACTCGAAAACCGCTCATGCGTTTCGTTCGTCGCAGCACAGCAATTTACCACGGCCCGGTGGGGTGTCAACGGCTTGGAAATAAAAAAATTATCCGGGCTGATTTAGTGACAAATTAACATTTGACATAAGGTTAACGCCGAATCCGGCTGAAGCACCCCCGAAAAAATATTTCCGCCCCCCGCCCCACTGGCTCAAAATTGCGGTCTCAGGTATCTTGTGGGGCTCGTTTGAACTGAACTTTTGCCGAGTGGCGACCCTTATTCGACCTCGGCGCAGCCCATAGGAATCAAATCATGCGAAAAACCAAAGATATCAAGCGGAAGCGCACCGAAGCTGGCACTCTTTACAAGCGCGGCCAACGCAAAGAAGCCTACAAGCTTTGGGAAGAAGCCAAGAAGGAACTCGACGAACTGCGCGGTCGCAACAAGCCCGCCCCCGCAGCAGCAGAAGGCGAATCGAGCGGCGAGTAGGTGTTCGATGCCGGTTGGGCTCGATCCCGAACTCTAGAAGCCGCTACGAGTAACCTCCTCCACGAAAATTTGCCAGTATCCCGTCAATACGTCGGGATCTAGGGCCTGCATCTCTTTGACAAACGTGGGGACGAGCACATCGTGAAGTGTCGGCGTCATCGCTTCGTGGTGATATCGCCGTTCATAGGCAAGTATCAACACGATTTGTGCAACGAGAACTTCTAGGCTTTGGCTAATATACCAATACTCACCGCCCTCCTCCCTCTCGACGCATACAAATACAACGCCTTTTTCGTCCAAGAATACGGGGTGCTTCGGCGACCCTAGGTTTGCAATATGAACTGCCGATTTGCCCAACGGCATTATCTCACCGCAGCTCGGATTCGGCGGTAACTCAAAATTTAACGGCGAAACAAACTCAAATATCCCGGGCTTACTCGAAGCATCAGGTATGCCCACCTCTCTTAAAAACCGCTTCGTTTCCTCTCTATCGATGCACAATTCATCGATCGTTTCTTTGTCAAAACGCCTTAATTGCAGCACAGGGTAGACATTTTTGACGAATAGAAACGGGTCTAGCTCTGCAATATTGCGGGGCGCAAACTGGTCTTCCCGTGGCATCATTTCGGCTCAAATATTCTTAGCGAATCGTGCCCACCTTAAGCATTCGCTGTCGCCATGCGGGCATCTGTTCTACTGACACGTCAGCCCATTGGCCGACCGCCTTCTTTGCAGCGCGCTTTTCCAGGGTTTGAAATCGCAGGTTATACGCGTGGTCAAAGCGCCGATCGGCGTACGCCAGCCCTTCTTGCACCAGCAATTCGTTTAGCATCTCGCCACTATCCGCTAAATAGACAAATGACAATAATCGACCGTACTTGTCGCGCGGGTCGCGATTCGGATCGAGCGCCAATCGCACGCGCCGACCGTGCACGTGCTCCTGCACAAAATCCTTAGCAATCTCACCGAAGTAGGCACCCGTTTCCTCGGGATCGTGCGCTATCTCCGGACAATCCACGCCCCACAACCGAATGCGCGTCGTTGCCTTGCGACCATCAGGCAGATCGACATCGATCGTGTCGCCATCGGAGACATACGTCACGACGCATTCAACGCCGTGGTAGCGCGCCCGATCGTCGCCCGCCGGCCCCGTGAGCCAGCCGAGATGATCGGCACCGCTGAGGCATACGATGCCAGCCAGGATGATCCATTTTTTGTAGGCCCGCCGCCGCATGATGGGGGTAATCATACCAAGCGGCGAATGGGCGATCGCCGGAAAATTGCCGATCTCATGGGGATCTCAGAAGGCTCAGCTCGCGAAGCGGTAAGCCGGGCTGTGCCTCGTCGTGATATTGGTGCCCAATTTCTCAGAATGAGCTGGCAATGGATGCTTTCCCCCCGCTGCTGCCTTGCCCTTCAAAAATTCGGGCTAGTCCCGGGATTCCGGGGTCTTTCCCTGCCCCATTTCGCCGGTTCAAGGCCTCCAAATCGCCCCTTTTTTCGTGCCCTGCCCCCATATTTTTCCGGCCCAATTTCGATCTTGACATCGATTCTGCTTTCGCCGAAACATACACTAGTAGTAAAGGAGTATCGCACCTTCCCCCTGCGAAAGGTGGTCGCCACTATGCCGCCCAAAAACCGACATTGGGATATCGCGATTCAGTACACCACGCCCGATCGCCGCCAGCCCCGGCGTTATAAGACCCGTTACCGCTGCCATTGCTGCGGATTCATCACGCTCTGCGAACGCGACCTGTGGGATCGCTGCCCCGTTTGCTTTTGGGAAGACGATCCCGACCAATCGGCCGACCCGCAATATGCCGGCGGCATCAATCGCGTCAGCCTCTACATCGCACAAGACAATTTCCGCCGCTTCGGCGCGATCGAACTCGACGCCAAGCTCTACGTGCGCGCTCCGCGTGCCGATGAAATCCCTCCGGGCTACAATCCTCATCGATAGCAAGACGTTTGTGTTGCAATGCCAATGTCAGTGCCGCGAAGGTCTTGGCGCGGGAATCGTGTGATGGTTTTTTGAGCATCAGTTAATGGTCGCGGAACTAGAAAGAGAATTTAATTCCATTGATTTGGAAAGAATTAAGAAATACGTTGAGGAAGGTACGCAAGAAGATTTGCATCTCGACTTCAAGATCTACAGCAACCTAAAGAAAGAACAGCAAAACGATCCGAAACGTCATTTCACAAAGCTTGCGTCAGCATTCGCAAACTCAGACGGCGGCATAATCGTTTGGGGCGTAGATGCGCGAAAAAATCAAGACGGGGTCGACACAGCGATAGAGATTAAGCCGTTCGCTGAATTTCTCGCATGGTGTTCAGAACTTCAAAGCCTCACTGGCAAAGCAACCGTTCCTATCATTGACGGAATCCAGCATAAGCCGATTGCAGCAGATTCAAACTCAGAATCCGGATTTGTGGTTTCTCTGGTGCCAGTTAGCGAGTCGGGCCCCCATATGGCAATGCTTGCAAAAGAATATCGATATTACAAGAGATCTGGCGACAGTTGTTATAAACTAGAACATTTTGACCTTGAGGATATGTTTGGTCGGCGGCCTGCGCCACGACTCAAACTACTCCATGAATTGGTGCCGAGCGGGACCGTCAACGGCTACCAGCACATAGACCCGATTCTTCGAATTGTTAATGATGGCCGCGGCCTTGCCCAACATATTTGCCTGACTGTAAAGAGCACTGATGGAGTAACAAAGGCGCGGCTCGGCCAGCAAATTCAAAATTTCGGCTGGCAGATGATTACAGAAATAAACAGTCCAGTTCGCACATATCGAGTGTTTTCAACACCCGGAAATGTAATCCACTCAAGCATGGCAAAGCCGGTTCTTCAATTCGCTAACGTAGTGATTGGCTGGGACAAAAAGCCACCGGAAGACATTAGATTTCAGTATGAACTATATTGTGACAGTGCTAGGCTCCAAGAGGGTGATTACATAATCAAAGGTCACGAGATCGTAGCCGCAGCACCGAAAACTGATTAGCAACCTGAGGAAACCCGAACATGCTCCACATCCCCATCCTCCGTCACGGCCAACCTTACGAATCCGTCGAAACCACCGAGTTGGTGCACCATGCTACGGGCGATCCCGTCGCGCTCGTTAGCCAAGCCAACAGCGGCATGGTCGGGCGCGACATCAGCCAGATGGACCGTGACGTGCTCGAGCAGTTCACTGTCGCAGAGCTGATGGAGATGTGTCGCAAAGCTGGCGAGCTGTTTATCAGCGGCACCGTCGCATGCGGAAACGAGCAGCAATCGTTCGACGATTACATTCGCCAGCTTTCCGCCACGACGGGCATGCCGATTTCGTATTGCAAAGGCAACGCCCAAAAGGTCTATCGCATCTTCAACGAAATCGACACCGTCATCGCCGGCCTGACGCGCGGCTTCGATCTGTCGATTCTCGATCAAGGTTACGGTAGCGACGAAGGTCGCACGCTGAGCTTCTTCCGCGAGGCCAATTGCCTCGGTGCCGTTCTGCCCAGCAACTCGCCGGGCGTGCACTCGCTTTGGATTCCGGCCATTGCATTGAAGTGTCCGTTGGTACTCAAGCCCGGTCGCGAAGAGCCCTGGTCGCCGTTGCGGATTATCGAATGTTTCAAAGCCGTCGGTGTGCCCGCCGAAGCGTTTGGGTTCTACCCCACCGACCACGGCGGTGCGGGCGAACTGCTCCGCCGCTGCGGTCGTTCGATGCTGTTCGGCGGCGAAGCGACGACGCGACCTTATGCCAACGACCCGCGTGTGGAACTGCACGGACCGGGTTACAGCAAGATCGTTTTCGGTGAAGACGAAGCGGATAATTGGGAGCAGTATCTCGACTTGATGGTGCAATCGATCGCGGCCAACGGCGGTCGGTCGTGCATCAACTGCAGCGCCATCTGGACGCCGCGCAACGGTAAGGCCATCGCTCAGGCCATCGCCGAGAAGCTCGCCGACGTGAAAGCGCTACCCGCCGAAGACCCGAACGCGCAAGTCGCCGCGTTCGCCAATCCCGAAATGGCCGAGATGATGTCGGAATCGATCGATGCCCAACTTGGCAATGGCGCGACCGATTTTGTGCAAGAGATTCGCGGCAGCAATCGTCTCGTTAAGCAAGGCCGCATCGCCTGGCTATTGCCTGCCATCATTTGGTGTGAAGACGCCGAACATCCGCTGGCGGGTAAGGAATTCCTGTTCCCGTACGCGGCTGTCATCGAAGCCCCGGCGAGCGACATACCTTGTGCCATCGGCCCCACGCTTGTTGCAACGGCACTGTCCAAAGACAAGAAATTTCTCGCGTCGCTCATGGCCGCGCCGAACGTCGATCGCCTCAACATCGGCCCCGTGCCGACGTTCAAACTCAGTTGGGATCAACCGCACGAAGGGAACTTGTTCGAGCACCTGTACCGCCAGCGAGCGTTTCAGATTGAGGCAGTGGCGTAACGAACCAGTACCCGTCAACAATCATGTAAAACAAGAACAGCCGCAGCAAAGGATGATTCTCTGCTGCGGCTGTTTTGTTTAGATACTAACAATTTTCAACGGCAATAGCACACATTTACTTCTCGTAGATGATTTCCATGTGCTTGAACCAATTTCCGCCGCCCATGTCCATGTGCATCTCGAACGCGTACTTATTCTTCGACTCAAAGCGCCAGACCCATTTGCTTTCCGAATCCTGCATACCCTTCATCGGGTCGGGGCCGACGGCGATCATCGTCAGTTCTTTCTTGGCCGCGTCGTACTGGCCGGTCGCCGTGTAATACGTCGTGCCAAAGTTATCCATCCATAGCGTGAAATAGTGCTTCTTAATTTTGTCGTAGCCCATGACGCCAACACCTTCGAAATCGGATTCTTCGTGACCACCATCGGCAGTCGGCATCTTCATCATGCCTTTGAAGTGTTGATGCGCAAAACGATCACCGAGCATCATCTCATTGCGTGTGGTGCCTTTGCTGACATCGGGTTCCATACCCGGCGCGTGGTAGGCTTTGCAGGTTGCCTTCCATGTGCCGCTCATTCCTTTTAGCAACTCGTGCTCGGCACCCGGCGTACCCATCTTGACGACCATCTCCATCATCTTGGCCATCTCTTCCGGCGACGGCATGCCCGGTGCATCACCGTGCTTGTGATCGGCGTGGGCATGATCGCCGTGGTCGTGTTTGTCTTTGTGATGATCGGCGCTGGAAACGACTACCGTGGTAGCAAATGCGGTCAACGCTACAGCGGCACTGAGCACGACGAGTTGGCGCGTAATCATGGCGAGTTTCTGTTTGGCAATCTTAGACATGTTGGGACCTCTGGGGTGGAAGAGATACACGTTTGCCCGCACGACCATCGCGCGGGCAGGGCCTGAATCGGCCGATTCGAGAACCGAACATTAACTGAACATATTTTTGAAGTCAAGGAATTTGAATCGATGGATGGTATGCAATTGGTAAGTACTTTGCCGTCAATCCGTTACGACTTTGCGTAGCGCTTTAAATCTGAATAAGGATTTACGATCCCTTATTCATATTGGTCAAATCGCCAGGAATCCCACCCACGGACCATATTGCCGAACCACACTCTGGGCACGTTTTACGATTGCTACCCGTCAAATCGTAATCACAATTCGTACACCATCCACCGCGTTCGCCAGATATCAGTCTCGCGACATCACCGAACGTATTAATGTCTTTCGGCATTCGAATTACGCTGCGACCGGTTGCACGCTGATATTTCTCGAATAGCTTTTCAAGTAAATATAAGAACCAAGCAAGTGCAACTGCAAACGCAAACGTAGCAAACAGACTTGCAACAAGACTGATCGCCACAACCTTGAACAGGAAGAAGAAAACTAACACCAAGACTGCGATACAGAGCGAACCACCGGTCGGCCCGCTCACCGCTTTGATGAGCCGCGTACTTTGCAAACTTGGCAACCGCCCCTGACTCATCACCTGAAACTTTGCCCAGACAGGCATTAGATCACGTACTACTGAGAATCGCTTGACGACCAATGTTGACGGAGCGATTTGATCGAGATCAGGGCAAGCTTCGTTTAAGACCTTTTGAATTGCTTGAAAGGCGCCTGCTGTTGTCGATGATTGCCCAAGGATTTTGATCGCCTCTATAGCCGGTAACTTCATCCTAACGGCGATCAATTCCGCTAACCGTCCGAAGATGAACAGTTCGGCGAATCGTACCTCCCATTCGTCCGGCGACTGACAGAAACGTTCGCCGATGAGATAAGACCAGTCGGTTTTGTCGAGATGCACACCCGTTTGTTTTTTTATCGCATCGGCGAACTCTTCAAGATCGAAATCGTTAAAATAATCAATGTTGGAATCTCTCAGGTACACATCAATTCGGTAACGATAGCCTATTCCGCGAGCCTGTCCCGTGTAATCGACGACGGCGCGGTGCAACGCCGCCATGACCAATTCGATATGATCGTTCGTTACAGACGATGGGCGAATCTGCTTGTCGCTACTCACTGCCAAGCCCCAAAATCAATTCCACGAAATTCCTTCGATCTACACATTGTTATTTTACACCACTCCACACAGCTTCCATCAAGACTTAGAATTCCCTTACATGTCCACCCCGCCCCCCATCACCGGCGTTGCCGAAATCGTCCTCAGTGTGCGCGACCTGCCCGCCATGCGTGCCTTCTACGTCGACACCCTCGGCTTCGCACTGCACTGCGAATATTCCATCGAAACCGACGCCGGTCACGACCCCGACGGTGAACCGACCATCACATTCTTAACCATTCGCGACCATGGCACCGACCTCGCTCGTGGCGGCCATCCCGTCTTGCTCGCGTTGATCGACTACGAACGCCACGCCAACGCTCGCAAACGTTTGACCGGCCACGATGTGAAGCAATCGACGCTCAATCACCTCGCGTTTGAGATACCTGCGACTGCATATGACGACTGGCAACAGCGTCTCAGCGCCGCCGGCCTCGACCCGCAGCCCGCGGCCTTCCCGCACATGAACGCCAAAGCCTTATTCTTCAAAGATCCCGAAGGCAACCAATTGGAACTGATCTGCCACGCCCCGTCAGGAACATAACCAACTTTTCTCGCACAAAAAATCGTACTAACTTTGAATAAATCCGCCCACTACCGTCGTCTGTACAATTGAACGCGGCCAACTGGGCCGGTTACCAATTAACGCATAACTATCGAGGCCCGCTTGCCCGATCGATTGCAACAAGACGCTGCCTTTTGGGCCGGTTTGTTTGAGCGCGAACACCAACGGCTCTGTGCCGTGGCGCTGGCGTGGTTGGGCAATCTCGACGACAGCCTCGATATCGTGCAAGACGTGTTGGTGAAGCTCGTTCAGCGCGGCGCGCATATCGACGAACCGTTGGGATATTGCCTGCGTTCGATTCGCAACGCCGCCATCGACGATCTACGACGACGGCAGCGGTTGCCGGATCACGAACCGCTCGCACCCAACTGCGGCAGCCTGATTGATTTAGACGCCTGTCGCGATGTGGAGCAACGGCAAATGGCCCAACTCGTGCGTGAGGCTTTGACCAAGATCGGCACTGTCCAACGCGAAGTGATCGCGCTCAAGATATACGGTGGCCTGACATTGGCGCAAATCGCCGACACGCTGGACATCCCTTCGGGCACGGCCGCCACTCATTACCGTCGCGGGCTGGAAGCCCTGCGCGACTTACTGCGGAGGCAGATCGATGACGCCGCCTGAAATCGACCCACTCGAACACCTGCTCGGCGACTTACCGGCAGCAAGACCGACGACGCGCGACATAGGTCGCGTACGCGATGCCATCGCACATTGCAACACTACAACCGTCGAAACATCCGCCAATGGCAAGCAACAAGTCGCGCGCCTCCTTCGGCAGCGGAGCATCACGATTCCGCAGGCCATCGCCGCTTGCATCGTCGTATGCATTGGCAGCGTACTAACGACCATGCTCCTCATCTCGACGCCGCACCCTCACGACGACGCCTCTGGCCGAAACGAATCGCCAACACAACGCCGCGTTGCACCGCCCGCTTCCAACGGCGGCCCGCAACTCGTCATCCAAACCGACTTCTTCACTCGCCACCAACCCGAACCGACGCCGCGCCATATCGGCATCCGCCAATGGACGACCGGCGGCGGTCAGTAAGGAGCTTGCCTGATGATTCGACGACCAATGGTCAACCAATGCTTGATTTTCATTGTGCTGGTTTCACCGGCATGGGTTCACGCCGACGAGGCGAAAAGAACACCGCGCGATGAAGCGCTATCACATGAGGAAGCACTCAAGCTAAACGAAGAGATGCGCGCCGCCGGCGTGCCGCAGATTTTTATCGACACGCGCTATATCGAAATCGACACATCGATGTACGACCTATTTATCGAAGGCTATCAGCCAAACGTAGCAAACGACGGCGCGCTAACAACAGTGTCAACTAACATCATTCAAGTTGTACCAAAAAACGCGATGCGCGAAACCACTGATCGCGAGGAGAAGCCGACACCCTTCGGTCTGCAGCATTTGTATGCGGACATGCGCGACGATTTTCATTTTGAAGGCGTCGTCCTCAACGGCGTTGCCGAAATCAAACTCGGCACGACGGATTATGACTTTTACGACCG
>JAUIHO010000025.1 GCA_030432035.1 Phycisphaerae bacterium
CGGATCTTTCCGGGAATTTTTGGGCGACGACCATCTTCTGGTTCGTTGGCGTGTTTGCGATGACAGCGGGCACCATGTTCCTCATGTGGCTCGGTGAGCAGATTGATGAATACGGCATCGGTAATGGCGTCAGCCTCATCATTATGGCCGGTATCGTGGCTCAGATGCCACAGGCTGTTTTCTGGGTGATCGATAACGCATCGCTGGATGTGGGTGGCGAAAGCGCCATGGGCCCCGCCAAGATCATCTTCCTGCTCGTGGCATTCGTCGCCGTGGTCGCCGGTTCGATTCTGATCACGCAGGGTCAGCGCCGGATACCGATTCAGCAGGCCAAGCAGATGCGCGGTCGACGCATGTACGGTGGCGATCGCAACTACCTGCCGCTCCGCGTCAATCATGGCGGCGTTATGCCCATCATCTTCGCCAGCAGCTTGCTCATCTTCCCGGGCCTGTTCTTCAACTGGTTGATGAACATCTTTCCGGAGAGCAACTTCTTCGCGACGCTTTCGGAAGAATTCCGGGGCGGCACTGGCTTCCTGTACGTGCTCTCGTACGTCGCCTTGGTGTACTTCTTTGCGTACTTCTGGACGACGGTTCAGTTCCAACCGAAGGAAATGGCCAACAACCTTCGCGACAACGGCAGCTTTATTCCGGGGCTGCGGCCGGGCAAGCGCACGGCCGATTATCTCGAGACCGTCATGGGGCGCATCACATACGTCGGTGCAGGCTTCCTGGCTGTGATCGCCATTATCCCGCAGGTGATTGCGGGTGCGATGAATATTCCGATTACCGTATCGTCATTCCTGGGTGGAACCGGCTTGCTGATCGTGGTGAGCGTGGGGCTCGATTTGGTGCAACGCATCGAGTCGAACCTAATCATGCGTAACTACAGCGGCTTCCTCGGTGCCGATGGCGGCAGTCGGATCAAAGGGGCGTACATGTGAATTTGATCCTTCTGGGGCCTCCCGGTGCCGGCAAGGGTACGCAGGCGGTACGCATCGCAGAGCGGAAGAATCTGCTGCATCTGTCCAGCGGCGATATCCTGCGGGAAGAGCGGAAGGCAAGAACCGAGCTCGGACTGCAAGCGCAGGACTACATGGATCGTGGGGCGCTGGTCCCGGACGATCTGATCCTCGCGATGATGATGTCGCACATTGAAAAGGCCGGCGCTTATGCTGGTTTTCTTCTGGACGGGTTTCCGAGGACGGTGACTCAGGCAGAGGGGCTCGACAACCTTCTGGAGAGGAAAAAAACGCCTTTGGAGCACGTCGTCAGGATCGACGTACCCCGGGACGCGTTATTGGACCGGTTGACAGGGCGTCTATATTGCCCAAAATGTGGTAGGACGTATCATACAAAATTTTCGCCTCCGAAAGAGCCGGGCGTCTGCGATAACAGCGGAGAACCCCTCATTCGGCGTGCGGATGATACGGTAGAAGTGGTTTCTGAGCGGTTGGAGATCTACGAGCGGCAAACCGCCCCCGTGGTCGATCACTACGAGCGGCAGGGCTTGGTTCGCACGGTTTCCGGTGTCGGAAACATCAATCAGATTTCCGAGCGCATTATCGAGGCTTGTCGGGAGTGATGAGATTAGCCGGCAAGCAACGCGAGCGGCAGGATCGGCCCAAGATTGAGCTGAAGAGTCCGCGCGAAATTGAGCTGATGCGAGCGGCGGGGCGCATTGTGCGTCGCGTGCACGAGCGCATGGCAGAAGTGATTCGTCCCGGCGTACGAGTTAGTGAGCTTGGCGCGATTGCGGATGATGTGATTGCCGCAGCAGACGGTGAGGCGCTCTTCAGGGGCGTGGTAATTCCGTCGGCGCGCTTTCCGTTTCCGTCGTCAATCTGTGCCAGCGTGAACCACGAAGTGGTGCACGGCATTCCCGACGAGCGGGAACTGGTCGAAGGCGACATTATCAGCGTCGATTGCGGCGTGCGTTTGAAAGGGTATTGCGGTGATGCCGCCAATACCTACGCCGTCGGAAAAATTAGTGCCGAAGCGCAGCGGTTGCTCAATGTAACTTCCGCGACTTTGGACTTGGCAATTGAAGAAATGAAACCCGGTCGCCGCTGGAGCGATGTTGCGTCGAAGATGCAACGCCTGGTGGAGGATGCGGGTTTCTCTGTGGTGCGCGAATTTGTCGGTCATGGCATTGGTCGCAACATGCACGAAGAGCCGAAGGTTCCTAACTATTCGGATCGGCAGCAGCGCAAGCAGGACTTTATTCTGGAGCCCGGCCTCGTGATTGCGGTCGAGCCCATGGTCAACGTCGGTACACGCCACGTGCAAGCGGGTGATGCCTCGGGTTGGCCGCAGGTGACGAGAGACGGCAGTTTGTCCGCCCATTTCGAGCACACGCTCGCGATGACGGAAAACGGTGTTGATATTCTGACTGACGGTCGGTAATGCCGGTCGTCGGGTTTGCTGGCTCGCCTATTTAGGCGGCCCAAACAGTGAAGGTGATTGAGATGAAAGTGCGATCTTCGGTCAAACGTATTTGCGAGAACTGCAAGATTGTAAAGCGTAAAGGAATCGTGCGGGTGATCTGTTCGACCAACCCGCGTCATAAGCAGCGACAGGGCTAATTCCCTGGTCCCCGTCGCGCTCGATTTTCGATGCGCGTGTATTTGCAACGGAGCAAGATTAGATGCCACGTATTGCCGGTGTTGATATCCCGAATGAAAAGCGTGTGGTCATTTCATTGACCTACATTTACGGAATCGGTCCGACGTTCAGTAAGGCCATTCTGAAAGAAGCGCAAATCGAAGAAGATTTGCGTGCCAAAGATCTGACCGAAGATCAGATCAGCCGCATCGCGGGCATTATCGACCGCAACTATGTGGTTGAAGGTCAACTGCGCCGCCAAGTCACGCAAAACATCGCGCGGCTCAAAGATATTCAGTGTTATCGCGGGCTGCGTCATCGACGCGGTTTGCCGGTACGCGGTCAACGCACCAAGACCAATGCCCGTACCCGCAAGGGTCCGAAGAAGACGGTCGCCGGTAAGAAGGGCGTGAAGGAACTGCGCTAACGCAGTGGGTTAGCGGTTGCGGGGTGATGCTCATCCCCGACGTACGAAATTTGAAAATATCATCGGCCCGGAGGATTGGCTGACGTGGCAAAAAGCGGTAAGCGAAAAACCAAACGACATGTAACGCGTGGCATCGTCTTCGTAAAGTCGACGTTTAATAACACGCTCGTCACCATCACGGATATGAACGGCGAAACGCTCTGTTGGTCGTCGGCTGGTGCCGTCGGCTTCAAGGGCACGCGAAAGAGCACGCCCTTTGCCGCGCAACGCGCGGGTGAAACGGCGGCGCAAGCGGCCAAGCGCTTCGGCCTTACCGAAGTGGAAGTGCGCGTCAAAGGCCCGGGCAGTGGTCGCGAGTCGGCCGTTTCCGGCTTGCAATCTTCCGGCCTGCGCATCCTGTCGATCGAAGACACGACGCCGTTGCCGCACAACGGCTGTCGCCCGCGCAGACGACGGCGCGTATAGAACTTGTATATCGATGTAATCGTTGTCATTTGAGTATTGCGAATAAGGCAAGGGTAGTTGTAGGAAACTGAAACCGGAACACCGACGCATTGATTAACGCATGCGGCGTCGGCGTTCGAGCACCAGAGCAGTTCGGTGGCGCGGAACGGCCCTTTGGTGTTGAAAAAGACGCAAGTCAACGGCGCGGGATGTGCCGTTCAGATCCCGGGAGATCACAGATGCGAATTCGATGGCGAGGCTTGGAATTACCGACGCGAGTCGTCAGAGACGAAACGGTCAGCACCGAAATGTTCGGTCGGTTCATCGTCGAGCCGTTCGAAAGAGGTTTCGGAACGACGGTTGGTAATAGCCTGCGCCGAATTTTGCTGTCGAGCCTTGAAGGCGCGGCCATTACCGAAGTTCGGATCGAAGGCGCCGACCACGAATTTACGAGCCTCAAGGGCGTTTACGAAGACGTCGCCGAGATCATCCTCAACATCAAAAGCTTGGTGGTGAAGTCGACATCGTCCGACGCCAAGACCATGAAGATTTCGGTGCAGGGCAAGGCCGGCCAGACGGTAAACGTCACTGCCGCCGATATCGAAGCCGACGCCCACTTGGAAATCATCAACGCGGATCATCATCTCTGCACGCTCACCGACGACGTGAAGTTCAACATGGAGATGACGGTCAATCGCGGTCGCAGCTACATCACGGCTGATGAAAACAAGCGCGACGATGAAGAACGCGAAGTCGGCGTTATCGCTGTCGATTCGCTCTTCTCGCCGGTGACCCGCGTGCGATACCGCGTCGAAGACACGCGCGTCGGCCAACGCACCAATTACGACCGACTAGTGCTGGATATTTGGACGAACGGTACGCTGACGCCGGAGATGTCGTTGGTCGAAGCGGCCAAGATTCTCCGCAAGCACCTCAACCCGTTTGTACAGTACTTCGATCTGGGCAACGCCATGGCGGCTCAGGCTGACGAGCAAGCCCACGAAACCGAACGCAGCTCCGTTGATGACGAGCTGATGGCAACGCCGGTTTCGGCATTGAAGCTGTCGGTGCGATCGAGCAACTGTTTGGCGTCGGCTAACATCACGACCATCGGGCAACTGATGGAACACGATGAAGAAAGCCTGCTCAAGCTGCGCAGCTTCGGAAAGACGTCGCTTCGTGAAGTGAAGCGCAAGCTTGCCGAGTTGGGCCTGCATCTTGAATCTTCGGGTGAAGATGACGGCCTCGATGATGACGATGACGACGACGATGCGGGCGATTATTCGCCGCTTGCCGATGAGGCTGTATCGCCGCCATCGGCTTCGGCCCCGTTCTCGGGTTCGTCTTCGCGGCTTTCGGGTATCGCCCCGTTGGATTCGGGTTCGATGGGCCCGAGCAATCCACCGGCCGAACAACAGCAGGGCGGCGATGCCGACAATCAGGTCGAAGCGACGTCTGACCACCACCAAGGATAATGAACGCAACTGCCCGATGAAGGTCGGGCTTGCCTTGAAGGGCCAATAAACCGGCCCCGCATACGTAGGATAGAGACCGATGAGACACCGAATTGCAAAGAAACACCTGTCGCGAACGCCTTCGCACTTGATGGCTATGCGTCGCAACATGGCTCAAAGCCTGATTCAGCATGGCCAGGTCACGACGACCTTGCCGAAGGCGCGCGAAACGCGGCGTTTCGTCGAAAAGCTGATCACGACTGCCCGCAAAGGTGGCATCCAAGCCCGTCGTTTGGCCGAAGCCATGCTGACGGATCGTGCCATGCTTGATGCGGAAAACCAAGATCAATACGACGCAATGTCCGATGCCCAACGGCAGAAGGTCATGGCAGGTCGCTCGGGTCGTCGCCATCGCGCAGGCAAGGTGCCGGCCTCATACAACAAGTCGAAGATTCCCTTCGTGGCATCCAGCGTGTTGACCAAACTGATGGACGAAGTGGCTCCGTCTTACAAGAATCGTCCGGGTGGTTACACCCGCATCATTCGCTTGTCCAAGCGCCGTATCGGCGACAACGGCGAACTGGCGATATTGCAATTGGTCGATCCGAACGAAACCGCTGCCGACGCAGGCTCTGGTAAGAAGAAGGGTACGCAGGGGCTACGCAAGGCACGTATCCAGGCGCGCATCGACTACCTCGAAGGCCGCAAGCCACGCAATAAGAGCGCTTCGTCTGGCAAGGCTGCCGCAAAGGCACCTGCCAAGAGCGAGGACGCTGCGGACGATACGATCAAGGCAGACGAATAAGGTAGCACGCCCATCATGGCCACCGCGACGGACTGCATCTTTTGCAAAATCGCCGAGGGGGCCATTCCCGTCCACCGCGTGTGGGAAGATGATCGGGCGCTTGCCTTTCTCGATATCAATCCGCTGGCAGCCGGTCATACGCTGCTCATTCCGAAATTACACGCCGCTGACATCCGCGATATCGATCCGGAGTTAGCGGCGTATCTTTTTTTACAAGCTCCCAAACTGGCGACGGCCGTTCAGCAGGCCACGTCTGCCGACGGTGTGAACATTTTGCAGAACACGGGCGCCGCGGCCGGGCAGGCGGTCTTTCATTTGCACATCCACTTTATTCCACGCGTCGAACGTGACGGCCTTGGCTATCGCTGGAACGCCGGTCAGTACGGCGCGGGCGAAGCGGAGGCGATGTTGTCGAAGATTCAGGGGAAGTTGGGTTGAGACGTTCAAGTGTGTCGGGGCCGATTGCGGCGATTGGGACTGTGGTAGTTAAATCGGCGTGTCGAGTAAACGGGGCGATCAAGCAGATACCTGCTTCCAAAAGGGGATGATATTTCAGAAATGATGCCATAAATCATCGCTCCATATATGAACCTTTTCACTCCAATCTCGCGTCGCAGTTGCTCCTCTCAGTCTCGGATGGGGCGAAGGTTGAGAGCCAAGGATCAAGCGGCGTTGGCCGCGCAATCCATCACTAAGTTAATTTCAGATTTCAATGATTTCAAATTTGAGATTTCAGATTCAAAAAAATTGAGATTTCAGATTCAATGTGTTCGGTGAAATAAATTCATTCAGAATTGGATTTCGCTCATTTGCAAGATTTCAATTGTCACCATTGCATTGATGAACTGGTTGAGCGAAAAAACAAAATCTGGAGAACGATAACGCGGCCGCACCCGGCGCGCAAACGGCAACGCATACCGCTCGGTGGTGCTGGTCTGGTTATGAGAAGTTGAACATGAATATGAAACACCCTTGTAACAATATCTGAATCCTCAAAACGACTAAACGCTTCCTATTTGAGAAGAAACTAATCTCACCACCATGGGTTTTCACCTGCATCGCCGTTTGCATTACTATCGAGAAAAATAGAGGCCTGTTATGGCGAATGCCGTTAACTGATACGGTCGAGGCTCGGTGAAGCTCAGGCTCGGTGCGGGTGGTCTCGATACGACCCGATGAATGCATGTCGTGAGGATCTTCTGAACTGGGTGCCTGTAACCCTGCGCAGCGACTGCACGTACGACAATAGCTAAGTGGGCATGCGTGTGGAATCATGGGATGTGTTGAAAACGTCCCGACTGAGACGAATGTTTGGGCGGTGGTACCATGATGTTTCCGATTGCCGATGGACATCGTAGAGGGCCGTCAAACACAGCGCGGTGAACAACGATCTGAATGCAATCTCGTTCGAAGGGAGATGCGATACTTATGTCGACTTGGCGAACAAACCTGATTTCGATGGCGTGCGTGTGCATCGTTGCGACGACTGCGTCGGCGCAGTCGCAGAACCGCTTGCCAGTTGCGCCTGCCGACATGCAGTATCGCTATGAAGCAGCGCCACTTGGGTTTCTCGACATCGTAACGATGCGGGACGGCACCAAATTCGTCGGTAAGATCATGGAGTGGGCCGACGAAGTATGGATATTCAATCCTGCGGGTAACGCCACGCGCGTGCCGACCAGTCAAGTCGATACGCTACTGTTCCGACGCGACGATCGCCCAGTACTGAAGCCCGCGTTGCCCGACCTAACCGTTCAATTTATCGAACGGTTGCCGCACGAATCGTCGTACCGCGGTTTGGTAAACGACGACGGCACGGCTCTAAATGGCACGGCACGACCGCAGCGACATCAAGGCGGCCAGCAAATCACGCTGCGCATATCGATAGCGAACGGAGGATTCGCACCGTCTCAATCCGTTTCGGTTGCGGTTTACGCTGACGATCAAACGATCAAGACCGCGGAGCTTCCCGCAGTTGCGCCGGGTGATTCGCATGTTGTCGAAACGACTTGGAATTACAACCTTGGAGCAAAACAATTTCGTGTCCTGATCGATCCGGATGGCAAGCAACAAGAAGCCGCACGATGGAACAATTCGTTTGTCGAGCCCGTGCAGGCGCTGGGTGTCTTGGTGCGCGTTTCGGCCGGACTAGGTGACGGCGGCTTTGGATTGACCGACACGCACAACGTGGCCGATTTTGTGCAATACCAACTGCAGTCATTCAATGCATTGATGGCAGCGTCGACGCACGATCTCGCACCTAACGGCATTATCGAGCGGGTTCGATGCGATAAGTTGGAAATCGCAACGACCGATGCGACACCGGTTCCGGATGGTCGATACGACGCGGTGATCGACTTCAAACTTCCGGAATATTCTCAACAGGCCGCCGGTTACACCTTGCGCATGGATTGGCCGACCATGCGGTCGCTCGCGGCGCAACTCGGCCTTGCCGATCCTTCGCCGTTGGAAACCGGCGTCGCACAATCGCGCATGTACAATCGGTTCGGTCGTCCGGCGCTAGTTGAACATACGCTGAGCGATTCCGAGCGCGGGTTCATGGGCGGCGTGGCGGGGTGCCGTTTTTCGCGCGTCGAAGCGGCCTATTTAAATGCCGTTCGCGGTAAGCCACGCGGCGTTCGCGGTTCGTATCTGAATCAGATTCCCGGCAACATCGGTTTTGTGGTGCACGACCGCGAGGGGAAGCCGTTGCCCGGTGTTGAAGTCGGCATCTTCCAATTGGGACGAACGGAAACCGGTGACAGTTTGCTACGCGGCGCGGGCGGCAATAGCCCGTTGATCGAAGCAGCGACTGACGAGAGCGGCGGATTGCAACTTCCCAATCGACCGGTAACCGCGGGAGTTTCGGTCGACGGAATTGGTGCTCGCGCGAACGCTTTCGGCACGATTGCGCAAGACTACTCAAATGGTCTGATGGCAGTGCGGTTGCGCCACGGCGGTAAGGAGAGCTTTCACTTTATCTCGCTCCTCGATGCGCAAGCCGCCGTTCTCGACGGCCACGAACAACAATGGTCGGTAACGTTTCATACACCGTTCGTTGCTGGAGAGGTACCGACATCACCGCCATACGTAGTGCCGTTGGCTGCTGAAGAGACGGAGGCTGGCGAGGCCGCGCTAGCGTGGCCGTTGCCGCGCGGTGTCGCGCCGGAGCGGATACGCGAGTGGCAATTGTACGAACGCCGCGGTTACGCCGGACAAGACCACGAAGGTTGGCATTTGCGTGAAGTGCGTTTGCCCGGCGATAACGCGTTGCGGGATTTGATCGACGCCACAGATGTTGTGCCAGATTTTACACCCGATCAACGCAATGAAGATGTGTTCATTACAATTGCTATGGTCTCAAAAGATGGCTCGCTGGGCTCGATGTCCGAGCCGGGCTTCTTGTCTTCAGCATCGCAGGCACGCAGCCTCGCGATCTGGTCGGACACGGCGTTTATCAGTTTGGATACCGAAGGGCCGATTCGCATGTTGTATTGGGATGCAGTCGCCGGAACGCAGCCCTACATGCCGATCAACGATGCCGAGCCGGGTTACGAACCGCACTTTGCAGGTCTTGCATTTCGAGATGCGACGCTGATCGCGGCCGACCCAGTAAATCATTGCATTGCGATGTACGACGTATCGCGCGATCGTCATACGTTGATACGTGTCATTCCCGATCAGGACGTTTGGCCCGGTGCCCCCGGCTTTATGCCTGGCGCGTTTGCGACCCCTCAAGATGTGGCAGTGGACGCTGACGGTCGCATCTACGTCGCCGATACGGGGAATCATCGCGTGCAAATCTTAAGCGGTCAGGGCGAACCGCAGGGCTTGCTCGATCCGGACTATCGTTTCTTACAGCCGAGCGCCGTGTGTTTTGCCTTCGGTCACTTGTGTGTGACGGACAACGCCGGCACGCGTGTACGCGTCTATCGGATTGCAGACGGAAAGGCTACGTTTAAGTTAGAGCTGCCGCAGTTAAGCGATGCGGGGCGGGCCATCGTGGATCATCAAGGGCAAATATTTGTGTGTGCTGCAAAGGAATCCGGCGACGAACGGTCGCTTCTTCGATTCGCCCCTGACGGTGAGTCGGCAACGTTCGTTGATAAGGTGCAACGCAGCGATTTGGGCGCGATCGTGCGACCACGCGGGTTTTATCAGCATGGCAACGATGCTACGCAAGCGTATTTTGTGAATGACTTTCCATACGGCGTCAGACGGGTTCAACTTGCGCCGCAGCCGTAGTATTTCATCCACATTAATTGTGTGGGTTTGTGAACATTGCGCCCAAGCTAAAACCCTCACCCCGGCCCTCTCCCTGCGAGGGAGAGGGAGTAGTCGTTATCCACTTTATTAATGTGGATGGCGTAGGCAGTAGGTATCGTGTGATGGAGGCTTGGAATAGCGGTGTGGTGAACCAACTAGGCGTCGATCAGTCACCCTTAATGCGAGCAAGCGTTTGCTCGGCACGTTCGCGGGCGGGCGACGGTAGATTGGGTATCGCGGCACGCAGCAACCGACGAGCGAGCGGTAAGTCGCCCGAGTTAATCGCGATATCCGCACGGTGAGCGGCGTCTGCTGCTTCAAAGGCGGGTGCAAGTCGCGCTAGCATATTCGCAGCCTCTTGTGTACGCTTTTGCCACATCGAGTTCTTCAACAACCGCTGACATTGCAACAGGTCGCCGCGCGCGAGGGCTTCGTTGGCTTCGGTGAATAGGCGAGCAGCCGTTGCAACGCGCAGTCGGTCTTCAAGTTCGTCATTGGGTTCGATGTCCAACGCTTCTGTGTAGTACTTCTCGGCTTCAACAAAATTCGCCGCTGAGAGCGCTCGATCGCCACGGATTCGTAGATCATCCTGTCGTTTCAAATCCAGAATTCGGGTCAGCAACAAGCGAGCTTCGCTGGCTTCTCGAATCGTCAATGCGTCGCGCGTGTTGAGCAACGCCGCTTCAAAGTCGCTCTGTTCCAAAGCTGCGTTCGCCTTATCCATCGCTTTCTGGAATTCGCGATCGGTACGGGCTTTTTCTAGTCGCTCTGCCAGTCGGTCAGGATCGAGCCCGGCCTTCTCGGCGTACCGGCGGTACTCTTCTTTCGACAGCGTCGCCGTTTCGTATCGATTCGACGCGAGCAACTCTTCGACGGCTGTTTCGATCGCTTGGGTTTCGCGCAAGCCGATCAACCGGTCGTGAATGCGCGTTATCAGGTCGGGATCGGCACCGTTGATGCGCGCTTCGGTCAACAATATCTCAGCACGTTGAAACTCCTTGTTGTCGACCGCCTTCGACGCATCGATCAAGGTTTCGAGGACGGAGGCGGACTCAGCATACTCAGCGAGCGGTTCTTTGTTGAGCGACCGCGCCTTTACGTCGAGTAGGTGGTCGCTTGCGGACTTCATATCGCCATTGCTGATCGCAGTTCGCGCGTCGGCGAGCAGTGCTTTGGCCTCTTTTTGGCTCGGCGTCAGTTCGACAAATCGATTGACTGCAAAGAACGAGAAATAAACACTCACACCGATGATTGTCAGGAGCGTAATGGCGCTCAGAATCACACTCGTTCGAATTCGACGCGGCTTTCCTGTTTCCTGCGGCATCGGTGGTAAGACCGGTTGTTCGGTGCGACGTCGGCGCGCCGGTACGGTCGTGCTATTGGCGACGGGGTTAGACGTTACCAAACGCGGTCGATGCGCGGCCGGGCCTTCGTAGTCGTGCACAATTCGCGGCGGGCGCACGCGCTTGTCGCTATCGGTCTTGAGGTTGTAATCGAGCGATTGCGTGGTCGTCGCCTTGCGTCGATCGACGAGCCAGTCGAGGGCCGGCATCTCATGCGGCTGGGCTTGTTCGTGCGGCAAGCGGCGGTAGGCAGGCGTCGGATTGGTCGGTGGCGGCAGGGCCTTGGCCTGATCGTTGCCGCGATTGGATAGGCGTCGCAATGCATCCTGCAAGATCTTTTGTGCCGAAGCCGCCCGCTCATCCACATCTTTGCGCGTCATCTCACCGATAACGGTCGCAAGGCCGGCGGATACCTGATGATTGAGTTCGCGCGGGTCGGGCAACAGCGCACGTTCGTCGCAATGCCATGCTGCCCAATCGTCGTTGGATGGATCGCTCGTGCCGAACGAATCGCGACAAAACGCCTTGAACTGCAAACGACCGACGGCGACTTCGTAAAGAATGAGCCCGAGCGTATAGACGTCGGCGCGGCAGTCGGTCGGTTTTCCTTTAATGAGCTCGGGCGCGGCATAGCGATAGTCGAACGACATCGGTGGTTGATCGTCGCCCTCGGTGGATGCCGTTGAGAAGTTCGTCAGAATTAAGTTGCCCGACGACGCGAGATACCAGTTGCGCGGATTGGCATCGCGATGGACGATGCGATGATTCTGTAGCGACCCTAGCGCCAAGCATCCGCCGCGCAGAATCTTAAGAATGCCGGTGGCACCGATAAGCTTCTTGGAAATTTTTAGCTCGAGCGCTTCACCATCGACATGTTCGAATACTAAGAACAGCCCTTGCTCGTCGCCGATTAATTCGTGTATGCGCGCAATGTTGCGCGACGTAGTGCTGAGCCGCGCAAGCAGTTGGGCTTCGTGTTTGAAATCGGCACAGGCGACCGGGTCGTCGATGCGGCTGGGTTGCAACTGTTTGATGAAAACGAGTCGATCTAAAAACGCATCGCGGGCGATATAGGAGATCGCATAGGGCGTGCGACCGACGCGTTCGAGAATTCGATATTTATTCAGCCCCGAACCCGCACCAAAAGCGGAGGAACCGATTCCGCCTTCGCCGACGGGGCTCATGCCCGAATCGAGGTTCGGATTGAATTTATCGAATTGCGTCATACACCATCTCTGGACGCGGGCAAGGCCCGCGCTGAAAGCTGGGGATCGCGGTCCGTCCGACGTCGCCGCCGACCGCGTCAACAAAAGCCTGTAAGGTGATAGGCGATAAAATGCCGCGGCAACGCGCGGTGGTCCCCCAATTTATCCCTTTGGACTATGATAGGCATTCAGCGTCAACAAGGTAAAGGTTTGATAATCCCGGCCTTAGGTGGAATTTCGACCCATCAAATGGTTGTCCGACATTGTGCCAGACTGTGACAAACCTTCGATACACCAGAACAGATAAGAATTGAAAAAGCAGAACATCCAAATCGGCCCGTTTCTTGCATTGATCTGGACACTAGGTAACGCACCCTTCGTGCATGCACAGTTTGGCGGCCCTGCTCAGGTAGAGGTGGTGCCCGCCGAACGCCGCGAGGTTGCGCCGACCACACGTCTGGTGGGCACCATCAATCCGCAGCGGCGAACCGTGCTGGCGGCGGAGGTCGCGGGTGCCGTTATCGAGTTGACGGTGGACATCGGCGATCACGTCCGAAAAGGCGACGTGCTGTGCAAGCTTCGCGATTCGGCACAGCGATTCGACCTGTCCGCTGCCGAGGCGCGACGCAATGAGTGGCAGGCCGAGCTGGCGCTCGAAAAGGCCAATCTGGACAAGGCACGCTTTGAGAAAGACCGAATCGCGCGTCTGGCGTCGCTGCAGCGCTCGACTGACAAAGAAGTGAACGATTCGGAAGCCGACCTGCGCGCCGCCGAGCAACGCGTTGCACGTGCCGAAGCTCGCATCGCCGCCGCTGTCGCCGAGATGGAGCGTGCCCAGGATCAACTCGACCGTATGCAAATCAAAGCGCCGTTTGATGGCGTCGTCGTCCGCAAAATAACGGAACTCGGGCAGTGGGTCCTATCGGGTGGTGAGATCTTCGAAATAATCGACTTGGAGACAGTGCGGGCGCGCGTAAACGTCCATGAGTCGGCGATTTCGTATTGCGCAGTTGGCGAGTCCATTTTCGTGTCCATTGCCGGGCTCAATGAATCGGTGAATGGAACGTTGGCGCGGATCGTACCTGACGCCGACCTGCGAGCGCGGACGTTCCCCGTTGAAATTGATATTCCAAATCCGGACGGACGTTTGCGCTCCGGCATGTTTGTGCACGCGGCGTTGCCGTCGGGCCCGCGAAAGGAATACCTCGTGGTGCCCAAGGATGCGGTCGTATTGAGCCCGGCCGGTAAGACGATTTGGATCGCGCGACCCGGCGACAAAGGACATACCGGCGCGCCCGCGCCGGTCGAGATAGTTGCAGAGGCTCAGGATGCCTACGCGATTCAAAGCCCGGCGGTTGCTGTCGGCGACTTGGTGATCGTGCGTGGGAACGAATCGTTGCGCGGGCCCGGTCCGGTGATTGTTCGCAACTCGGGCGCAGGTGGTGTGGTCCAGCAAGATCGTTCGGACGGGCCGACCGACGAGTCAGGTGATGTATCAAAACATGGCAGCAATGAGGATCATTCCTCGTGAGGCTGGTCGATCAATTCATCTCCAACCCAGTTAAGGTGGCGGTTGGCGTCATACTCATCGTGCTGTTCGGCGCGCTCACGATCGTGCCGCCTAGTGTCGCACCGTCGCCGCTGCGCGCGCCGGTTCAGCTCACGCCCAATATCGACGAGCCAACGATCACCGTCACGACGACATGGGAAGGTGCGAGCCCCGACGAAGTCGAGCGTGAAATCCTCGATAAGCAGGAAGAGGTGCTTAAGAGCACGTCGAACCTGCGGAAGATGACAGGGACGGCACGGCAGGGGCAGAGCGAGGTTCGGCTTGAGTTTGAAGTCGGCACCGACAAAGACATCGCCAAACAGGATATCGCCAACGCCTTGCGGCGCGTGCAGTATCAAATCCCTCAGAACGAGTTCGATAACCCAGTGATTTCGTCGGGCGAGACCGACGGCGAAAATGCCATCGCGTGGATGATTTTGTCGAGCGATCGCGCCGACGTGCACGTGCCGGAGCTGTTTACGTTTATTGATGAAGACGTGAAGCCTTTTCTTGAACGCGTCGAAGGCGTTTCCGCCGTCGATCTGATCGGCGGCCGCGAGCGGGAAATTCGCATTCGCGTCGATGCCGGTCGCTTGGCGGCGTCGGGCATTACGTTTGCCGAGTTGCGTCGCGCGATCGAATCGCAAAATACCAACGTGGCGGCGGGTAACAGCGCGCAGGGTAAGCGCGATGTTTTGATTCGCACGATGGGGCGCTTCGAATCGCTAGATGATATTCGCAATACGGTCGTGCGGGTCGATCCCGTCGGCGGGCCGGTGCGTGTAAGCGACGTTGCCGAAGTGGTCGACACGTTCAAGAAGCAATACAGCTTCGTACGCAGCAAAGGCCAATTTGTGATGGCCATGCCTGCCTATCGCGAGACGGATGCGAACGTGATCGAAACGATGGAAGGCCTGCGGGCCGCCATCGCGCGCGTGAACGCCGATATCCTTCGCCATCGCGGGTTAACGCTCGAATTGACGCAGGTGTACGACGAAACGACGTACATCAACAGCGCGATCGCCTTGGTGCGCGAGAATATTTTCTTCGGCGGCTTCTTGGCGATGGCGGTTCTGCTGCTGTTCTTGCGCAGCCTGTCGGGCACGTTGGTCGTGGCATTGGCGATTCCGATTTCGGTCATCGGCACGCTGCTGATCATTCCGTTGCTCGATCGCAACATCAATGTGGTGATGCTGGCGGGCTTGGCGTTTGCCGTGGGGATGGTCGTCGATAACGCCATCGTGGTGCTGGAGAATATTTTCCGGCATCGCGAGATGGGTAAATCGCGTGTGCAGGCGGCATCGGACGGGGCGACCGAAGTGTGGGGGGCTGTTCTCGCCAACTCATTGACGACGATCGTGGTTTTCTTGCCGATCTTGTTTGTGCAGGAAGAAGCCGGGCAGTTGTTTCGCGACATCGCCATCGCAATCAGCGGGGCGGTAGCGCTGTCGCTGTTGGTATCGATCACGGTGATACCGACGCTGGCGTCGCGCTTGTTGGGGCGCTCGCGCAGCACCAGTAGCGAAGAAGGTTCGAGCCGCATCGCTGGTGCCGTCGGCGGGTTGGTGAGCGTCATCAATCGGTCGTGGGCGCTTCGGTTGCTGGTCGTTGTCGGTATGACGGGGGCATCGATTTACGGTAGCTATTTGCTCGCACCCGAGCGCGAGTATCTGCCGGATGGCAATCAAAACCTGATTTTCGGATTCCTCATTCTGCCGCCGGGCTACAACAGCAACGAGTTTGCACGGATTGCGAAGATCATCGAAGACGGCGAGGCGGAGCGCGGCATCATCGGCGTGCGCCGTTTCTGGGAAGTTGAAGACGGGTCGCAAGAACACCGCGAGTTACAACAACAGTGGAGCGAGATCGTCGAAAAGTTTGAGATCGACGCCAAGCTCAAACCGCAAATCGCCGCCGCCGAAGCCGTGATTAACGATTCGCTGTCGGACGCGGCGGCGCGTGACGCCGCGCACGAAATGATTGCGAAGGTGAACCGCCAAATCGCCGAATGGCGCATACCACCACCGCCGATTGATAACTTCTTCTTCGTGACGTTCAACGGCATTTGTTTCATGGGGTGTTCGAGCGACAACCCAGAGTTGATTCGTCCACTCAAAAACGTGTTGACGCGCAGCGGTTCCGCAGTGCCCGACGCGATTCCGATTTTCTTCCAGTCGTCGATCTTTAAGTTGGATGCCGGTAACTCCGTCGATATGGAAGTGCGCGGCACTGAATTACACGAAGTCACGGCAACGGCCGGCATGTTGATGGGCGCGTGCGCGCAATCAAGCCTGTATCAGATTGAGCCCAATCCCAACAACTTTTCGCGCGAACGCCGAGAAGATCAGATTGTGCCTGACCGCATCCGTGCGGGTGAACTGGGGCTGACGGTTGAAGACTTGGGCTTCATCATTCGCGCGTGTGGTGACGGGCGCGTCGTGGGGCAGTATCGCGAAGGCGGGCGGAGCATCGACTTGGCGTTGACGGTTGCCGGCACCGAAGACCCGACAGCGGGCGACAATACGACGCAGGCGATTGCGAACGTTCCGATCTCTACGCCGACGGGGAACGTGGTGCCGCTGGCGGCGGCGTGCGACATCGTGCGTACCACGTCGCCGCAGGAAATTCGCCACATCGAAACGCAGCCAGCCGTCAAGCTTACGGTGCGCCCTCCCGAAGGCATCGTGCTGACGGAAGCGATCGCAACGATTCAAGGCATTCTGACGGATATGCGCGGTGATGGCTTCGGGCCGGGCAAGATGAAGATTCCGCCGACGGTTTCGGTGAATCTCGCGGGTAACGCCGAAAAATTGCGCGAGGTTTGGGATTCGCTCAAATGGCTGTTGGGCCTGTCGCTGTTGGTGGTGTTCCTGTTGATGGCGGGGCTGTTCGAATCGTTCGCGTATCCGTTCGTAATTATTTTGACGGTGCCCTTGGCCGTTGTGGGTGGCTTCATCGGCTTGGCGATCGTGCATCAATGGTCGTTCAGCAATCCGGAGATGCTGATTCAAAAGCTGGACATTTTGACGATTCTCGGCTTCGTGATCTTACTCGGCATCGTCGTGAACAACGGCATTTTGATCGTGCACCAGGCGTTGAACTTCGTGCGCGCGGGGATGACCAATCACGACGCTATTACACAATCGGTACGTACGCGTGTGCGACCGATCTTTATGACGGTGTTGACGACGTTCTTCGGCCAGCTCACGTTGGTCGTGCGTTCGGGGTCGGGGTCGGAACTGTATCGCGGTGTCGGTGCGGTCGTGCTGGGTGGGCTCATCGTGTCCACGCTGTTCACGATTGTCGTGATTCCGGCAATGTTGTCGCTGTTTATGGATACGCGGCAACACGTGCAGGCATGGCGCGGCAAGGCTGCTAAGCCGGAATCGAGCGCGAACGTGCCGACCGGTTCGGGTTTGGCGGTCGATTAGAAGCTATCCCAAAACCTGTGGGACAGGCGTCTCGCCTGTCTCGAGTTGCGTAAAACATTAAGCAGTTGGAAGAAACCGGCGAGACGCCGGTACCACAGTCTAGGTTTGGGGATAGGTTCTAGATTCGTCCACTCGCAATAAATGCATCGTGCTCTAGGCGGTGCCGAATCGCCTTTTTCTTGACCGGCGAGACGCCGATGCTCCGCCAATCGAACTCAATTCCCGGTTCCGGGGAATAACTTGTATTCCACTGCGCGGCTTGGCAGAATACCGACGATCACTACGTTATCTTACGATCCGGATCGGAGGGGTAGATGCACACGCAGTCCAATCGTCGATTGTCTATACAGGTCGGGGTATTGCTATCGTTGGTATCGATCGCCGCATGGGGTGGCTATCAGCTTCGCGCAGATGACGAGTCGCCACGCGATGCATGGGGCAGCCCGAAGGATTCGAACAGCAAGATCGAGGTACTGTTTTCGCCCCAATGCGGCTGTGCCGATGCGATTGTGCGCGAGGTCGAAGGCGCGAAAAAACGTATCGGCGTACAGGCGTATTTCTTTACGTCAGGTGACATCGCCGATGCATTGGCCGCTGCGGCCAAGCGCGGCGTGCAGGTGATGGTCATTCTCGATTCGTCACAGCGAAAGATCGAGTATTCACCGTGGCGCGATTTGAAGAAGGCGGGCGTGCGCGTGCTGTTCGATAAGGAACACAAGACTGCCAACAACAAGATTATTCTGATCGACGACGATACGGTCATAACGGGGTCCTACAATTACACGAAGGCCGCTGAAAAAGACAATGCGGAGAATTTGTTGATCATTCGCGGCGACGCCGAGGTGTTCGACCAGTTTCGGCGGAACTTTAAGAAGCATATGGATCATTCGCGGTAAAGCGTAATAGGTATGTGAAAGGCCGAATGCATGGCTGCGGCAACGAAGAAAGGCAGACGCAGGTTCGTCGTCTTGATTTCCGGGTTGGCATTGTTGTCAACGGCTGGCTGGTGGATCTTTGACGCCATGAAGATGCGTAGTGAGATTTCGTCCGCAGATTCGGTTTCGTCAATAACGGTGATCGTCGCTTCTTTTGGCAGAGACGACGAAAGTTTGGCGTCCACATTCGAAATTAACGACAGGCAATCGATCAACAAGGTAATCGCATCGTTACGTAACGCCGATTCGTGCGGTCAACATGGGTGCATCATGCCCGTCACGATGGAAATCAACCGTCCTGGGTTGTCCAATCAAGAGTTACAACTCAAACCGGCCCACAAATCAGGCAAGCTCAACTACATACTCAACGGCGATCCCTTTGAGTTCGATGCCGGGCCGCTAATAACTGCGCTGGGGAAACTCGACGCCAAGGATGCGCTTGATTGGGTCGATGAGGACGCACGAGCCGCGTTGAATACGCGCGAGGTGTCGGCGGCAAATGATGTCGTCGGAGGCGATGAAGAAGTGTCAACAACCAGGGAGGCGTCACCATCATGAGTCGATACGTCGCTTTAACATTGTTGCTACTCTCCGTAGGGCTGAACGGCTGTTCGAGGAGTAGCACGACCGGCACGCGGGCTGAACTGCCTGCCGATTCTGACGTGACTTCAATCGAGTTATTGCATGTTCAGCATCGACCCGGAGAGATTCCGACAAGCCAGCCCAGCCCCATCATCGTGAAAGACAGAGCCGCCGTTTCGTCAATCCTTCAACCGATGCGCGCGGCCAAGGTGAGCACCCCATGCAAATGTGGTCGGCTAGCGTACCTTGATGTGCATAGTACAGATGGCGAAACCGTTCGCTGGGAGCTTTTGCGGGGTCACGGAAACGGTATGTACGATATTCGAGGCCCAGGCGGACAATACACGATCGACGAGGCTGCCTTTGACCAAGCCCTGCGCGGCGCCGGTGCCGACAAACTGGCAGACGCGCTGTTGCCGCCGACTCCGTAGCCTGGAAAACCGTTTTTCTGTCGTGAAACCGGCCTTCTTGGGTTGCTAACGTCGATTTTTTGCCCGCGGGCATCCCAAAACTGACGATTGATGCAATAATTAACCGGTCGGTTCGTCCGACTATTTATGGACTGTGCGCGTCCGCCGGTCACCGCCAACAGTTTGCGTGCGCGGGCGTTGCCTGTGCACTTCGAAACAAAGGTAGCTCAGAACATGCGTAGGTTTCTCCCCCTGATCTTGCTTGCCGCAGTCGTTGCATTTGATGTGCCGGTTTACGCCCAGAATGACGCCACCAAAGGCGATGGCGAACCCGAAGTGCGTGAGACGCGTGACGGCGGTCGACGCGGGCGCCGGGGTCGTCGCGAACGTCGCGGGCCGAATCTCGACGAGTTTTATCAACGGCTGACGGGTGAGATTGAGCTTGACGAAGATCAGCAGGCTCAACTCGAAGAGATCAAAGCCGCACAACAGCAGCGCATGGACGACTTCCGCGCTAAGCGCGAAGAAATCCGCGCCGCGCGCGAGGCAGGCGACGAAGAAACGGCGAATCGCCTGCGCGACGAGATGCGTTCGAATTTCGAGCGCGGCGTCGGTCGTCGCGGACCGATGGGCGAGACCATCGAGCAGATCGAGGGCATTCTCAACGACGATCAGTTGCAGCAATTCCAGACGATGCAGCAAACCATGCGCGAGGAACGCGAGCAACAAATGCGACAGCGTTTCGACGAGCGCTACGAACGCATCGCGACTGATTTGGACTTGGACGAAGACCAACGGGTGGTGCTGGATGATATCAAAGCCGCACAGATGGAAGACATGGATGAAGTGCGCCAGGCATATGACGAAGGCGACGAAGCCTACGCCGATGAATTGCGACAGGAATTGATTACAGAGATGCGCGAGTCGGGCGGTCCGCGTGCGTTCATGAATCGCGTGTGGGACGAACTCGACCCGGTGTTGACCGACGACCAACGCACGTTGGCCGAAGAGATGCGCGACGAACGCCGACAGCGCCGTCGCAACCGTTGGCAGGAACGACAGAACGACGAAGCGCCCAGCAACGATGCGGAAGGCGACGGCGCTGCCAAGGCCGTACCGACAATCGGCGACGCGCCGGTGAATATCGAGAGTGCGGGGCAGGCCGAGGGAAGCGACTTGTCGTCTTTGCCGACAGCGCTAAATCTCGATGGCGAGCAGCAGAAGATGTTCAACGAATTGCAGGCCGAATACACGGCGACGCAGCAAGCTTCGACACAGCGGATGATTGAATTGAAGACACAGATGATGGCGGCCCTCGAAGCTGGCGATACCGAAGGCGCTGCCCGATTGAAAGCGCAGATGGCCGCGTTAGAGGCCGAGGGCGAGCAGGCGGAAGCGAAGTTCCTCGATAACGTCAATGCCATGCTCGATGACGATCAGCGTGCAACGTTTGCGAATTTCCGTATGGATCAGCAAATTGACGACGACCTGAAGGGGATCGATGCCGACTTGCGAGATGTGCTGCGGGCGGCGATGCGTTTGAAGCTGGAGCGGACACAGAAACAGCAGATTCGCGAATTGGCCAAGTCGACGCGGGATCGACTTAAGAAGGCACGAAAGACCGACCGTAAGAATCGCGATCGCGAACGCACGGCTGAAAAGCGTTTGGCCGATCAGGTTCGCGCTGAGGTGCAAGCGATGTTAACGGCCGAACAGTCGGCGGAATACACACAGGCACTTGAGAAGCTCTCGAAGAAGCGCAGCCGAAGTAGCAACCGTCGCTAGGTTCGAACTTCGCATGATTCAAAAAAAGAAAGGCGTGATCCTCAATCGAGGGCCACGCCTTTTTTCATTTTTGCTGCGCTGTCGAGTGCTGATGCTTATGGATTGTTCGGCATGTTCGCGCCCGGCTGCGGATTTTTCGAACGATAGGCCAAGTTAAGGCGGCGAATCACTTCGTCGGTAATGTTGTGTGCGTCTGCTTGATACACCACATCGCGTTCCTGAATGATGCGTCGAATGCCCTGCACGGTGCGTTCGGTCGCGCTGGGCAATTCCTTGTATTGCATGACTGCGTCGTAGCCGCGCTCTTTGGCGATCTTATCGATGACTGCCAGCGATTGTTCGTAGATGAGCTTGGTCCAATCGTGCTTCATCTCTTCGATCTCGGCTTCGGTCACTTGGAACCAGGTGTTCGCCTCGATGTTGAGTTGTACGAGCTCTTTGCGTCTGGTTTCGTAATCGGCAGTACCGACGTTGAATGCGGTTAGTGCTGTTTGTAACGTCTTGATGCGATCCTGTCGTTGCTTGGCTTCGAAGGCTTGCTCGCGCTGGCGGATTTGGGCGTTGAGATCCTGAATCTGCGCCGCTTCATTGAAAATGCGAAGGAAGCTGACGGTGGCCGTGCAGCCGCACTTGCCCGACGTGTTGGTCATCCCGGATTGGGCAGTGGTTTGCCCGACGTAGATGGTTAATGCGGCGAACAGGCTCAACGCGCAAATGGGCCATACAAATCGATGTTTCATGTTGATCTCCTATGATGCTTGTTTGTTCTCATTGCAAGTTGCATTGGGATTGTCGCAAGGCTGTCGGCGAACGCAAGCAGGAAGCGGGTGGCTCACCACCGCAGCCAGTAGAAATAAAAGACGCCAAAACACGCCGCCGCTGCCATCCATCGCTGCGTGATGTCGGTTCGTCGAATCGTCGGCAAACACACCAACCACCAAACGGGAAGGAAGTCGAGCGCATAACGATAATACCCGGCTTCCGCGCCGGTCGTGTGATAACACATTACGCCGATCATCACCGGCAACGTGCCGAGCATCAGCGCCCGTCGCCGACGGTCGGGCCACCATCGTCGAATCGTGAGCGGTACGAAAATCGTCAACGGCGCCGTCAGCCAAATGCTACCGCCGATGGTCTCGCTGATATCGAGGTGCAAGGTGCCCTGACGAATATCCGGTGTCGGAAACGCCGTGTTCATCGCATGAAAATGCATCGGGATAAATCGCGGGCTGAACAAGGCAATATGAGCGTTTTGTGCGATTCCGTCGTTGCGGCCTTCGTACATGCGCAGATAACCACTATCCAGCGGGTTGCCGAATTTCAGGTAGTTCAATCCCGCGGGCACGGCGACGATCGCGGCAGCGATTAATCCCGCGATGACCAACCGACTTCGCGGTTTAATTGCGTCGGCAGATGGTAGGTCATCGCCACGTGTCTCGGTCCGAATTTGTAAACCGCGCCAGTCGCACCACGCGAGATACACCAGCGGAAGCGCATATAACAATGTCATCTGTCGCGACCACGCCGCCAACATCAATCCCAACGCAGCCGGCCACCAACGCCGCTTGCCCATCACGTCGGCGACCATGACGTACAGGCCGATGATCGCCAACGTGTGATTGATGTAATACACGCTGCCGCCCAAGCCGAGCGTCATCACGATTCGCATCGGGGTGCCGAGCACGAACGCCACAGCGAAAATGCCCGCCCACCATCGATTGGTTTCCAAACGAAAGAACGCCCACGTCACGACGATCGGCGCGACGACGCACAACATGGCGAACAACACCCAAGGCGGAAACGCCGTTGCGTCAGACAGCGCGGCTTGAATCGTCAACACGACGTAGGCGATCACGGCAAAGCCGAGACCGGTGACGTTGTAGGTGCGATCGCCTTCGCGCGCGTCTTCGTAGTAGTCGGCATCGAGATGCAGCCGACCTGCGCGCCAGGCTTCGGCTTCGGCGAGTGCGGTGTTAACGCCGCCGGTGAAGGGCGTGGTTGATACGCCGCAATCGGCACGCCATACGCGCGGGCCCAACAGCAAGCCGATCAAACAAAGCGTTGCCAACGCGATCGGCCATCGTCGGTGGTGAGGTTTGGATGTGTCGGTCGAGCCGTTTTCGCCCATGGCTCGGACTGTATCAAAAGGGGCCGCGCCCTGCGAGAATCGCCCGTTTTAATCGAGGGCATTTACCCCGAAAGCCCCCCGGCTAGAATGGCGAACAGCGAAGCTGAGCGACGCCGCGAGATGGTGGCGCAGCGGCACTTTGAGATTGCCGGTTGGCTTCGACCTACACGAATAGCAACGCACCCGAACGAGCGGAGGATCGATATGTCGCTTGCCCCGATTGAAAAAGAAGCAGAGACCGCCATGCAGAAGGCGGTGGAATTCCTAAAGACCGAATATCGCGGGGTGCGCACGGGGCGGGCATCGCCGTCGTTGATCGATCAGATGAAGGTGAAGGTGTCGGCGTATGGCGACAGCGCGATGGAGTTGAAGGCGCTGGCGACAGTTACGGTGCCGGAACCGACCCAGTTGTTGGTTAAGCCGTTCGACCCGGGCACGATCAAAGACATCGAGCGCGCCATTCAGGAATCGGACGTCGGCATCAACCCGCAAAGCGATGGTAAGGTGATTCGCCTGCCCGTGCCGCCGCTATCGGGTGAGCGTCGTCAGCAGATCGCCACGCAAGTAAAGAAAATGGCCGAAGCGCAAAAGGTTGCCCTGCGCAACGCGCGGCGCGATGCGATTCAGAAGATTGACGCGGCCAAGAAAGCCGGCGACTTGCCCGAAGATGATGCGAAGAAGGGCACCGAGCAGATGGATAAGCTGACCAAGAAATACGAAGGTCAGCTCGACGAGATGGTGAAGGCCAAGACGGCGGAAGTCATGGAAGTTGGCGGGTAGGCGTATCGGGGGGCCCCTGCCCCTCTGGGGCTGGGGGACTAACAAACAGGCAAGGTGTGGGTCATACCGTTGAATCGGACAAGGGTGTCTTACCATCACAGCAGCCGGGCGCCCCATCCTTTGCGTAGCAAAGGTTGGGGAAGCTCCTGGATCGGATAATGTAGGCGGTAGCAACCCTCCCCCACCCCCTCCCTGCAAGGGAGGGGCGTGAAACAAGGTAATCGAGGGCCTCATCATGTCTTTTCCATCACCACGCGAAACCCTGTCACTCGGCGATAGCGGTCAGTTCACGAAATCGATTTCGGAAAACGACATCTTCCGCTTCGCCGATGCCTCCGGCGATTACAACCCGCTGCATATCGACGAGACGTACGCGCGCAGCTCTCGCTTCGGCAAACGCGTGGCCCACGGCATTCTGACGGCCGGCATCATCTCAACGGTGCTCAGCAGCGAAATCCCCGGCGTGGGCACGATCTTTCTGCAGCTCGAGATTCGATTTATCAAGCCGGTCTTTATCAACGATCGTGTCACGGCACGTGCATGGGTGGAAGAGATCATTCGCGAAGACCGCGTGCGCATGCTGGTGGCCTGCACGAATCAGAACGGAGAAGACGTGGCCATCGGCAACGCGATTGTGATCCCACCGAAAGAAACGAAAGTGATCGGTGAGCCGTCGAAGTTGGGGGAGAATCCGGAGGATTGAGGCTGCCTCTCATTTTGCGGTCTTCAGGTTGGTTACCACAAACGGCCTGGGGCTACGCCGGGGCTGCAACCCCAATTTTACTTTCGCGGCATAGAAGACGTAGTCGAAAAAGTAGTCGCCAATCCCAATGGTCTGCAATAAACCTGCAGCAAGTACCGGTGTCGTTAAGCGAAGCCAGTTTTGCTCGGTCACTATGGCTAAGATGTCAACGGCCAAATATGTGCAGCCGAGCAATGTGCACCAGATAACTGTTCTTGTTATTCTGGCCCAGTTCAAGCCCTTTGCATTCTCATTTTTCTTTCGAGCATCGAGTTGCTTCTGAAGCGAGGTTGCAAACATCGCCCAATCGCGGAATGGTGTCGGACGGAATGCAAACGTTTGTGTTTGATGGTTGTTTACGCAAACAAATCCGGCGCGCGTAATCTTTGAAACGTCAGATAGTCGCATTCTGATCGACCTGTTGCTTTGATACCAGAAACAAAGCGATGAATCTCTCAACTCTACCCGTTCGATTCTATCTGACGGAAAATAGTTGATCAGATGATGGCGCACCGAAACAAGGCAAGCAAGAGCGATCGCCCAAAACGTGGCAGCCATACCGTAGCAGCAGAAAAATGCGACGGCCGTGTAACACTCGCGTTGGGTAGCGTTAAGGCCGACAAACGCATCATCCCAGTCGATCAACGCGGTTTTCACGGTAATTAATGCTCCGAACGCGAACGCGAGCAAGCCGAATACAATCAATGGGCTGCTGCGTTTCCATTCGCTGACGCAGGTCCATGTGAAACCTTCCTTTTTTATGGTTTGCAGGCACGATCGTCGCTTAAGGCGGAAAAACAAATCGAAGTTCCGCATGCCGTTTATGGCGATGCGAGTGATGGGAAATTCGGCTAGGCGCGTTTTGAATTCAGAATCAAGAATGAGGACTTTTGATTGAAGCGTACGAATGTTACGCCATGGGATAAGCACAGTGCCTGTATCCTCATGTTCGCAACGCAGCCCTGACAGCGTTGGCGTTACTGTTGGATGCGATGGTGCATCGTCTTGTACTTGCAAATTCTTGAGCTTTTCCATTCCGTTAATTCTAACGAAACGTGCGTGAGGAGGCCGGTATAAAGGCTGGGGTCGGTTATAATCAACTTAACTCAGAATGTATGGATGAAAAATGTAGAGAAGCTAGCATTACCGCCTACGCCGCCTTACCCAACAACGCTCTCCCCAGTGCAATCCCGACGGCGTCGAAAATCAACCCGACATTAAAGCTGCGTTTGATCTGATACTCTGCCGTACTCAGCGACCGCGCGGCACCACTCCAGCCGGAGGGTTGCGTTTTCGCGAAGTAGTCGGTGTATTTCGCGGCCAAGCCTAAGTCGCGCGGCGGGCTGCCGCTGGCCAGCCGCAGGGCTTCCGAAACGACGACCGACGTGAGTGCGAGCGCCGTCGATTGGCCCACGCGTGCTTCATTCAAATCCGCCTCGTCGCCGGTGTCGGTCTTCTTGATTTTGTCGGTAATCTGCTTGGCCAATCCCTGCAGCGATTGGCTTGCCGCGACCGGGTCGCGGGCGGCTTGCATCACGGCGGCGAGCGCTTCGTCGAAGTGTTCGTGTGCGGCGATGGTCGCAAGCCACGTGGCGCGACCGGCGCTGCCTTGCGCAATCACGGTCAGCCGGTTGATTTCGGCGTCGTCGAGTTGTTGCGTGTTGCGCAAATGATCGGCGACGAAGCCATCGGGAAGCGCGTCGAACTCAATGATCTGACAGCGCGAGCGCGTGGTTTCAAGCAGGGCCGATGCGCTACTCACTAGTAGAATCAGGTAACAATCGTTTGGCGGTTCTTCCAGCGTTTTGAGCAGGGCGTTTTGCGAGCTGTCGTTTAGCAGGTCGGCTTCGGGAATGAGAAAGACCTTCGACGACGCGCTGCCGGGTCGCAAGCCCGCCGGTTCGATCAGAAACTCGCGCACAATATCAACGCCCAGCTGCGTATGCTTGCGGCGGCGCGCACTGCCGTCGGACAAGTACGCCCCCAGCGATCGATCGACGACGTTGAAATCCGGGTGCTGACCGTTGGCCGACATCTCGCAGTTGGTACACGATTCGCACGCTTCGGGCATCTCGCCTTCGCTACCGAGGACCGGAGCGTTGCACAGTAATACGCGAGCCAGTCGCGTGGCAAACATCTGCTTACCCACACCCTCCGGGCCGGAAAAAATCATTCCGTGCGGCAAGCGACTGCGCCGCAGAGAGCGCGCGATAAAGTCCAACGCGCGGCTTTGATGCAATACGTCAGATACCCGCATCGACTACCGCCTCCATAATACGCCTGTGCACTTCTTCGACTGTGCCCGCACCATCGACAATGCGAACCGGCGCCGGATAAATGTCATCGAGCTTTAAGAATCGCTCGCGCACTTCCTCGTGAAAGTTGCGCGGCCGCGCTTCCATCGCGTCGATTTGTGCGTCGGAAAACAAGAGCGGCTGACCTTCGCTGGTGACGGGGCGGCGACCGCCATGCTGGCCCGTTCCGCCGCGGCCCGTGCGCGCAAACGCCTCGCCGACGGTCATATCAATAATCAGCGTTAGCGCCGGCCAGCAACCTTCGATGGCCATTTCGGCAAGCTGCAACACCTTCTGCGGATCGTAACCGGCGGCGGCTTGGTAGCAGCAAGTTGCCGACACGTAACGGTCACCGAGCACGACATCGCCGCGTTCGAGCGCGGGGCGCACCACTTCGGTGACAAGCTGCGCGCGCGACGCCATAAACAAGAACGCTTCGCAGCGGATATCCATTTTGGATAAGTCGTAATCGAGGAGAATATGCCGGATGCGGTCGCCGATTTCGGTGCCGCCGGGATCGCGCGTACGCAGATAGCCGATGCCGCGCTGGGCGAGGGCCTGCTCCATCAGGTCAAACTGTGCGCCTTTGCCCGCTCCGTCGATGCCGTCAAAGACGATGAATTTTCCCCGCAACCGTTCATACGGATCGCTCGCCAACGATCAACCCTTCCGCTTACGCTCGATTTCCTCATACACGTCGGCGGCGTTGTAACTCGAACGAACAAAGGGTCCGGACGCCACCGCAAGAAAGCCCAGCTCGCGCGCTTCGGCGGCCATTTCGTCGAACTCTTCCGGCGGAACGTACCGATCGACCGGCGCGTGCGTGGGCGAAGGTCGAAGATACTGCCCCACGGTCAAAATATCTACATCGGCTTCGCGCAAATCGACAAAGGTTTGATACAACTCTTCGCGCGTTTCACCGAGGCCGACCATGAGGCCGCTCTTGGTGAGTACGTCAGGGCGAATTTGCTTGGCCATGCGCAATACATCGAGCGTGCGATCGTAACGCGCGGCGGGGCGAATCCACTTGCTGAGGCGACGAACGGTTTCTTGGTTGTGATTATAAATTTCGGGGCCGGCATCGCAGAGCACGCGAATGCATTCTTCGCGCGCGTGAAAGTCTGCCGGTAAGACCTCAACGACGCATTCGGGCCACGCCTTGTGAATTTCGATGACGCACTCAGCGAAGTGGCCCGCACCCTCGTCATGCAGATCGTCGCGCGCGACGGCAGTGAGCACGACGTGCTTGAGACCGAGTTCGGCGACTGCGGTCGCGAGGCGTCGCGGCTCGTCGGCTTCAACGGCGTTGGGCTTGCCGGTATCGACGGCACAGAAGCCGCAACGGCGCGTGCAGATGTCGCCCAAAATCATGAACGTGGCGTGACGATGCGACCAACACTCGGAAAGGTTGGGGCAGCGGGCCTCTTCGCAGACGGTCGCCACGCCGCTGCGCTCGACGATGGCGCGGGTTTGCCGCAGCACGTCGCCGGTAGGAAGCGGTCGCTTGAGCCATGGAGGCAGACGGCGACCGGGATCGGGATTCGGATTGCCTTTGAGAACGGTGAGTTGCACGCGGGATTCCTCGCTCGTTTTTCGCTACAATCTCTTAATGTTAGGGGGTTTACGCCGATTATGCCACGGCGTAGGCTGATGGTGGCCGGAGACGAGCGGGAACCTGTGATAAGGGGTCGCGACGATGCATATCAATCTCAAAAAAGTGCTGTATCCGACGGATTTTTCCGAATTTTCGCTGCACGCCCTGAAATACGCCCAGACCTTTGCGGAATCCTTTAAGGCGGAGCTGCACGTGCTGCATGTGGTAGACGAGGCGGCGTTGTATTGGATGGCGATGGGGCCTAACAGCCTGCCCGTCGGCCCTGGTGCCGACGAGTTGCAGGAGATCGCCAAGAAGGAAATGGGCGAGTTCGTCGCCGAGCATGTGAAGCTGCCGAGCGATCAGGTGGTGACCGAGGTGAAACTCGGTCGGCCATTCTCGGAGATCATTCGCTATGCCCGCGACGAATCGATGGACTTGATCGTCGTGTGTACGCATGGGCGGAGCGGCATCGAGCACGCACTGCTGGGTTCGGTCACGGAAAAAGTCGTGCGCAAGAGCCCGTGCCCGGTGTTGACGGTGCGACATCCGGAACACGATTTCGTGATGCCGTAATGTGCTTGGCGTTGCGCGATTAGATGCGGCGACGGTTGTAAGGGAGAATGTGTATGCGTTCAAAGCGTTGGCAGGTATTGATGCAGCAATCGGTGTGCGTTTTGGCGTTGATGGTATTGGTTCAGGGTGCTGGTGCTTCGTTGCAACCTGCTGAGCTAGGTGAGTTCGACCACAAGCTGTGGGACGGTGTGTTGCGCGATCATGTCAATGATCAGGGCCGCGTTGATTATGCCGCCGTACAGAAAGATGAGCGATTCGATCGTTATCTTGAGCAACTCGAGGCAGCGGACGCGAAGGAATTAAAGAACGACGACGAACGATTGGCGTTTTGGATCAACGCCTATAACGCGCTTACGATTCGCGCCGTATTGGATACGCTGCCTGCGGATCAGAGCAAGTGGGCCGAGTACAAGATTATCGATCAGAAAGTAAACGGCACCAGCATTTGGAAGGGTCGCAAGTTTGAGGTCGGGGGCGAGCAACTTACGCTGGATGACATCGAACATAATGTAATCCGCAAGCGCGACGGCCTGCGCGATCCACGAATTCACGTGGCGTTGGTGTGTGCGGCGAAAGGTTGCCCCTATCTTTGGAATCGTGCCTATACCGGCGCGGATGTGCGCGATCAATTGACGGCAGCGATGCGACGATTCTGTGCGAACGACAAGCAACTGAAGATCGACAAGACGTCGCGAACGATCACCATTAGCAAGATTTTCGAGTGGTACGGTGGGGACTTCACGAATCCAAAGTTCTCACCCCACGGGAAGTCGATCCCGATTTTCTTGGCGGAATATGTTCGCGACCAAGCGATGGTGGCGGCGCTGCGACAAGGTAGGTGGACCGTCACCTATTTTGAGTATGACTGGCATTTGAACATCCAGGAAAAACGATCGGCGCAAGATTAAACGCGAATTGCTGATCGCGATTCCGGCCGGCAGGCTCGGTCCGGTTGATATCGAGAGCACTTTACAATGACGTTCGTCGAATATGCGGTGGTAGGGCTTTACTTTCTCGCTGCCGGTTTCCTTATCTTCTACGGCTTTAACATGCACCTGCTGACGTGGCTCTTCGCGCGCCGTCATAAAGAATGCGGGCGCTTACAGCAGAGCCGAATCGAGTGGTATCAGGCCGAGCGCCCCGAAGATGCCTGGCCGACGGTTACGACGCAACTGCCGTTGTACAACGAAGCCAATGTTGCGCGGCGCGTCATCGAAGCCGCTGCGCACATAGATTACCCCGACGGCAAACATGAGATTCAGGTACTTGACGACAGCACCGACGCCACGCGCGCGATCGTCGACGAGACGGTCGCCGAACTGCGAGCCCAAGGGCACGATGTGACGGTCTTGCGGCGTGAGATTCGCAGCGGCTATAAGGCTGGCGCGCTGGACGCGGGTTTGCGCGACGCGCGCGGTGAGTTGATCGCCATATTTGATGCCGACTTCGTACCGCCGCGCGATTTTTTGCGGCGCAGCGTGCCGCTGCTGATGGACGAGCCCAAGAACGCCTGCGTGCAAACGCGTTGGGCTCATACGAATCAGAATATGAATTGGCTCACGCGGGCGCAGTCGCTTGCGATCGATGGGCACTTCGCCGTCGAGCAGGGCGGTCGTTCGTGGAACCACTTGTTCATGAATTTCAACGGCACAGCGGGCATTTGGCGGCGCGCGGCCATTGACGACGAGCAGGTAGGCGGTTGGACGTCCGACACGCTCACGGAAGACTTGGATTTGTCCTACCGCGCGCAACTCGCGGGTTGGCAAATCGAGTATTGCATGGATATCGCCTGCCCGGCCGAATTGCCAGAGACGGTGCCGGCGCTCAAATTGCAACAGCATCGCTGGGCGAAGGGCACGTTACAGTGCGCGCGGAAACTGTTGCCGCGCATTTTGCGGTCGCAAATCGGCTTTGGTCAAAAATTGGCGGCGACAGCGCACCTCTCGGGTTATCTCATCTCCGTCGCCATGACGGTCATCGGCCTGCTGTGCTTACCGGTATGCATCATCAATCCGTGGCCGGCGTTGGGGTGGGCGATGTACGTGTTCGCCACACTCATGTGGATCAGCTTGTTCGGTCCGCCGCTTGCGCATGCGTATTCGCGGCGTGTGATCAATGGCAGTTGGCGCGGCATTTCGCTGAGCCCGTTCCTGATGATCATCGGCGTCGGCATGTGTTTGCACACGGGCTTGGCGGCGCTGGCTGGTCTGGTGCAAAACGGTGGTGAATTTAAACGCACGCCCAAGGATGGCATTCGCAAACAGCGGTACACGCTACGCGGCTCGCCTTTATGGATCGTGGAATGGTGCGCGGCGGCGTATAGCGCTTATAGCCTCTACTACTTTATGAACACGCGCGACTCGGTCGTGGGCGGCTTCTTATTGGTGTTCGCATTGGGCTTTGCCGTGATCGGCTGGCAGTCGAGCCCATTTGCGTTCGTACGGTCGAAGACGACCGACGATGCAACGGTCGAAGCCTCGCGCGACGATGAACTATGGGCCGCACCGGGATTGGGCCATGAATGATGGGGCCGGTTCAGCGCAAGTGGTCGACGGCGAACCAACCAATACGTCGACGCTGCGCAAGTGGGGCTGGGGCTTGCTCATTCTGTTTGCGTGCAGCGGGCCGATCATCGGCGATATCTACGACGGCAAGCGCACGCTGTTCGGCTTTGAAACGTATCCGATCTTGTGGTGGCAATTGGCCTATGCCGTCGGATTCATCGGTTACGTTTGCTTGATAGCGGCGTTTCGGCAACACGCGCCGTCGATGCGAATCGTGCTGCTGGGGGCGGTTGTACTGCGCCTGCCATTTCTGTTGTCGCCGCCCAATAGCGATGTGAATCGTTATTTGTGGGAGGGGCGGTTACAGGTCGAAGGCTTAAGCCCGTATCTCGTCAGCCCGGAAGATGAAGCTGGCGCGCATTTGCACGACGACATACACGCCGGGATCAATCATCCGCATTACCACACGATCTATCCGCCGCTTTCGCAACTCGCCTTTCGCGCGATGGCCACAGTCGCGTACGACATCAAAACGGCGCAAATCGTTTTCACCTTGCTCGACTTGTGCGTGATATTGGCGTTGGCTCAATTGTTGGTGTTGCTCAACAAGCCGCCGTGGTTGGTGGCGGGATATGCATTCTGCCCATTCGCCTTAGCTGCATTTGCACATGCGGGGCATAATGACACGCTGATGTTGCTGCCGCTATTGGGCTTTGCCTATTTCGGTACCAAGCAACAGTGGGGCTTCGCTGGGCTATGTTTGGGTTTGGCGATCTTGGCAAAGACCACGCCCGTCGTATTGCTCGCGCTTTTATTGGGCCGCAGTTGGAAGGCGCTCATCGTTGCGGGGCTAACGGTTGCCGCCGGCTACGCCGTGTATCTCGATGCGGGCAGCCAGTTGTTTGACGTGCTGTTAAAGTTCTCTGCCGACGGTGCGTTGAACAATCCGTTTGACGCGGTGCGCCAGCTAATCGAAGCGGCGGGCGGGCCGCAGACATTCTTATCGCAACGCAATAAACTCGCCGCCGTCTTACTCATCTTTGCCGCCGGCTACATCGCTGGACGGCGCAAACCGCTGGTTGAGTCAACTTACCAGCTGCTGGCTATCACCGTCCTGTTGTTGCCCATCATTCACTTCTGGTATCTCACGTGGCCGTTTGCGTTTGCGGTGCTTACGCAGAAACATCGATGGGCGTGGCTTACATTGACTGGCTCGATTGTGCTGTATTGGTATGCCGATCTGGCGGGCCAGATGGAAAAAGCAGGCGTGCCGGGAATGAAATGGCAACTGCCGGATGAGATCGTGTTGATGATTTGGGTGCCGGTAGCGGCTGCGTTGCTCGTCGATATTTGGAAAAGCAAGCGAGGGCGTCCCTCAATTGAAGAGAACGCCCTCACTTGATGCATCGAAAAATCTAAATCAACCCTTGATGACCCACTTCGCCAACTCACCCGCCTTCGGCGGCTTGCCTTGCATCAATAGACCGATGCGAAACACGCGGCCCGCAGCAAATATGCAAAACACCGTAAAGAGCAAAACGATCGGAATGCCCAACAGCGGCTGCCAAATCGGTATGCCCGGCGGCACGGCCATACGCGTGATCATGATCATGGGCGTGGCAGGCGGGAAGAACGACACATAGGTCGCCAACGGTCCGTTCGGCGCTTGAATGATGGGCACGATCATCATCAACGGTAAGACGATGACGATCATGACCGGCATCAACAGGCTTTGGGCATCTTTCACTTCGCTGCATGCCGCACCGATGCCGCAAAAGATCGAGCCGAACATCACCATCGCGAGCGCTGCATAAACAAGCATCCAAACGATTTGCGAAACCGGTAGCAGGTCGCCATGGCCGTAGTAATCGGCAACGAAATACCCACCGCCAAGGTACAGGCCTAACAAGGTTAACGCGACGCCCATCACGCCGAGCAGTTTGCCCAACATGAGTTGAAACGGCGGGATGGAGCCCATCAACACCTCCGCGATTCGTTGCATCTTTTCTTCGATAATGTTCTGCATCATCTGCGGGCCGCTGATCATGACGGCCATAAACATCAGCATGCAGAAACCGTACGGAACGATGAACGAGGTAAAGCGATCGGCCTCTTCGGCATCTTTCACGTTGCCCGCTTCGTCGACTTTGATCAGGCCCAGGTTGCGCACATCGATCGGTCGAATCGCGTTGGATACGACGTCGGGCGAGAGGTTCGCCTCTTTGAATCGCACGGGCAAAACGAGTCGATTGAGTTGACCTTCGAGCCAACGCAAAAACTCTCGGTCGGTCGGGCTCTGCGAGTGATACCGCACCTCGTCTGCGCCGCTATCCGTCGCATCACTGTTGAGCACGTTCGATCCAATATCGAGAAACGCATCGAGTTCTTTGGCTTTGACCTGTTTGGATAAGGCCAGTCGCTGCGCCTCGGCGTCGTCTTCGGGCGCGATTTGCGACAGCTTAAATGCAGGACGCACTTTTTCACCGGCGTCGTTGGTGATGGCATTCTCATTGCGCTGTTGGGCGAGTTGCTCGATCTGCGGATACAACTGGCTCGTGCGGTCGATGATCGCGATCTTGCGATCTTTCGTGTCCACACCGTCGCCGACGAATTTTTGCACCAAGATGCTACCGCCCATCAGCACCGGCATCAGCACGATGGTGACGAGAAACGTCTTGCTCTGCACCTGCGCGAGATATTCCCGCTTGAATACAACCATTACCTTATTCATGATGCGTCGGCCTCCGGGCGGGCGATGCGAACGAAGATATCGTGCAACGAGGGGCTGGCGATTTCGAAGAGATTGATACGCGTGCGACCGGCGAGTTCGCTGAGCAACTGCTGCGGGTCACTGCCGTTGGTGAGTCGCACTTCCTGATAATTACCCTGGTCGGAAGCCTTCTCGATACCGTTTACACTCGACAGAACCGACGGATCTTCGAGCCGCAAGCGAATGGTGTCGTTGCCGTAATTGGCTTGAATCGACTGTAGCGTGCCGTCGAGCACCTTCTTGCCGTTGTGGATCATGAAAATCTGATCGCACATCTTCTCGGCGGCCCCCATGTCGTGCGTCGAAAAGATCACGGTGGAGCCGTTGCGCTTGAGATCGATGATCGCGTCGCGCAAGACTTCGAGATTGACGGGGTCG
>JAUIHO010000268.1 GCA_030432035.1 Phycisphaerae bacterium
CCGTCGTATTCGAAGATCGCCGCGGCAGTCTTCGCACCCTTTTCATACGGATAGCTCACGGGCACGTTGTTACCGACCAAGGGTTGATGCTCGCGCAACACGCTTGCGACCGATTCGATCACGTTAGCCGGTTTGGCCAGTTCGATCGCTTCGCGCAGGCAGAAGCCGCGCGGCGTGAACCCGCCGGGGCTGCTGGGCTTGGTTTGAAATACGTCGTGCATCGCGACCGTCGTGCCGTGTTCGTTCATGCCCGTGAGGCAAATGATCATGCCGGGCCAGGTCACCGACAGCCATGCGTTTCGCGGCGAATTTTCTTCAGGGATATGCGCGATCAACAGTTGGCTATCGATCAGGAACCGCGCGGGGTACCAATCGAGGTTGCGCGCCGCAATGGTGTCGCCGTCTTTGGTGCGATCTCCCCATACCGCAAACGACGAACACGCCACACCCGCCGCATCGGGTATGCAATTCATTGCGACGAGGTCTTCGTATTGCAAGGCGCGGCCGAGCGGGGCGATGCGGGCGCCATCTTTCATCTTCGCTTCGATACCGCGCAGCATGCCGCGTAGCTCGGCTGGAATGTCGCCCGGCAGTTTCATCACGGCCAACATGCGACCGCGCAACGTTTCGTACTGTTGCGGACCGCCGCTTAGCTGTTCGGTGTTGATATAGTCGTTAAAGAGCGAAACGATGTCGTCGGCTAGCAGGTAGCCATGGGCGAAACCGCGCGCTTCGGCATCGCCCCACACGCGCAACAGGCGAATGCCGTCAACGCTGGTGAGTTCGCCATTGACCTTGGTCGCGGGCTTATCGCTCGCGCGTGCGAAGTTGGCCGTCAGGCAAACGCAGCCGATGGCTAATAGGACAACGCGAGTGTTCGTTTTTATTTTCTGCATTCCGTGCTCCAAATGAAAAGATGCAAATTCTGTCGGCGTGATGGGGGAGTGTATGACGAAGGCCCAGTGACCTCTAGCCGCGCTGCGACGCCGATCTCGGTCTGTGGTTTTGCAGGCCAATCGACGCGCGATAGTTGAGACCCAACCTTGTTCTGAACGAGTTGACCGCCCATGTTTTTCACGTTTTGACGAATTCGTGGTTAACGACATGCAGTGTCCACCGGCACCTACTCCTGTAAGTGTACCGACCGATAATCACGATCAACGAGGATTCTCGGGCCTTTTCACGCGACGTTGCTCGCCGGTAGGGGGTATCCCGATCCGATTCTCACCATCCCCGCACCACAGACCGAATAACCATACGGAATTCCAGCGTTTGGACGGTTTATGAGTGTGCGCCTAACCATTTTGGATCACTTGCAGGATCACGACGGCGAAGATGCCGATCGACTGCTCCTCGATGCGCTAGCGGTCGTTCAACCCGAGCGGCAGCAGCAGTTGGTGGACGTGATCATTCAGCGTGGTCAGTCGGTCGGCCTGCAAGGCTTGCCGGCGGCGTACTCGCAGCTCGAACCCGACGCGCGCCAGCTCATCATCGGCAACGTCGATACCTTGGCGGGGGCGTTGCGAACATCCGTCCGCAGCAGCAAAGCCCAAACGCGACAAAACGCGCTCGAAATCATCGCGTTGAGCGGTGATGCGCGCCTCGCCTACCTCGCCACCCACGCGATTCACGACGGCTCGCCCCGCATTCGAGCCCAAGCGGCTAGCACGCTTAGCAAACTGGCCGACGCCTTGTCGAGCCGCATGCTCTCCCAAACGCGACGTTTGTCTAAACTCAGCGAAGAAGAGCCCAACCGTGCAGTTGCGAATGACGAGCTGCGTCGCCTTGATGAGGATCGCGAGTTTCTGGTCAACGCGCTTGCCGAAGCCGTCAATCACTACGAAAGCCATCATCGCAACGAAGTGATCGAAGCGGCGCTGCCGTGGGCACTCGATTTGCAGGATGTGTTGCTCAAGCAGAGCACGATCAGTCGCGGCAAGTTGACGTTTACGATTCAGGAAATCCTTTCCGACCAACTGCAGCCCGAACACGTGCCATACGTGTACATCGCGTTGGCGTTTCCCGATCTGCGTCGGCGTATCGTCGCGCTGTTGCAACGCAGCAAAGACACACCGTTCTTCGTCGAGATGATTCGATGGTCTTGGTTGGCGCGCGACCCGCGCGTGCGGCGTCACCTCAGCGCCATTCGTCAGGTCGATTGGCTCAACGACGAATTCGATACCGCGTTTAACCTGCCCCCCGATGTGGCCAGCCGCGCGGCGGATTGGATTCTCAAGCTCGGTCTGCCCGTCAACCGCAAGATTTCGCTGCTGTTGAATCTGATGATTGTCGATCACGCCGACGTCAATCGCGCGGCTGTGCGTGCGCTCACGCAAATCAACTCACCCGACGGCACGATGGCCTTGCAAGGTTTGCTTGACCACGATGACGAACGGGTGCAGCGAATTGCACGGATCGAATTGCAACGTCGCGAGCGCGGCTCGCGCCAATTCAAACGGTCGCGCGTGCTGCGCAACCGTCCGGAAGATTGGGCGCGGCTGATTGAAAGCGCGGGTATCTCCGAAGAATTTGAGAGCATTTGGCAAAACTTCGAGCGGCTCGATGCCACACTCGCACATCGGGCGGGGCACTACGCCTTCCAGTTTGTAACAGACTTTGAAACGCGCTTGCAGGTTAAGCTGTTGTCTAAGACGGCGACCGACCGGCTGCGGGCACTACGGCTCGTACGCACACTCGAGATTGGATCGCGCTTTGAGAAAGACGTGTTTCGATCCGCAAACGACACGCTCGCCGATATTCGAGCCGTCGCCATCGCCATCCTCGGAACCGTCGGCGGCGAAACCAGCCGGCGCATTCTCGAACGGTCATTACAAGACAAAGCCCCCGAAGTGGTCGCGGCCGGCATCGACGCGCTCGATGCCGTGCAGGCACCGCGACGGTTGGAGTTGGTTGAGCCGTTGGTGAAGAGCAATGATTCCGACGTGCGGGCGTCGGCCATTCGCTGTTTGCTACGACTGAAACAACCCAAGGCGGCGAGCGAGCTGTTGAAGATGTTGATCGACCATCGTTCGGACCATCGTTGTGCGGCGTTGTGGATCATCGATCAATTGCGACTGCATACGATTCTCGATCGCGTAAGCGTGATGGGAACCTCTGATCCGGATCGGCGCATCGCGCGCATCGCACAGCACGTGGCCAAACGGCTCGAACGCCACCGACAGCAGGCGGCGAATAAGGCGGTGCTATAATGATTGCAAAGGTCTGCGCGGCGCGTTTAACGATAGACCGTCGTCGTCATCGTCGGATACGAGTGGAGCGTTCATCCTCATCGGCGCGGCCGTTGCGATCTTTGTCTTGTGGCTCATCTTGCAGCGCGCGAACGAATCGCGACAGGAACGCACGCGTATGGTCCGCGCCGGCAAGATTTTCAATCGACTGTTGGTCAAGTTTGGCCTGAGTTGGGCGGATCGGTGCTTACTGAAAATGCTCGCGCGCGAGTCCGGCCTGACGCGTCCGGCGATTATCTTCTTTGACGAGTATCTATTCGACCAACAAACGCAGAAATGGATCGATTCGATCTCGTTCGGCTTCTTCAAACGCCGCGCCATCGCTAGTATTGAGCGCATCCGCGAACGGGCTTTCGTCGCAGAGGGTGAAAGCGGGCTTGAAGCGGCTTAGTTTGGGACGATGGGATCGACACTCGCGAATCCTCCAATTTCTCCAGGATGACAACCAATTCGGATGCCGCGTTCTCCCACAAGATGTGGGAACTATTCTCCGTTGATTTCTCCGGAATAAATACGCTGTGAAATCCCGTCGCGCCACCTGAACGCTCAATTCGATTTTTTTTGCTATCAACGCCAGTTGGTTTGAATGAGCCCGCTATGATCGTAAGTGCATCGTTTTGTCGCGGGTGCGGTCTTCATAGAATTTAGAGGCGGTGAATTAGCGCCACGTATGCAACGGCACCAGCCGCGTAAAAGGGCTGGGGGCTTAAACATTTAAAGATTGCGTTTAATGAAAGAAGAAAACGGAGAGGGAGGGATTCGAACCCCCGGAACATTGCTGCTCAACGGTTTTCAAGACCGTCGCCTTAAACCACTCGGCCACCTCTCCTAAGGGGCGACGAGCATCTGGTGATCGCAATCGTTGCGAGATCCCGGCTCGTTCAAGCCTATGAAAATACCGTGACTTGCGAGTTGCTTCAAGGTCGGGCGGGGCAATGGCGTATAATCGGGGCGACGAGTCAATCGGGCAATTGCAGCGAATGCGGGGCTGGGTATGCGTAAGGCGACACGACACGATATTCAGAACGCCAGTCTTGTCGGTCTGGTGATCGGTATCATCGGTGTTGCCGTGGGTTTGTCTGGATACACGTTCGGAGGGTCAGCATTTGCTAAAACACTTCCGATTATTTTATTTCACGAGCTTTGGTTGCTCACAGATTTATTCAATTACAATTGGTCCGTATCAACTTACTTAGTCATACATGTTTCCTACAGCATCATTTTGGCAAACGTGGTGATGATGCTTTTTCGCGTGGTTCGGCCTCACGCACACAGCGGTCCGAACGCGTGTTCGACCTGTCAATACGACCTTACCGGCAACGAATCCGGCACCTGCCCGGAGTGCGGCACGACGGTAACGCCACCAAACCACGCCGAGGCAGCAGGCTGACATGTTGCGCCGTGTCTATCTGGTGATGGCGATCCTCTTTGCGCTGGTGACCATCGTGTCGGGCGTTTGCTGGGCATTCGGCATAAACCTGACGCTGATCGATCGCAAGTTCAGCGACCGTGGTGTGCCGAGTATGCGCTTATGCGAGCTTTCCAATCGGCGGTTGAGTTGTTATTGGATTGGGCTCGCGCCCTCATATCAGAACCGCGAGCTGGAGTTTATTCATGAGAACGGTGAGCTGGTGATCGGTTTCGGCACTATGTCGACCTCGCGCATGAGTTGGAAAGATGAAAACGGGACGCCGATGTACGAAAACTATCGCGTTGTAGCGTTGCAAATCCCGTTGTGGTTATGGACGCCGGTGATGGCCGTGTTCACCGGCGCATTTTTCGTTGGCTATCGTCGACAGAGAAGAAGACTATTTAAGAGTGCGACGAATCGTTGCGTTCAATGCGAATACGATCTTACCGGCAATGAGTCAGGCACCTGCCCGGAATGTGGCACGGCGATCACGCAAACTATCAACGCAGAGGTCGCGGACTGATGTGGAAGTGGTTGCATCGGGGTTTGATTGCGTTGCTGCTGCTCATTTCAGCCGGGAGCTTGACGCTTTCGACTATCAATCTCTCGCGGGAAACGCAATATAAGCAAATTAATATTGTGGGGAAGATCTTCGATGAAGAAGATTGGCTTATCGTGGCAATAGGTGGACCGTCGCTCCAGGTAGCAGCAGGGATTTGGACCGAACCTTCGAGTGAAAAACTCGATGCAATTAGGTCATACAATAAGTCGATTTTTGGAAGTCTTAAGTATTCGAGAAGGAGTTATGGGTATCCCGGCTCGCGATGGGTAATTCGCCGGCATCGTAGTAACCCAGCCACCGCTTGGCGTACTGAGCATTCCTATTTTCTTAGTGTGCCTACGTGGTTCCTAGCTTTCCTTACCGCCATCTACCCCGCTGTTTTCTTTATCCGCACCCACCGCCGCCGTCGAGTACGTCGCGCTGCATTGAAACCATGCGATAAGTGCGGTTATGACTTGCAAGGCAACGTAAGCGGCGTTTGTCCGGAATGCGGCGAGGCCGCGGGGGTGGCGGCGTGAAGTGGGTGAGGTGGATAGTTGGAACTTTTGCGTTCGGTTCGGCGTTCTTCGCAATCGCGTCGCTGTTTTGTTTCGGCGTCGCTGGTTATTGGAGACTTTATCTCGTATTCGACATGAGTGGAGTCGAGTTTTCATACATGGTCGATGACGATGACTTTATCTAAAGTATTCCGGCATGCGCCATTCGATTCGGACAACGGGGGGATTTACTTTCGGCATTGTT
>JAUIHO010000269.1 GCA_030432035.1 Phycisphaerae bacterium
ACTCCCGGTATCTGTGATCCGGTTGGTATCTCCACCGTTCAGGGTGGTGACGCCGGTGTCGGCTTCATCGTCGGACCGGTCACGGTTGTGGAATTGGTGGACTTTGACGGCGCATCGGAAGACGATCGCTCGTTCACCGTTCAGGATGAATCGGGTGCCAACATCGCTCCGGCTGGCACGACGCGCGGTTTGACGGTCATCTTTGATGAACTCGCCAACCCGGCGATCGCGACTGCTGTCGATATGCTTTCCGAAGGCAACTGTGTGAACGTCATCGGTACGTTGGAAGACGTCGGTGGCGCGAACGCATTGCGAATCGATGCGGCCTCCGACATTTCGGCTACGACCGGCTGTGCGCCGATCAACGTCGTTGATGTGGTTGCAACTGACTTCGATAACTCGGTCGCCACGAATGCGGTTCTCGAAAGCGTTCGCGTTCGAGTTGACTGTGTCCTGGTTTCCGACAACCCGGCTGCTGATGACGGCTTGTTCGAAGCATTCACCAGCTATACCGCTTCCGACGGCTTCACCACGTTCAGTGTTCGCGTCAACACCGTCCCGAACGGTATGCCGTCGATCATTGGTGCGATGATTCCGGAAGACGCGGTCACGCTCGAAGGTGTCTACTCGACCGAGTTCGGTACGCGGCTGCGTCTGCACGAAGCGGATGACCTGCTCCCGACGACCTGCTTCGGTTCGATCGGTTCGTGTTGTCTGAACGACCTGAGCTGTATCGAAGTTTCGCCGCAGCTTTGTGACGAAGCAAACGGTACGTTCAGTTTCGGTTCGACCTGTGCGATGACGACTTGTATCGAAGATACCGGCGCCTGCTGCGTTGAAGGTGTCTGTTCCGAGTCGGTCGCGCTGTCGGCCTGTCAGATGATGGGCGGTTTGTTCCTCGGTGACATGTCGACTTGTCCGGTAGAGTGCCCGAATCAGGACGGCTTGCTCATCACCGAAGTCCGATTGAACCAGTCCGGCTTCCCCGATGCTGACGAATACGTCGAAATTTCGGGTGCTCCGGGCACGCCGTTGACTGGCGTGTGGCTGTTGATCATCGGCGACGCCGATCCTGATGACTTCAACGATCCGACGCCGAGCCCCGATGACAGCGGTATCGTTGAACTTGCCCTTGACCTCAGCAATGAAGTCATCCCGGCTGACGGTTACTGGGTGGCCGCAGAAGGCACCTTGCCAAATGCCGGCCCTGCAGCAGGTGGTGTCGATCTGACGACGCCGCTAAACCTCGAGGAAAACGAGAACAAGACGTACCTGTTGGTTCGCGACTTCTCGGGTGTGTTGGGCGATGACCTCGACACGCTGCCGAGCGACGACAACGGCACCGAAGACTGTATCCTCGACGTGCAGCCTTGGGGCACCGAGTTCGATCGAATTGCCGTGATCGTTAACGACAACGGCCCGTCGGGCCCCGGCGGTAGCCCCGGTCGCTGTCACTACGGTCCGCCCACGGTCGGTCCGGATGGCTCGTTCCTCCCGGCGCATATCTATCGCTGCGACAGCGATCCGATGGGACCGTGGTTGGTTGGTGCATTCGGTAACTTCGATAACGACACGCCCGGTGGCCCGAATCCTTGCGGCCCGACCGGTGCATGCTGTGACGAATCGACCAACGACTGTGACGAAATTACGGAAGCCGACTGTACGTCTATGTTCCCCGGCCGCACATGGCAGGGTGCTGGCACGACGTGTGCTAACGATTGTGCCGCCAGCTTCACGGCCTTGGTGCCTTGTGACAACGGCGTCGATTGCACGAACGGCGACGTGAACGGTTACTGCATCTATCAGGTCGATCAACAATCGTCGATCACGATGAATGGCTGCGGCTCGTTCTTCCTGTTCAGCTTCGAAGTGGGTTGCCCCGGAAGCTGTTTACAAATCGGTGCCTCGGGTGTCTTCCAAATTCCGGCAGATGCTTTTGGTGCCGGCAGTCCGATTGCGGATTGTGTGGTCGAAGCCGTCTTGATCGACGACTTGGGCGACCCGGGCGATTTGGATAACTGCGACCCGACACAGTCAAATCCGACGTTCGAAATTGCTCCGTAATTACGTCGTTTACCAGTGGTCACATAGCGACCGCTAATTTGACTAAAAAACAATTGCCCTCGACCTATTCATTAGGTCGGGGGCTTTTTTTGTATATAATGTGGGGCCTTCAAACACGACAAAGACATGGGGTGGATTAAAGCATTCATGAAGTCAATGAAATCTGATAATCGTTATTTGATGCGCGTGTTTTTGGTGCCGGCAATTTGCTTCGGAATCACCGCGTCTGCTCGCGCCGATATTCGCATCTGCACGTGGAACGTATTGCGCCTAAGTTCGACGGATGCATCCAACGTAACGCGGATCAATGCGCTGCGTGCTGTGCTGTCCGAAATCGATCCGGATATTTTGGTGATTCAGGAGATCGAAGGCGGGACGGCGGCGTCGCTGTTTGTCAGCAATGTTCTCAATGGGTTCGGAGGCCCCGGTGGCAGTTCGGGTACGCCCGAGCATTATACGATGGGTTCGTTCACGCCTCTTGGCGGAGGAATCGACAATGCGTTGTATTATCGCGACGCAATCTTCACCGAGCTAACGGGCGACTTTGAAACGCTGAATACCTCACCGCGCGATACGCCCATTTGGCGCATGCGTCCATTGAGTGACGGCTCGGGGGCGAGCGATCTATACGTTTACTCGATGCACTTAAAAGCCGGCAGCAGCGGTTCGGATGTGACGGATCGCGCGATTCAGGCAACGGCAGTACGCAATCACGCCAACGATTTGCCTGCCGGGTCGCACTTTGTCTTTGCAGGTGATTTCAATATCGGAAGCAGTTCCGAAGCGGCGTACGTCGACTTCACTGGCGTGCAGGCGGATAACGACGGGCGCGCGTTCGACCCGATTAACACGCCCGGATCGTGGAGCAACAACGCCAGCTTTGCGTCGATCCATACCCAGTCGCCATTTAGCAATAGCCCGTTAGCACCTTCGGATGCAACCGGCGGCGGCATGGACGATCGATTCGATTTCATCCTGATTTCGAGCGCGCTGCAAGACGGACTTGGGTTTGACTACATCGCGAATAGCTACACCGCCTTTGGCAACGACGGGTTACACTTCAACGATGACATCAATGATGCGCCGACAATTCCAGAAGGCATGGCCATTGCGGATGCGTTGGTCGCATCGTCGGATCACTTGCCCGTGTTTCTGGATTTGGCCGAGCCGGTCAGTGCGCCGATGGTGACGTTTTCGCCGACGGGCGTGGTCGCCTTCCCGCAAACATTGGTCGGCGGCATTTCGGAAGTGACGTACACATTCAACAATGTCGCGTCGCCGCCGGGAATGCCGTTGTCGATCAACATCGTGATGCTTCCCAACGGCTATCTCAGTCCGGCTGGTACCGGCCCGTTTTTTGCCACGCCGGGCAACTCGACCAATGTCACGATTCGGCGCGACTCGAGCACCGACGGGTTTGCAGTCGGCGTGCTGCAATTCGCGACGAACGACGCCGCTATGCCGAGTATTTTCTCGTCGGTCAACGGGTCGGTGCTGCGGCATGCGCGACCTTCGGTGAGCGACGTTTCGGAACAAACGAGCGGTGTCGCGTCGTTCTTGGTTGACCCTGATGAACTGAGCCAACTCGGTGTCGATGTGTTCAACTTCGGCTTTGCACAAGGGCAATCGGCTGCGTTGGAAGCATATGACGCGTCGTTTGATAGCAATCCGAGCGGCCGCTTTTCGACAACGCCGTTTGTTCCGGTCGGTGGTATCACCGATTCCGTTGGAACTGCGTTGTTTTCCTTCGATAGCAACGGCGCGGCGGCCGGCGATTACACCGCAACGCTGCGATTGCTCACGCGCGATGATTCGATGTTGTCGGGTGCGATAAATCTCGCAGACTTGACGTACGACTTAACCGTGACGGTCGACGGCCCGCTGCTGGGCGACTTCGATCAGAACGATGTCGTCGATACGGCGGACATTCCCGCGATGGTGGCATTGTTGCTCGACCCGATGGGCGCGAGCATACAAGATCAGGCTATCGGCGATATGAATCAGGACGCAGTCAATGATGGTGCGGACATCGCCGGCTTTGTCGATGCATTGTTGAATTAGCGAGCCGCAGAAGGCCGATTGGTCTTCCATGAAAAACGAAAAACGCCGTCCGGTTTGGGCGGCGTTTTTTTGTGCGCTTGAATTTGTGCGTTGACCGCCCGAGGATGACGGACGTGGAACAAGCAAACAAACCAACTTCGGAATGTAGCGAGAGCGCAACGGCGATTGTGCGCGACCAGATCGAGGCAACGCTGACGAAGCGGTGGCCTTGGTTGGTCGTGTTGCTATTAGTTGTGTATGGCGCGGGGTTGATGCGCGATCTGTCCGAGCCGTGGTGGGGTTTGCAGGATTGGAACGGCGCATTCTTTTCGCAGTTGGCGCGCAATCATCTCCGTTACCCGTGGTCCCTGCATTATGGCATGCCGGTCGTTGCCGTGGGCGATGCGTTACCGGCAGCGGGAGAGTTCAGCATTTACGCAACTCACCCGCCCGGCTTGGTATGGCTGGTGGCAGGTGCGTTCGCGATGTTGGGTGAGAGCGAAGCCGTGGCGAGGTTGGTGCCAATCGTGTTTTCGATCGGCGCGTTTGCGATGCTCCTGTGGGCCATGCGTCGCGGATGGGGAACACTCGTCGCCGTTGTGTTCGGCATGATCTACGCGCTATTGCCCATGGGCGTGTATTTCGGTCGGATGGTCGATCATGAAGCGATATGTTTGGCGTGCGCTGCGGCGGTGCTGTTTGCTTATGTTCGTCTAACGGAACGCGGCGACACGCCGGAAACGAACGAGAAGGCAAAGACCGCCAATTCAAGTGTTGCCCGATTTGGGCTATGGGTGTTACTGCTGTCGGGGATGATCGTCGGAATCTGGATCGACTGGTTCGGCGTACTGTTTGGCGGCGTGTTTTGTATCTATCTGCTTGCGACGGATTTGCGAGACCGGTCGCGGCGGAACCGCGCATTGGTGATTTGCGGCGTCGCGCTGGTCGCGCTTGGATCGATGTTGGGATTCATCGTCTATGCCGGGCTTGAGGGGCGCTGGTCCGATTTGCTGGCGATTTTCACATCCCGTGCAGGAGAGCGCGAGGACGTGACGGGCGGCCGTGGCGTCGGAGAATGGTGGCGCTACACCATCGACAACCTCACAGCGCAAGTGTTGCTGTTGGGGCTGCTTGGCCTGCCGAGATTGCTACGTCGCGGGTCGCCGGGGGATACTGGCTCGTCGCTCGCCCGGCGCGGTGTCTGGCTGCTGACCATCAGCGGAGCGATCTGGCTGGCTGTGTTTTGGCGTCAGTTCCTACGGCACGAGTACTGGATGTTCTATCTGGGGCCCGTCGTTGCCCTGTCGGCGGCGCTGACGATCACGGCCATTTGGCAGACCGGCGTCCGCCATGGTCTGAAGGCGACGCGGTTGGCGGCTGTCGTCTTGCTGGCCGCCACGCTGGTGTATGAATTCCAAGGGACCGGCGACCTGTTCGCCCGTCAGGACCGCCCGACGGAGGAAATCGCGGATTTCCGGGCAATTCACGCCGCGACGCGGTCCGGCGACCGGGTTGTGTTGTTCGAGAACCCGTATCGTGTGGAGCAGCGGGGCGATTACGAGTTTCGCAACATCGTGCCGCCACAGTTGCCGTATTACCTTGACCGCGCGTTCACGGTCACAGGGCGGATATCAGACCTGCCAACACTGGCAGCCGAGCATCGGGCCTTCATTCGCCCCCATGATGGGCTGTTGCGGCGACCGTTGGGCGAGGGCGAGCGAGAGGCACTGGAACAGTGGCCCGTGCGGCCGCTGGGGCTGTATTTGCTCTACGATTTGGGCGAATAAGGGGTGGTCGGCGCGGGGCTCGAGTGGGGCGGCAGAATCTGCGGCGAGCGGGCATCGCTAC
>JAUIHO010000270.1 GCA_030432035.1 Phycisphaerae bacterium
CGATGGCTACCTCGATTTTTTCTATCACTACAACAACGGCAAGCTGTTTATCAGCGATGGTGATGGCACTTACACGGAAAACCCGCGCGGCATCAGCGTCACGACGGGAAACAATGACAAGTTTGGCTCTGCATGGGCGGATTATGATAACGATGGCGATTTGGATTTGTTCTGTGCGCGCTGGGATGCGAATAACACCGGATATCTTTGGCGTAACGATGTAACGTGGACTCCAAGCGTCTCGGGCGGTTTTAGCGACCAAACGGATAACGCGGCGATCAAAGATGAATCGGGCCAATTCGGCTGTGCCTGGGGTGACTACGATAATGATGGCAATATCGATCTGTATATCGCCACGCGGAACGGTCCCAACAAGCTCTATCAAAACCAAGGCAACGGCACGTTCCGCATGGTCGACGAAGGCGCGGGCGTAACGGGTAATTGTCAGGATGTGGTGTTCGTCGACTTCGATAACGACGGCGATTTGGATATCGCTGTGACACGCGAAGACGCTACCGCCGTGCTGTTGGAGAACCGCACGAATAACGACCAATATCTAAAAGTGCGTGTCGTGGGGTCCGGTGGAGGTGCGACCAACACGGCTGCCATCGGTGTACGCGTCGAACTTTGGAATGAAGCCGGAACGCAACTTCTGGGCCGGCGCGATATTGGTGTGGCTCGCGGCTTGGGCACCGAGCCGCTGTGGGCACACTTTGGCGGTGTAGACCCAACCGCGACGTATCAGGTGAGAACGTATCTACATAGCCGGGACAACAGCGACCCGCTCGTCACCAGCGTGGTGCCACAAAGCGTGAGCACGACCATCGGCAGCACCACCATCCCGCAGATGCTAACGATCACGGAAGGTGCAGCAAAGAAGCAGATCAAAACGTGGCGAGAAGTTGTGAACCGAAGCTGATGTGTGACATCGTTCCCGGCGTCCAACCATTTCGGCCACCGTCGCTCGCGTTTGCTTCAATTCGAGGCTGTCGCAGCCGAAATCAATTCCTTCGCGCCTACTCTTAAGAAATCTTTATCTGGTATAATGGGGCCGGATTGAATTCGTACCCAGTTAGTGCTATATTCCCCCGTCTGGAGGTATGCGTGCATGCTCTCACTGACCCGACGCACCGAATACGCAGTCATCGCGCTGTGCTATTTGGCTCAAAATAAAGATCGCGTTTGTGCGGCCCGCGAGATCGCGGATCAGTACCAAATGCCGTCGGCGCTGTTGATGAACGTGCTTAAAGCATTGTCTCACAGTGACTTAGTGAATTCGACGCGCGGGGCGCGGGGCGGGTACCGACTCGGCAAGGCCGAGGCGGACATCACGCTCTCGTCGGTCATTTTCGCAGTCGAGGGTCCGGTGCAAATCGTGCCATGTGCAGGTCATCATGAGAGTGATGACACATGCGAATCCTCCGGCAGCGGCGGCGCGTCCATTCCGACCGCAGTGGCCAAGACTCCTGAAAGTTGCGAAATGATGGGTGTTTGTCCCATCAAGATTCCGGTGCAACGGATTCAATCTCGGTTGGAGTCGTTGCTTAACGAAATTACGTTGGCAGATATGCTCGACAACCAGTTGGAACGCGACTGTCAAGGTGGTGTGCAACTGTCCGTGCACGGTGAACATTTGAGTAGCCGTGATGCAGAAGGTGCGACGGACGAGCCGGCATCATCCAATTAACACGACGCCGCATCAATGAATTGGATGCGGCAAGAATTTTGAACAAACTCATGTGCCTTGGGCACGCGTAATTAGCAAAGGGAATTGTCATGATCGAACTAACCGAACGAGCGGCAGGTGAAGTCAAGACCATCATCAAAGATCAGGAACTTGATTCTGAAAAGACGTTTCTGCGCGTCGGCGTAAAGGGCGGCGGTTGCAGCGGCTTTTCGTACACGCTCGACCTGACCGAGTCGCGCAACGAAAGCGATGAAGAGTGGGATATTCACGGCGTCAAGGTGATCTGCGACCCGAAGAGCCACATCTATCTCGAAGGCGTTTCGGTGGACTTCAAAGACGAAGTCATGGGGCGCGGGTTCGTGTTTAACAACCCGAACGCGACTGGCACCTGCGGTTGCGGTAGCAGCTTCAGCGCCTAGTAACGCATGCAGAGATGCCGCCTCGTTTCGACGGGGCAGTGAGCTGGTGAATTTAGAACGAGACCGCGCGGTCAAAGTAAGGCTGTGCTGTTGATGGAAACGCATTGCAATGACTGAAATACAGAGCGACCCGATCGAACAGTGGGCGTCATCAAACGACTACAAGTACGGCTTCGTCACGGACATCGAAGCCGACAGCCTGCCGCCGGGTCTAAATGAAGATACGGTTCGGTTTATCTCCGCCAAGAAGGAAGAGCCCGAGTGGCTGCTCGAGTGGCGGCTGAAGGCGTATCGCCATTGGCTCACGATGAAAGAGCCGACGTGGGCGAAGATTTCTTACCCCACGATCAACTATCAAGACATCATCTATTACTCCGCGCCCAAGCAGGAAAAGGATAAGCCGCAGAGCTTGGATGATATCGATCCGAAGCTGCGCGAAACCTACGAAAAGCTGGGCATTCCGCTGAAAGAGCAGGAAGTGCTCGCGGGCGTGGCCGGCGCGTCGGTCGCGGTTGACGTGGTCTTCGATAGCGTTTCCGTGGGGACGACGTTCAAAGAGAAGCTCGCCGAACTCGGCATCATCTTTTGCAGTTTCACGGAGGCCGTGAAAGAGCATCCCGAGTTGGTGAAGAAGTATCTCGGAACTGTGGTTCCGTATTCGGATAACTTCTTCGCGACGCTGAATTCGGCCGTCTTTAGCGATGGTTCGTTCGTGTACATCCCCGAGGGCGTGAAGTGCCCGATGGATTTGTCCACGTACTTCCGCATCAACGCGGCATCGACGGGGCAGTTCGAGCGCACACTGATCGTCGCCGAAAAAGGCGCGAGTTGTAGCTACCTCGAAGGCTGCACCGCTCCGATGCGCGATGAGAATCAGTTGCACGCCGCCGTGGTGGAGTTGGTCGCACTCGACGACGCGTCGATTAAGTACTCAACGATTCAGAATTGGTATCCCGGCGATCAGGATGGCAAGGGCGGCATCTATAACTTTGTCACCAAGCGCGGTAAGTGTGCCGGTCGTGGTTCGCACATCAGTTGGACGCAGGTGGAAACGGGCTCTAGCATCACGTGGAAGTATCCGAGCTGCATCTTGCAGGGCGACAACAGCGTGGGTGAGTTTTATTCCGTCGCGCTGACCAGTCGCAAGCAGCAAGCCGATACCGGCACCAAGATGGTGCACATCGGCAAGAACACCAAGAGCTACATCATCAGCAAGGGCGTTTCCGCCCAGCGCGGTCACAACACCTATCGCGGCCAGGTCCGCATCAATAAAGGTGCCGAAAACGCTCGCAACTTCACCCAGTGCGATTCGATGCTGATCGGCGACAAGTGCGGGGCACACACGTTCCCGTATATCGAAGTCAAGAACAGCACGGCTCACATGGAACATGAAGCAACGACGTCAAAAATCGGCGAAGACCAACTGTTCTATTGCAACTCGCGCGGCATCCCGACGGAAGACGCCGTCGGCATGATCGTGAATGGCTTCTGTAAGGAAGTCTTTGCGGAATTGCCCATGGAGTTTGCCGTGGAAGCGAAGAAGTTGCTTGAGGTGAGCCTCGAAGGAAGCGTTGGGTGATGTGTGAAGTGGCGAATTGTGATTTGTGAAGTGTGCAATATTGACACGAACTTGAAGACGCATGACGCCGGATGAGTTATCGAAAAGGGCGAAGGCGTTTTCACTACGAATCATGAATCTCGCGAGGTCGCTTCCGAACGATGTCGCGTCAAGAGAGTTGGGGCGGCAAATCGTTCGGTCGGGGATGTCGGTTTCTGCGAACTACCGAGCGGCACGCCGTTCGAGAAGCAAAAAAGAGTTTATCGCAAAGCTCGGCATTGTGGTTGAAGAGGTAGACGAAACCGCACATTGGCTTGAATTACTCCGCGACGGCAAGACGATCGAGCAGAGCAGGCTTGAGCCGCTAATGAATGAAGCGGAAGAACTGACAAAGATATTCGTTTCGATGAGGCAAACAGCGAAGAAGAATAACTGAGTTTGAATGATGTGGTTTTCCGCACGAAACAGCGGATCGCGAGATATCACAAATCGCAAATCACCACTTCACAAATAGCAGAGAAAACAAGGACACGACAGATGTTGGAAATATCGAATCTCCACGCCCAAATCGGCGATCACAAAATTCTCAAAGGGATCAACCTCACCATCAATCCCGGTGAAGTGCATTCCATCATGGGCCCCAACGGCAGCGGCAAGAGCACGCTGGCGTCGGTGCTGGCCGGTAACGAAAACTTCGAGGTGACCGAAGGCTCGATCACGTTCAACGGCAAAGACGTGCTCGAACTCGCTGCCGAAGAGCGCGCATGGGAAGGTATCTTCCTCGCCTTCCAATATCCGGTCGAAATCCCGGGCGTTAGCACGAGTTACTTTCTCAAGGCGGCCATGAATGCCATGCGCAAGAACAAGGGCCTGCCAGAGATCGAAGCCGCAGAGTTCCTTAAGCTCGTCGAAGAGAAAGCGAAGATGGTCGCCCTCGACGATCGCCTCATGGGCCGCGCCATTAACGAAGGCTTCTCCGGTGGCGAGAAGAAGCGCAACGAAGTCTTTCAGATGGCGATGATGGAACCGAAGTTGGGCATTCTCGATGAAACCGACTCGGGGCTGGATATCGACGCGCTCAAGATCGTCGCCGACGGCGTCAATAAGCTGCGCGGTCCCGATCGTTCGTTCATCGTCGTCACGCACTACCAACGATTGCTCGACTACATCGTGCCCGATTTTGTGCACGTACTCGTCGACGGTCGCATCGTGAAGTCCGGCGACAAGACGCTTGCACTCGAACTGGAAAAGAAGGGCTACGCCGGCATCATCGCCGAAAGCGGCGCAGCACAGCCAGTCGGTTAACGAGGTCGCAAGCAAAATCGTCGCGAGGCGGTTCAGCGCAAAACGCTGCGTAACAGAGCAACGACGAACGTATTCAAAAAACATGCGAGCTGCAGCCATCTGGCGTTGCGGCAAAAAGATAGATCGAGCAGTCCCATGACAGCCATTGAAACCAAGCAAGACGTTTACCATTGGTCCGACTGGAAAGCCAGCATGCCGAAGGATTGGTTCGCCCCCGCCCGCGAAGCAGCCATGGCACGTTTCGAGGCGCTTGGCTTTCCGACGACGCGCCACGAAGAGTGGAAGTACACCAGCACGGCACCGATTGCGCAGCAAAAGTTTGTCGCGCCGTTGAAAGATGCCAACGTCACCGCCGGTGATCTCGACCGCTACCTTTTCGCCGAACAACCCGGCGCGCTGGCCGTCTTTGTGAATGGTCGATTCAGCGCTTCGCTCAGCGACCTATCGGCTCTTCCCAAGGGCATCACGGTGATGTCGTTGGCGGCCGCTCTCGAATCGCACCGCAACGTGCTCGAACCGCACCTTACCAAGCACGCCGATTATCGCGAGCACGCGTTTTGTGCGTTGAATACGGCTCTGTTTAGCGATGGTATCTTTGTGCACGTTGCCGAAGGTACGCTGGTCGATCGACCGTTGCACGTGTTGTATCTGACAACGCCGAGCGACCAGCCGACGGCGGCGTTTCCGCGCAACATCTATATTGCCGAATCGAACAGCAAGGTTCGCCTCGTCGAAACCTACGGCGGTCAAAACGGCAGCGTCTATTTCAACAACGCCGTAACGGAGTTCGTCGCGCGCGATAACGCCATCATCGATCACTACCAGGTGCAGCGCGAATCGACAGACGCGTTTCAGGTCAGCACACGGCAAGTCTTCCAAACACGCGATAGTAATGTCTCGTCCCACACGCTAGCCTTCGGCGGTCGCTTGGTTCGCAACAACATCAATACGCTGCTCGACGGCGAAAACGCCAAC
>JAUIHO010000271.1 GCA_030432035.1 Phycisphaerae bacterium
CGCTTCGACCGGATTCGCAAGGCCGCCGTCGGTCCGCAACGCGACGACCCGGTCACGGGCCAGCCGCGCGAGTTGTTGACTCCGAGGTCACTACCCGAGCCCGAAAGCGATGCCGCTCGCATCACTTTTAAGAAGAAGTATCTGGAATCGCTCGATGGGTTATTGACGATGCTCAACGCGCGCGGCGAACCCACGCCGGAAGAAATCGAAGCAATGCGAAATGCTTTGGGTGGCGGTAGTACGGCAAGTGCGGACGGCGAAACACCCGCTTGGCGCCCCGAACCGGTTCCGCCAGTCATTCGCACCGGTGAAGATGGTGGAAGCGATCGTACTAGCCTATTGCGACGCAACGCCGCCTCGGTCGCCGCCGAAAAGATCGCGCGCCGCATCTACATGTACGCCAGCCGCGAAACATTCGGTCCGCATCCCGAGTTGGCAGGGGACGATGATGAGAAGCCCAAGGTCGAAACGATTTGGCACGCGCAGGTGCAGTATTGGACGGCCAAAGATTTCGCCGTCGCCTTGGCGCGACTTAACAACGCCCGCGCCGAAAAGCTAAGGGCCGAAGACCGCGGCTACGACGCCTGGGTCGCCAATATGCCGGTGAAGCGTTGGGCCTTTTTGCGGATGGACGACAAACTCGGTCGTGGTGGTGGTATCAACGTGACGAAATTCGCGCCGAGCCATACCAATGAGGAAAACGACGCCAACCACTTCGTTGTAAACCTTCGACTCGACCTGATCATCGAAGAGGCCGCGCTCTACGACGTGCTCGATGCGGTGGTGTCCGCCGGTTATTACACACCGATCAGTATCAAAATCGAACGTGTCGATCAAAACCCGCTGCAGGAAGAATACGTGTACGGCGACGCGCCGATTATCGACTTGAAGATCGATTTGGAAGCGTATTACTTCCGCAGTATCTACGAACAGTGGATCCCCGAAGAACTCAAACCGATTCTTGCGACCAAAGATGCCGTTCAGTTGTACGATCGCGACCGACGGCCGTAATGAAGAGCTTAATAACGCTCCCGTAAATCAATTGAGTAGCCATTGAAAGGTGAATCATGGCCCAGCAAAGTGCCGGATTCGTTCACGAACATATCGAAAAAGTGGTGGTGGGCCTTTGTGGAATCGCCGCCATTGGTGCGATCTACTTCGCATTTTTGGGCGGTCGCTTTGCATCCAATGATGGCAAGGCACCCGGCGAGTTGATCGGCGAGATCGAACAAAACACCCAGAACGCACAGAGTGCCGTGCTCAATGCGCGCCCGCCGCAGCTCGAAGATGAGCCGCCCGGCGGACCCGCGGTTGCCGAATTGCTCAAGTGGTACGGCGCAGATCGCAAGCCTATTACGGAAATCTTAAACGTTCCCAACAGTGTGCCGCGGATGCAGCCGTTTGGCCCGGTGCTTGTTTCGACCACCGAGCTATCGGCGGACCAAAAGCACGATCTGGCGAAATTGGTTCAACCCGATGTGCCGGTGATTATGGCAGGTCGCAGTAAGTTCGAGATGGACGCCGCAAAGCCGCCGGTGGACGAATATTACGAAGGGTTTGAACCGATCGAACCGACCGAGGTCGAGACCAACTGGGTCGCCGTTGCGGCACAAGTCAATCTGAAGAAGCAAGAGATCAACTTCCGCGTGGCGAGCTATCCGCAGGATGCGTTTCTCGCCGTCGTAAAGATTCACCTGCAACGCTTTGATATCGCCGCCCCTTGGCTCGGTTGGCAGGATTGCGAAACGTACTTGCCGTTTAAGGAGTTCGAGCGACCGCCGTTGACGAAGGTCAATGCACTTCGCGATCTGGTCGACCGAAAGCAGGAAGCCATCGCCCGAACGAAATTGCCCAAGCGGATCAGTGGCGATCGCATCGACGACTTTTATGAAATCGTGCCGTTTCTCAAAGCGCCGCCGTCGAAAGATCGCGAAGATCTAAAGAGGTTGGTTCGAGATTGGGGCAGACTTGCTGAGAAGGCCTTTGAAGGTGATTCCGCTCCATTCAAAGATGTTCGAGATCCTGCCGCTGCCATGGTGTTGGCTCGCGCTGTGGTCACCAGCAATGTCGCTGATGGAAAGACACTAAGTGAGGCAAGAGACCTATTCGGCAAAGCCGGACGAAAGTTAGAGCGCGATATTCGCGGTTACAAAATCGACGACAGCGCCGAACCCGACAAGATGATGCCCATCGCCGCGTACGATCTAAACGCCGTGCCGGGGCATACCTACAAGTACCGTATCCGCTACGAAATCATCAACCATTACGCGGGTAACGCAGGGGAACTGCGCAACCCCAACGACGCGAGCCAGCTCACGCTCTTTAGTGATTGGTCACCCGCATCGCGAGAAGTACGCGTTGAAGCCGAGAAGCAATTCTTCCTTACGGCGGCCAACCCGCGCGGCGGTCAGGCCCGCGTCGCTATTTGGGAAAAGAACCGCAGCGGTTTTTCCAAGAATGAAGTGGAAGTCGTAGTCGGCGACAAGATCGGCGACACGGGCGCCCAGTGTATCGACCTGATCTTCAACGAAGACATCAACGGTCGTCAGGATACGGTGATGGTCTATATCGCCAAAGACGGAAGCTTGCGACAGTCGTTGCTCTCCGTCGATCGCGAAATCGACCGCGCGTTTAAGAAGTAGACTGGATGCGGCCCACGTGAGGTCCGAGCGATAACCTTAGACAACGGCAGTTGCCCAGCGGGTAACTGCCGTTGTTTCTTTGTGGGGCGAAGCGCGATTTCAATCAAATCGCGCCTTTCGGGGTGAGTTGCTCACGATATCATCGGACGTTTCGCCATTCTGCGCAGTTCACGCTCGGAATCAAATTCTCGAAATGATGGTGCCACTCTTGCAACATCGCGACCATAAGGGCCGATGAATACGTGTCGGCACATATGCGGCAAGGCGTCGCATGTTGCGCGAGCTAACCAAAAAGGAACGCAATGTGAAAGCGGTCATCGCAATCGGCGGCAACGCGCTCATCGAGCACGGCGGGGCTGGCGACATTCCCGAACAATTCTCGCGCAGCCGCGCCATGGCCGCGCCGCTTGCCGATCTCGTCGAGCGCGGATGGCAGGTGACGGTCACGCACGGCAACGGTCCGCAAGTCGGTTCCGAAATGCGCCGCGTCGAACTCTCCAGCGGACAGGTCTATCCGATCGATCTCGGGTTGGCGGTTGCCGACACTCAAGGTTGGATGGGTTATATGATCGCCCAGACGTGGCAGAACGAACTCCGTCGTCGCGGTCTGCAACGAACCTGTGCCGCGATCATTACGACGGTGTTGGTTGATCCCAACGATCCAGGTTTTTCCGATCCGTCAAAGCCGATTGGCGACTTTATGACCGAGGAGATTGCCAAGGCGCGCGAAGAGAAAGACGGCTGGCGCATCGTGGAAGATTCGGGTCGCGGCTATCGGCGCGTCGTGGCATCACCCCAACCTCTCACGATTAACGAGTTGCCGCTCATTCGGCAGTTGGCCTTGGCGGGCGAGTTGATCGTCGCCGGTGGTGGCGGTGGCATTCCGGTCGTGGAAGGCGAATCTGGGCGACTCGACGGTGTTGAAGCCGTGATCGATAAGGACCTCACCAGCGCGATTATCGCGGCGGCGTGTGAGTCGGATGTGCTGGCATTGGTGACGGGCGTTGAACATGTCTTCGTCGATTTTGGCAAGCCGACGCAGCGACCGTTGAAGGATGTCGGGCTGGATGAAGTTCGCAAGCACATACAAGACAAACAATTCCCGCCGGGGTCGATGCTGCCCAAAGTGCAAGCGGCCGTGCGTTTCCTCGAACAAAGCCCGCGCAACGATGCGCGCGTCGTGATTACGGATTTGTTCAACTTGCCGCAGGCATTGGCAGGCGAAACGGGCACGACGATTCGAAAATAGGTGGGGTAAAACGCGCGGGTTTGTAACGCTGAAATATAAAACGCGCTAACTCGAATAACCCCGCTTCGATAGCAGCACGTCCGTACGGTCGTCAACGGGATTTGTTTGTGCCGCCGCTTCGGCCGAAACGCGCGCACGATGTTGGTCTCCCGCCAGCGAACGAAACACCAACAAACCGATCAACGCCAGCACCACGGCTACGCCAAACGCCAACGGTCCGTAATACGTGTACAGCCATGTGCCGACGAACGGCGCCGTCAATCCGCGCAGGCCCGTGAGAAACACGTGCGCACCCATATACACTTCCGCACGCGCCGGCTCGGCAAAGTGCAGATGGCCGATGTTCCACGCAATCGAGCCTCCGCCTTTGCCCGCGCCCTCAAATACGCGTGATATCGTGATAGCCGCCATCGCGATCATGAATAGCCAAACGGGAATCGCCGCGTCTTGCAAAATGATCCACGCGGCCACGCCGGCGAATGCCGACGACGCCGTCCAAGCGGCGGCATTGATGACGCGGAAGCGCACGACGCCCCATTTATCGAACATATGCGCCCACGGAATCAGCGACGCCATCATGATCACGCGCGGCAGAATTTCGAGCAGGCCGCCACTGATGAAATAAGACAAATCCAGCCGCTTGGTCACGATGATGACCATCAGCGGCATCACCATGATGTTGGCAAAGCCGAGAAACATCATCGCGACGCAGTACTTGCGATAGTCGCGATCGTGCGTGAACACATCGATCACGTCGCGCACCGGGTTAAACGTACGCCGATTTCCCTTGCGACCGGCGCGAATCTCCGCGAGTTCCGCCGCTTCGCCGCGCACGCGCATCGGTCGCAGCATCCAGACCGACATCGCGCCGATCACGCCGGCAATCGGATAGGCAATGACATAGATGCGCGGGTTGATGTCAAACAAACTGCTCGCCAGCGCCACGATGCCGATGCCCATCGAAAAACGCACCAACTGCAAACGCGCCGCGATCTGACCACGAGTGGTCGCCGGGTAGTTGTGTTTCCATAGAGACGATCGCACTGTCAGACAGCCGGAGAGCAATACGCGCGCCGCCAAAATTTGTGCGAGGAAGATGTAGCCGCCTTGTGGCGTCATGGGCGTGAACGCCACCGACGCGACCACGGCGCTTGCGATCAACCCGAGCGTAACAAAGATCGGAATCTTGCGCCGCCCCGTGATGATGCTGCCCCAAACCATGCCGAGCACGTTGGCGACCATCGGCGTGGCCATCACGGTCGTGATCAGCCAGGGGCCCGCGAAAAAGGTTTTGGAAACGACGACCGCCGAGACGGTGCCCTCGAACATGCCCGCAAACATGCCCCATAGGAATAGGTGTCGTACTTCGAGCAGGTAACTGGGGCGTGCCATGCGCGGCACGCGATGAACGGCGAGCAGATCCAACGGGGGCTCCGGTGCGGGGCGTTTCTTATTGACGGACGACGGCAACGATGGGGGATTATAGCCGAGGTGGCTGCGAATTGATCGCGGGGATTGTGGGCGCTCGGGCGGTGCCGTTGGGTTCGATATTGCCTATTCCATCTGAAACGCGAAGCGCTTCTTGAAGTGCAGGTAATACAGGCCAACCAGCCGCATGGCGACGAGCATCACGTAGATCTCGAAGAACATCGCGAGGACCGCCCCGACCGGTGAGTTGAAATAAGTGGCGAGGGTGGTCAAGCCCGACAGTCCCGGCAGGTAAGACACGATCAGACCGCTCGCGAACACGACCGACCAGATCGCCGAGACGATGAGCAGCAGGCCCCAGATTGCCAGATAGGGTAAGAACGTGGACGCGATGGTGCTGATCACCAATTGCGGACGCAGCAGCACGCTCGGCGCTTCAAAGGCAAATAGCATGAGCGACATGGGAAACAAAAAGATGCCGGCCGACATCCAGACGGGCGCGAGATGCAAGAAGAACGTCGGTAGCAACCCGAGGTAACCGGCAATGATCAGCACAACCCACGGCGCGAGTACGAGCGCAAACGCGCCGATGAAGTTAAGCGCGGGCGA
>JAUIHO010000272.1 GCA_030432035.1 Phycisphaerae bacterium
AAAATTTATTGTTGTTGATTAAATCGCTTCACTGTTTTGCTTTGACGATTGAAACAAGTAAACGCTCCGCGACCGAGAACCGGACGCGGAGCATTCTCCTAATTGACGTATCCTAATATCCCGATGTTACGGGCACGTTCCTCCAGCGAGCAAAGAGTTGGTGAAGAATATGACATCCCAGCCAACTTCAATTCCTCCGCTTCCATCAAAGTCGGCACAACCACAGTTGGTAAACGGACTGGGCAGATTAGCGGCACACTCCACGAATCCCTGAATGTCCCGACTGTCGCGCCTGTTATCGCCGTCGAGATCGCCAAGACAGGTAATACAGTTGGCCACGCATGGATCCTCAGTGAAACCAAATGCGATATCGCAGTCATCCGGAATGCCGTTGCCGTCGCAATCGGTCGCGATTCCGTCGTTTATCTCATCCAGGTCGTTCAAGCCGTTGTAGTTGCAATCGAGCAGTGATTGACCGCAAAGCCCGACGTTATCCTGCACGATCTGTAGGTCGTCGGGTGTGACCTGGCCGTCGCCATCGACGTCGGTAGGGGGAACGACCGGCGCGAAGGGTCCACCTTGACCAAGATCGGCCGTGACGAGGCTGACATCGACGATGTCGATGCAATCATCATTGTTAACATCCCCGGCGATGAGCGGCGGCAACGCAACGTTAAGCCCATCACCGGTCGGAATATCGACGACGCGACTTAGGTGCCTAGCGTATTTTACTTTGGCACGCAGCGGCACACCGATACTAATGTTTCCGTCCGAACGATCGGGTCGCCGGATGACGAGTTTTCCGAATTCCGACAATCGATCCATATACTCGTCGAGAATCACGCCGGAATTGACGTCGTCTCGGTCTACCAAGGTCACCATCGCATCGCCTTGGTCTTCCGTCTGCCACGACTGAAAACTCGGCGGCGCAATGGGAATGTTAATGCGGGTATGTCGATCGACCGACTTCGCGAATTGAGCCAGTTCGTTCGGGAAGCGCGCTACCTGCGTCCATAAGAACTGATCGCGTTCGCTAAGATCGTTGAAGCCGTCGTACATGTTCGCGCCCACAAAAACGGTGGCAAACAGAAACGCTTCAGAAACCGCCTGCATGTTCTCTGCGGCGTTTACAAATCGATCCCCAGTTTCAGGCAGCAAGAAGGGCAGCGCTGAAAGGTCATTCGCGAGATTCTCGCAGGATTGCCTCATGAGATCGAACGGAAATGGATCGATGACAAAGCCGCTTTGCATTTGGCCACAGATTTGAAAGAACGCTTGTTGCATACCCTCAAGATTCATTCGAATCTGGTCCAGAATCGGATCGGGTTCCAAAAGCGCGACCATGTTAACTTCGTCGATCAACCCCTGCAGGGCGTCGCCCGCGCTGCAATAGCGCGGTCCCATCTCCTGCATATTGAACTCAAAGTTCGCGTTTATCGGTGGCGGCAAGCCGGCACCCTCTTCGACGATTTCGAGCCCGTTCTTTATCGCTTGGAACGTTTGCGAGAAATTGGTCGCTAGCTGGAACGTCTCACCGCGATCGTCGGAGTTGATCGTGTCTTCGTGCACGCCGAACGACCCCGCGAGACCATTCCCGAAAAATATTGGAAAGTCAGGTGGCGGGCCGATCGGTCCCTCGATGACTACATCATCCGGCGGCCACGTTTGCCGCACCAGTGTCCATCCCGGCGGTAACGTTCGGAATTTCGTCCAGTTAACGAGTGGAATACACCGTCGTCCACCGAACAACCTCCCGAAGGCACTTTTGTACACATAAAGGTCGATACGGTAGAAACAATCGAGACCGGTATAGCAGCACCAGCGGTAGTAACAGTCCCCGGCTGGATGAAACCAGGCGCCGTAGAACGGATTGATCGGCACGTAGCGCGTGCGTATGCGAATCGTCCAGTAGATGCCGTTGGGCACACGATCGCCATAGCAGTCAATGTAAATGTCTTCACCGGGAATGGTGGTCGGGCCGCCGGTGCCGCCGTCCCAGATTCCTGTTACGAAGCTAAGCGGAGTAGGACTGGCCGGGCGCGTTAAGAAAAACGCGACAGTCGCACCCGACGGTATGCATGGGCTACCCCAGTCGATGGTTAACATCGTGTTGACGCCGTCATCGATGGTGTTGATGGTCGGCGGCCCACAACCGGGCGCGTGCACCGTGAGTGGATCGATCGTGATCGGCTCGATACCGGTCAGCACCAACGATGTGGTCGATGCGGATGAGGGGCTCGAGTTTTCGACGGTAACGATGTAGTGAAACTCCCCACAATCCGCGCCGAATACCTGATCGAACGGGAATAGTTGTGGTCCGCCTCCAGCGGGTGTGGCGGTGAAGCTGGTCGTGCTCGCAGCGGCGACCACCGCATTGCCATAGCGCTCGGGGCCTTGGTTGCAATCCAACTGAAACTTGAAGTTGCCTTCGTACGGCCCGGCGTGGTCGAATTCGACGCGATCGGGAAAGATCGTTGGTGTCCAGGCGCCGGGGCCGACGTCGCGCGCGGCCTGTATGCCCGCGAAGAAGAGCGTGACTTTGGGCGTGCTGACAAATGACGCGACGCTGCCGCGATAGGTCCATGTGGCCGGCGTCTGCGTCAGGCCATGATGCGCCGCTGCTGTGTTGGCGTTGTTGTTACCGGTGCGCGATGCGAGCTCGCCGGTCACGATCGCGTTACTGCCAGCGCAGCCCCAAAGCCACTCGGCCCCATGAATGCTATCGTTGTCCAGTGTTTTAACCCCAAACGCCTGCATTACGTTGTCGGCCTTGGTGCGCGTGTCGGGGAGGCCCGGGCCACCGGCAGGGGGTGGGCCCGACGGCAATCCGTGATCGCAAAAGTCTTCACCTTCAAACGTGGCGTCACCGTGGTTGATGAGATACAAGTCTCCCAACCCCAAAACGTGACCCCATTCGTGCAGGATGAAATAACAAAAGGCCGCTTGCGCCGCGGCTGTACTCCAGTCGTTGTGCCGATCCGGATCAATGCGAATCAGTGCGGTATTTAGCGTCGTACCGTTGACAGTGAGCGACGTCGCATTCGCACCGCCGCCGGGAATGTTGATGAAGCGAATAATCACATCGGCCGCTGCCATGTTTGGCGCTTCTGCAAAGCCGATGCGCAACCAAAGCGCCCATTTGTCCAACTCCGGTTGTACGAGCGCCTTTAAGTTTGCAAAGCACGCGGCGTCGCAACTGGCCAATGGCAGCGTATTGCGATCCAACCACCACGTGATGGTGCCGTTATCCGGCTTGTTCCAGGAATAAAGGAAGTCATTCGCACCGGCGGGGCCGGTGTTGACTCCCGGTCGATTCAGTCGTCCCCCAAAAAACGTGAAGTTGTATGCGAATGCTGTGGGAATGGTGCTACAGGTGATAAGAAGCGTTACCGTTATGGTAAGGACGACATGTCCCCACCGTGCGGTGTCTTTTTGCGATGTTTGGGATCTCATGGCGTTATCCTTTGCGGCGGCAGCACGAATGGCTGCTTCCGAGATTTATTCTTCTGGCGATTCGTTGTTTCCATCAGGCTCAGTTGATTCCGCGCCGTCGGCGTCGGATGCGGATTTGCTTTTATCAGCCGACTGTATGGCTTTGCGTTTGGCTTCTTCGATGATCTGTAATTGCAGCCGCACCTTTTGCTGATATTCCCGCTCCGCCTTGGCCACATCGGCGGCAGTTGCATGCGGTGCCCAACGCGTTGTCTTGCCGTTGGCAAGAATGGGGGTTGTCCACTCAAACCCCGTTGGAACGTATCCTTCGTCGAGGTTGCCAAGGTAGCTCGGCTCGATGCCGCGTGTCTTTTGCATCAAAGCCGCAATCGCCATCAAAACATCTTCATAGGCTTTACTTGGAGCGCCTTTGATCGTGGGCAGCGCGCGCACGTCACCCGCCGCGTTGCGAAGCAACATCAAGGGCGGATTGGTGCAGGTCGGCCCGGGTTTGTCTTCGAGTTCGAGCGGGACCGCGAGAATTTCTTTGGCGATCATTAACTTAAATACGGCGGCGGCATCTTCTTCGAGCTTCTCGATCTCGAAGCGCCGTTCGTTTATCAATCCCTGCTCGTCGCGACGAATATCGACGATAACGAGCCGACCCGCCTCGGAGAGGTAATATTCCCGACCGCCGAATAGCGGAGAAATTTGTCGGAGCACCACCGCTGCGTGTTGGCCGTCGACTTCGGTGCCGAAGAATTGCTCGGTCACCGTCGGCTCGGGTTCTTCGGCGGTGGCCTGCCCGCCGATCATCATGAGAAGACATACACAACCCAACGTGAATCTTTGCTTGTTCGATAGTCGATCCATACAACACCTCCGCGAGATAAGAATTGAAACATCGCGCAACGAACGATCGGCACATGGGGTACCGATCCGTCACGCGGTATCTACACGTTCGATCCAACGATCGACGCGTACGCGACATGCTGAGTTAGGTAGGGCGTCGATCGAAGACGTATCAGATAATGCCGATCGCGCAAACGACGTACTTCACGGCATTATTTCTCAAGACTGGCGTGGCCTGCGTACCATCGAAGGATGACGGTTTATCAACTTATGACCGTCGAAGTAGGTAGCTCGGTTCCGTATCAGATATGATGACGTGGCGTATTGCTAATTGGCCAACAAATTCCAGGGAAAATTTTAAAATTCCGGCGAATCTCCCTTTTTCACAAATGATCGATGGTTGACTTACGGTGCACAAGTTAATGCATACTGCGGTCAATTAGACGACTTTAGATTGACTTGCGCACCTTCGCAGACTTGCGATAGCTTATCACGGGGTGCCTACACCCTCCGATCCAGCTTCCGATACTGAATCGCCTCGGCCAAATGCTTGGCATCGATCTGCTTGCCACCGTCGAGGTCGGCGATGGTGCGGCTTAGGCGGAGGACTTTGTCGTGGGCGCGGGCGCTGAGGCCTAGTTCGGTCATGGCTTGTTTGAGCATTTGCTCACCGGCGGCGTCGAGGGGGCAGCACTGTCGCACTTGGCGCGGGCCCATGCGACCGTTGAGGGTGTTGGTGCTGGGGCCGAAGCGTTCTTTTTGTATGTGGCGGGCGGTGACGACTTGTTCGCGCATGGTTTCGCTGGTGGTGCCGGGCTTTTGGGTGCGCAAGTCGCTGAACGGCACGGCTTGTACGGAAACGTGTATATCGATGCGGTCGATCAAGGGGCCGCTGATGCGATTGAAGTAGCGCTCGATCTGCGGTTGGCTGCACTTGCAGGGTGTGCGCGGGTCGGAGAAGTAACCGCAGGGGCAGGGGTTCATGGCGGCGACGAGCATGAACTCGGCGGGGAAGCACACACTGCTGTGGCTGCGGGCGATGGTGACGCGACCATCTTCGAGCGGTTGGCGCAATGTTTCGAGAATGGTGCGGGCGAACTCGGGGAATTCGTCTAGGAACAAGACGCCGTGATGGGCGAGCGAGACTTCGCCGGCTTGGGGGACGCTGCCGCCGCCGACGAGGGCGGGGCCACTGGCCGAATGGTGCGGGCTGCGCACGGGGCGCGTGGCGAGCAGCGATGAACCGGGCGGGAGCTTGCCGCTGGCCGACCAGATGCGCGTGGTTTCGAGAGATTCGTCGAGCGTGAGCGGCGGTAGGATGGTGGGCAGGCACTTGGCCATTAGCGTTTTGCCGCTGCCGGGCGGGCCGAGCATGAGGATGTTGTGACCACCGGCGGCGGCGACGGTGAGGGCGCGCTTGCAGAACTCCTGGCCGCGGACGTCGGAGAAGTCGACGTCGTATTTAGATGCTTGTGTAAATGTGCTGTTCAGGTCGCAGGCGGCGGGTTCGATTTCGAGTTCTTCGGTTAGAAAGCCGACGGCCTCGGTGAGCGACGCGACGGGGATGACGTCGATGTTGTCGACGACGGCGGCTTCGTTGACGTTGTCGCGCGGGGCGA
>JAUIHO010000273.1 GCA_030432035.1 Phycisphaerae bacterium
GCCGGTGCATTTGTGCGCGGCATGGAAAAAAGCCTGACCGTCAGCGGCAATGAGAAAAACGTGATTCTCCTCGGCGCCGGTAGCGAAGAAAGCCTCGAACGCAGCCAGATCGGTATGAACGTGCCGACGCTCGTGGCTGCCAGCGTCGACGGTATCAAACGGCGACTTGGCACCGACTACGTCTCGCCCGAAGTGCACATGGCGTTGGTCGTAAAGGCCGAGCGCGACGATACGGTCGATTATCAAGCCGTTGTGCGCGGCGTGACGGAAAATGCGTTCCTCGTGCACCCGCAAGTACAGATCGTCGAAGGTCGACCACCGCGCATGGGCGAATACGAACTCATGGTCGGCGCGTTGGCCGCCACGCGTCTCGATATCGCGCCGGAGAAACTGCACGTCGGTGAGAGCCTTTGGTTCGACAATCGTGCGTGGACCATCACCGGTCAATTCACGGCACCGCAAACGGTCATGGACGCCGAGATTTGGGTGCCTCTGACCGATCTGCAAATTGCCACCCGCCGCGACACGCTTTCGTGCGTCGTCTTAACGTTGGGTGAGGCAACGATCACGGATGTCGATATTTGGGCGAAGCAGCGTCTCGACTTGGAATTGGTTGCCATGCGCGAACGCGACTATTACGCGAGCTTGTCCGCTTTCTATCGTCCCGTCCGCATGATGGTGTGGGCAACGGCCGCGCTGATTGCCTTGGGCGGCTTGTTCGGCGGTCTCAACACGATGTATGCCGCATTCGGCGCACGCGTGCGCGAACTGGCGGCCTTGCAAACGTTGGGGTATCCGCGCCGCGCACTGATCGTTAGCTTCTTGCAAGAGTCGCTGCTGATGACATCCATCGGTGCCATTGTCGCAATTGCTATCGCGCGTTTATTCCTCGATGGCCTCGCAGTACGCTTCTCGATGGGTGCGTTTGCGTTGCTCGTCGATGCGCGTGTGTTGGCGTTCGGCTTACTGGCCGGTCTGTTGTTGGCAATTGTTGGCGTGATTCCACCTTTGTGGCGCTGCCTGCGGTTACCCATCGTGGAGGCGCTGCGGTCCGGCTAATCGCCCCACTAGAACGGAAATCAAATTCGAATCAATGTTATCCCAAGTTCGGAAGAATATTCTCGAAAGGATTGTGAAAATGCCTCAGTCAAATCAACTGCGTATTGTATTATTTGCAACCTGCGTCGTGAGCCTGCTTTCGCTTGCGTGCGAATCGAAGTCGCAGAACACATCGAACACCAACGAAAGCACCGCGAAACAAAGCGACGACAACACTAAGTCGCTCCCCGCCGATCTCTTTGTTTCCGAACCCATCGCCGACGCGCGCGGCGTTGCCGAAGTAAAGAACGACGAAGCTGCAAAGGGCGACGTCATCATCACCGGTCGCGTGGGTGGCCGGGCCGAACCATTTGTCGATGGCGCGGCACTGTTCATATTGATCGATAGCAAGCTGAAGTCGTGCGATCAGATTCATGGCGACGAGTGTAAGAAGCCGTGGGACTACTGTTGTGAGTCGCCGGAAAGTCTGCTCGCCAATACCGCCACGATTCGCGTAACCGGTGCCGACGGTAAGCCGCTGCAACTCGACATCAAGGATGAGCACGGGCTCTCACCGTTGGCGACGGTCACGATCGCCGGAACAATCAGCACCAATAAAGATCAGCAATTGGTGATTGATGCGAAGCGGATTTATGTGGCGGGTGAGAGTAAGTCGTAAGACGTTGCGTGACGCTCGCGATGGGTGGTCGCTCAGGCCGAGAAGAGAATGCCGTGAATTCAACGCGCCGTCGTACACGCCGGTCAGAGCCGCCGCGCCCTCGCGGCGATCTATCCGAGTCATTTCGTTATCTGACGGATTGTTTCCAAGCAACGACAGGGCTTCGAAGCATTGCACGGCCTCAATCAGCATTCAGCACAACCAAATAGAGCTAGCGGCATAGTACGAGAAGTTAGGCTAAGGGTGAAAGTAGGTCGTCACGAAGTTTTAATAGTCCCCCAGCCCCAGAGGGGCGTGGGGCACCCGGTCATGTACGGCGTGCGGTGAATGTCAGCATTAACCAACTCGCATTATCGCGACAGGATTATTGCGCGCACATCATGCGGCTGCGTGTTACACTACGCCGCTCATGAGCAAGCAATCACTCTCCAACGTCGACGGGTTCGAAGAAGCGAAGCAACCGGCCGCGCCCAAGCCCTACGTTAGCGCGACGCAGTCGCCCGCCGAGTTCACGATCAAAGCCGTCATCTCCGGCATTATCTTCGGCATCGTCTTCGGTGCGGCCAACGCGTACCTTGGGCTGCAAGCAGGACTCACGATCTCAACGTCCATCCCCGTCGCCGTCATGACGGTCGCCGCATTCCGCGCCTTTTCGAAGATGGGCGCGCAAAGCTCCATCCTCGAAGCAAACCTTGCGCAAACCATCGGCTCCGCATCGAGTTCGGTCGCCAGCGGCGTGATCTTCACACTCCCTGCCCTTTTCTTGTGGGGATTATCGCCGGCGCTGATTCAAATGACGCTGCTCGCCATGTGCGGTGGTTTGCTCGGCGTGTTGTTTATGATTCCGCTGCGCCGTTTTCTAATAGTGCGCGAGCATGCCAGTCTGCCCTACCCGGAAGGTACGGCTTGCGCCGAGGTGCTCGTCGCTTCCGAAGTCGGCGGCGCCAAAGCCAACAACGTTTTCTGGGGCCTCGGCATCGGCGCGGCCTTTAAAGCGATCTTCGCTTGGCTACAAGTACTACCAAGTAAAGCCACGTTGGTCATTCCCGGCTTACCGAAAGCCAACGTCGGCCTCAACATGTCGGCCGCATTGTTCGGCGTTGGCTATATCCTCGGGCCGCGTATCGGCAGCATCATGGTCGGCGGCGGCTTGCTGTCGTCGTTGGTCATCATTCCGGGCATTGCCATTTGGTACGCCGACGCGACCGATCCGATCTTCCCCGAAACGACCAAACTGGTAGCGAACATGGCCTCCGGCGAGATTTGGACGCGCTACGTGCGCTACATCGGTGCCGGTGCTGTCGCGACTGCGGGTTTGCTCACGCTAATTCGCAGCATCCCCACCATGATCGAAAGCTTTCGCATCGGCATCAAGCAAATCAAGAATCGACTTGGCGGCAATAACGAAGGCGACGAGCCACGCACCGACCGCGATTTGTCGTTGCTCGTTGTGTTCGGTGTCGTCGCGGCCATCATCGCATTGCTGGCTGTCGTGCCGTTTATCTTTCGCACGCTGCCGAACTTCCCGGCGCGAGCACTGGCCGCCGTATTGGTGACGATCTTCGCGTTCTTCTTCGTGACGGTCGCAAGCCGAATCGTCGGTCTCGTCGGCGTTACGTCCAACCCGACCAGCGGCATGACGATCGCGTCGTTGTTGGGTACGTCGAGCATCTTTTTGGCATTGGGCTGGACGGATACGCAAGGCATGGCGGCGGCGCTCACCATCGGTTGCGTCGTCGCGATTGCGGCGTCGATCGCGGGTGATACATCACAAGACTTAAAGACGGGTTTTCTTCTCGGTGCCACTCCGTGGAAGCAGCAAACGGGCGAATTGATCGGCGTATTGACGTCGGCCGTGTTCGTTTGCCTCACGTTAATTCTATTGAACGATGCGTATGGATTCGGCAGTCAGGAACTGGCTGCACCCCAAGCGACACTGATGAAGGTCGTGATCGAAGGCGTGTTGCAAAACAAGTTGCCGTGGATGCTGGTGCTCATCGGCGCGGGGATCGCCCTGTTGTGCGAAGTTGTGCGCATCCCATCATTACCATTCGCCGTCGGTGTTTACTTACCCGTCTCAACGATGGTGCCCGTATTTCTCGGCGGCATGTTGCGGTGGGTCTTGTGTCGCAACGAACCCGACGACGCCGAAGATTCCAAACGCGAAAAAGGCGTACTGCTCGGCTCCGGCCTCGTGGGTGGTGAAGGCTTAATGGGCGTCGGCGTGGCCGGAGTGATCTTCTTGCAGAAGGCGTTTGAAGCCAAACCCACGCCGACGACACAACCCAGCGCAACGACGCAACCGCCGGTCGAGTCGACGCTACCCTTTGAGATCGGCACGGCTTGGGGATCGCCGGGCACGCTGCAACTTATCGCGCTCGGCGTGTTTGGGTTGCTGGCGTTGGCGTTCGTGTGGCGGTGTAGGGGTAGTCGAAATGCAGCGACAGAATGACGCAACGAGCAGTTAGAAGCATCAACGCGGCAGGATACGGCTGACGTCAACACCAAGCGCTTTAGCGATCTTCCGCATGGTTTTGACGGTGGTACGATCCGGGTTGCGTTCAATCCGCGAGATTTGCGACTGTGGGATGCCGACCTTCTTCGCTAGCTGCTGCTGCGTCAGGCCTTTTTCTTTGCGGGCACTCAAGAGCGCATCCGCAGCGACTTCGGCGGCGAAGTCTTCGCCGTCAATCCAATCGTCGGAAGAAGATGCATCGGCACCATCCCTATCTAATTCGCCAAGCGCCCTAATCGCTTCTAGTTCAGCACTGTCCTGAACGAGCGAGTTATACGCTTCAATTGCGACAATGACGTGCGTAAATGCCCCGCCATGGAATACCTTCGCAGGTGGATCACCGCCGCGTGGCATCGCCGTGTTTGTCTTAGTTGAAGTACTCTTATTTTTTTTCTTCATGGTCATTCGAGTCGACGACATGACGCGATCCGGATTTCGCCGCGCCTTCGATCAAAGCCGAAGATGACGACAAACCCATCTCGCACTACCTTTCGAAGACCGTAACGGCTCAAGCTTGGCACATACACCGCAATTGAGTTGCCGACTGGGTCTTGGAGAATCAACGAATAGATTATGAACTCGATCTTTTTCTTTTCACTTACTGAACAGCTTTCCCAAAACGACTTAACGTTTTTCGATAAACAAAAGTCAAAAGGCATTTTGGCTGCCTCCGTTGCAATTTGCCTTCAACACTGCAAAGCGACATAGTTGCCGCTTCATTTAGTTTGCGTCGATCCATCGTGCATACTCCATTGCTCGTGGCAGTTGACTAGTATGACTAGTACAAGGGTTTCATTATGAGGATTTATCGTTTAGTCCACTAGCGAGGTCACTTCAATTCAGACTTCACAATTCCAAACCGAAGAATTGCGTACCTAGTTCTTTAGCATTGCCCTCACTCTCTTTTGCTTAGACTTTCCGTTTTGGCCTGAATTGAATACCAGCCAATCGATCATCAAAATCCTCAACTTTATTATACCACATCTCGATATTAAATCAAAATTGCATATTTCACCCCCATCCACGCTGCCATTTCCGCCCTGTCAATCCGTCATTGGCAGGCCGAAAATCACGAGAAAACGCCGTTTTTCGGCCCAGAATCCAGATGTACGGGCATGGCATTGTGCATGCATTAACGTCTATTCGGCGTGTCGCGCGACGCATTTCGCCGGCATACCGGAAAGGACATTTGCACCCATGCGACCCGACCAATTCACCATCAAAGCCATCGAGGCGATTCAAAACGCCGAGCGTCGCGCTCAGACTGCCGGTCACGGCGAAGTCACGCCCGTTCACCTGCTGGCCGCGCTCACCAGCGCCGACGCTCAGGGCGACGGCGGCATTGTCGTGCCGATTCTGCAAAAGGCCGGCGCTCATATCGATCAAATCCGCAACATCACCGAAAGCGAATTGTCGCGGCTCCCCAAAGTCGAAGGCACCACGCCGACGATCAGCCGACCGTTACAGCAAGTGTTAACCGATAGCGAGCCGATCGCGCGAAAGATGAAGGACGAGTACGTATCGACCGAGCACTTGCTCGTCGCGCTCGCCGACGTCACGAGCGAAGCC
>JAUIHO010000274.1 GCA_030432035.1 Phycisphaerae bacterium
CATTCGTTTGGTGAGGTCCTGAATCGCAACCCGAGCAGGTTCGCGGCGCGGCGTTGGCCACGGGCACGACACAACGCTTCGCCAAAACCCGACCAATCCAATATATTATCGAAACGCCGCCTCCGCCGTAAACCACTGCCGACGCGTGACGCTACAACCCCATTTTGACCTGCGTCCCCGGCGGGCTCCGCCGAGCCAGGCACGAATCGCGGCGACGACCAACAGACAAACGACAAGAACGAACAGACGCCAACGACCTTCAAACGTGTTTTCTGCCGTCACCGAAATATCCGGCGCGAACTGCTCGCGTTCGATCAGCGAAACAAGATAGCGCGCCGCCAACGACCAAAACCGCAACGAGCGATCGAGCCGCGCGTGCGACCGATCGTGCAAGTCGCTTAACAAATCCACCGCATCGACCGGATCGAACCGCAGCGCAGGTACCGGCGCATCGCCGTCGCTCACCCTCAGTTCGGCTTCTTCCGCGGACGACGCCAACAGCCCGTCGGGCGTTACCTCACCCAACAGCGCATGCAGCGCTTCGACCGATTGGGCCGTTGCAGCTTCCGCAGCCGTGATAAAAAACGACGGCGGTCGCCATGTGCCATTTAACTGACACGGCGGTGCATCGCTATTGGGCGACGAATCGCCGGCGGCTGTTTCGTGAATGTCGGTCGTGTCGTTCCCCACTGACGTCACAACGCATGCTCCCGGTGTGAATCGAGTTTGAGATAGCGAGACAAATAATGTACGCCAACATAAAAGGGTAGCGTATCCAAAGCGGCGATGACCACCTTAAAGAGATAATTGCTACCAATTAGAATCAACATGGCCGTGATGGTCTTGCGACCTTCGGAAAAATCGACCCAGAATGTAATCACGATCACCATGGTCGCATCGACCAATTGGCTGATCATCGTACTGCCATTGTTGCGTAGCCACAGGTGCCTGCCCTTGGTCAACCGCTTCCAAAAGTGAAACAAGGCGACGTCGCAGAACTGCGCCGCCATGTACGCAAACATGGAGGCCAACACCGCGCCCGAAGCACAGGCGAAAATTGCGTTGAAAAGAACCAACTCACCCGTCGCTTGAAAACCATTCGGAAACGAAACCGCTGTGCCGTCTGCCAGCGGAATCTGCTGCCACGGCGGTGGATTCCAAGCTCCTTTTTCACCCAACCACGCGGGCCGGGCCGCTTCCGAAATAGCTGGCAACTGATTCCCGAGCCAGAGTATCCCGATCACAAATAAATTCAGCGCCAAACCGACCCAGACGACAAAATTCGCCCGGCGACGACCGTAGAGTTCGCTGATGAGATCGGTGCAAAGAAACGTGATTGGATACGGAAGGACGCCGACAGCGAGAGCCAAGGGCCCGATATGTACGAACCGCGTGATCCCGACGATGTTGAGCATCGCCATCGACCCGAGGAAAAACCCGGCGAGAATCAGGAAAACCCGCTCGCGGCGCTCGTGCAAGGCGCTGTTTTCGTAGGAGTAAGGCAACCCGTCCGCCATCTGGTGGAAGTTAGCCCGCACCGCCCTCAGCGTCAACGCATTGCAGAAATTCGCAAATGAAACAGCCCGCGTGCAAAACACGCGGGCTGTTGATGATCAGTCAAATTGGTTCGCGAAATTCGCGCGATGTGAACTACGCGCCGAGGACGGCGGCGACAAAGCCAGCCACATCCGCCATATCAGCACCGCCGCTGTCATCCATATCCGCACAACCACAATCACCGCCGACGGGCTCGCCACCCAGCAAACAGGATACGAAGCCATCGAGATCCAGACCGTTTAGCGTTTGGTTGCCATCGACATCACCCGCAAACGTGGAGCAGTCTTCGATCGCACCCGGCGTGACTGTGAGAGCTGTCGGGTCAGCGCCCGCCCCCGGCTTAAACAAACCGAGCGTCACCGTGTCAAGCGTAGGAGGCGAATCGGCAGTGAACCAGAATGTGTACGTCGTTGAGTAGCGCAAGGCATTCGATTCGGGATTAACGGAAAACGGTTGCGGGCATTCCCACACGACCGAATCGGCATTGACCGAAATCGACCAGTCGGTGTTATCGTAAGGATCGCCCGAGTGATAATCGACATCGTGGAAGCCGACGTTGGAGACCGTTACGCCTGCGGGAACCGGCACCATGAAGTTGCCACCGGATCGATCAGAGTTGAAGTTGTAGATCGAATAGTTGTAGGTGTAGGTGCCGTCTTCATTGTCATCGGCGCGAGCCGAAAGATAGAAGCGGCCTTCACCGGGAACATCCATCGCGGCGATGCGCACCTTCGGATCGGCGATATCGGCACCTTGGCCATTGTTCTGCCACGCGAAGATCGCCGGAAGACCCACGTTCAATGGCTCTGCCATCGTGAGGTTAAAACCTGCCGATACGTTAACCCGTGCGTAGCTCGCGTTGTTGAATTGATTACCGGCTTCGGAATCGTCAGAAGCCACGTAATGACCTTCGATGAAGTACAGCGCCCCCGGGAAGTTAGTCGGACTCAGATCCGATTCCGCGACTTGGCAACGACCGGCGATTGCATCACCCGACGTACCGACCGGGCCGATGACCGTGCCGAAATATCCATCGACCGAGGAGCGCTTCGCCAACCTGCCTTGATTGGAATTCCAACCGGCACCGTACACATCCAGACAACCGGCTCCGAGCGTGTTGCTACCCGGTCCCGAATCGCAGCTGTTTCCGCAAAGCGGGTTCGACCCTTCGGCCGCGCAACATGCCGTTTTCAGCCACCCCATACCAATCTGTTCAAAGCGACCGTTGGCAAGGCGATACATGTTCATCGAAAGCATGGGCGTGCCATCATTGGCCCAAATCAAGTCTTCATCACCAATATTGCAGGTGTCACTACCGATGATGTAGGCACGTTTGCCACCCACCGGCCCGAAGGCTTGAAAGCCGTTGATGTCGGACAATACAACGTCGGGCCCGGCCGCGATCGTTGGCGTTGCGATCAACCCTAATGCAAGACTCAAGACGGCGACGACGACTTGCGCTTTTCTCATACTGCTGCCTTTCGAGATTTCTGAAAAGAATCGAATAGAAAGAATTCACACCCAGATAAGGGTGATAATATAAAAGAACCCAGTACAACAATTCAAGCCAAAACTGCTAGATGTGTGCGTAAATATTGAATTGGCCAAGAGTTGGCAATATTTGGCCAACCGTCTATTCGCCGATTCTCGGCTTAATCTCGGGGGTACCTCAAAAAATTGGCCGCCAACAGGCATCCTTACGCGGGCACCTGCGCACCGATGATTTCGTCGATGATCTTCACCAATCCGGGGAGTTCCGGCTTGGTGAGCTGTCGATCCGCACCGACCGACTTGCACTTTTTCAAGTTATCATCGCTGACCAGCGAGCTGAACACGATCACCGGGATATCCTTCAACCGTGGCTCTTCCTTGATGCGCTTCGTCAGGTGCAGACCATCCATCTTCGGCATTTCGATATCCGTCACGATGATATCCGGCAAATTGCCGGCGTTGAGCATCTGGTTGACCATCGTCCATGCTTGCTCGCCATCGTTCGCTATCACCACATCCTTGAACCCGGCATTCTCCATCGCCATCTGAAGCATTCGCCGCATCATGGCCGAGTCATCTGCCAGCATGACGCGCGTTCGCGAGCGTATGTCACCCTGATCGCTCGGTGCCGCATCTTCAAGGCCGGTAATTCCCGCAATGCGGAACGACACGCGCTCGAAGTCGAGCATCAATACGATCGTATCGTCGATGCGAATCACACTCGTCATCGCCGTGTCTTCATCGCGATTGCGAACATTGGGCACCTCGCCCATATCCGACCAACTTACGCGATGGATGCGATCGATCTGATCGACCATAAAGCCCATGCGTTCGTTGTTAAATTCGGTAACGATTACGCGTGCATCCGATTCATCTTCGGCTCGCGGCATGCTGAAGAACTTTCGCAAGTCAACCAACGGGTGAACCTGTTCGCGCAAGCTGAATATCCCGCGCACCGCCGGATCTGAATCGGGCAGCGCCGTCAGCGGCACCATCGTGATAATCTCACGGACCTTGGCCACGTTGACGCCATACAGGCCGCCGTTCAAGTGAAACACCAACACTTCGACTTCGTTGGTGCCGGCTTCGGTGAGAATATTGGATAGTTGCTGAGACATAACAGGTTTCTCTTGGTGAATTACGAAACTTCAACGCTGAACGGCCACTCATCATCGAGTGACGCGAGTGGCAAACACACTCAACCTTCGCCGGCGACCAAATTCGCTTGCTGCTCGACCATGATGCCATCGATGATACTGACCAGTCCGGGCAATTCCGGCTTCGTCAATTGGCGGTTCGCACCGACGGCCTGACACTTCTTCAGGTTGTCATCGCTCACGAGCGAGCTAAACACAATCACGGGGATATGCTTCAGACGCGGCTCATCTTTAATGCGCTTCGTCAGGTGAAGGCCGTCCATCTTCGGCATCTCGATATCCGTGACGATCACATCCGGCGCTTGACCGGCATTCATCATCTCAACCAATTTGTTCCACGCGGCTTCACCGTCCGACGCGATAAACGTTTCCTTGAAGCCGGCCTTATTCAGTGAATTGCTCAACATGCGACGCATCGTCGCCGAGTCGTCGGCCAACAGCACGCTGATCTCCGAGCGATTGACGCCTTCGGCTTCCGGCGGCGCCGCTTCCAAATCCGTGATCCCCGCAATTCGGAACGCGATGCGCTCGAAGTCGAGCATCAGAATCAAGCGATCGTCGAGCTTCAACACGCCCGTCATCGCCGTATCTTCTTCGGTGCTGACGTTCGGCACCTCGTTCATCTCAGACCAGCTAATCCGGTGGATTCGATCGATGTGGTCCACCATGAAGCCCATGCGTTCGTTGTTGAATTCGGTGACGATCACACGAGCATCTTTTTCACATTCCGACGCCGGCAGATTGAAAAAGTTGCGCAAATCGACGAGCGGATGCACCTTGTTTCGCAGATTGAATGCCCCGCGCACTGCCGGGTGTGAATTGGGCAGACGCGTCAGCGGGATCATCGTGATGATCTCGCGGACCTTTGCAACGTTCACGCCGTAATAGCCGCCGTTGAGCTGGAAAACCAACACCTCAACTTCGTTGGTGCCCGCCTCGGTCAGAATATTGGAAAGCTGCTTCGCCATTGGATGGTTCCCGGCAAAAAGAGATCGTACGCAAGCCCCTACCCAGACCGGGCACGGACACCTATGCATGAGCCATATCGGTTCATACCCGTCCCGAAAGCAGCTAAAAGTGGGAAAAACGGCGATGAGGGTGCCGCAAGGTGTGAAAAATGCTGGCGGCAGGACTTGAACCTGCGACCCAGGGCTTATGAATCCCTTGCTCTGCCAACTGAGCTACGCCAGCGAAAACGAAGTCATTTAATTACCACAAACCGCCATTTTCGGCAACGCGGTAGTGCCGAGAATAATTTGTTTTCGTCGGGCAATAGCGAATAAAATACTCCGTTAGGCATTGGCATACACCTGCCTGCCCGCCTGTAATGATCGAACGCACCTCACCAACTTGGAATCACCGCCGCGTAATCGGTGTGATTGCGCTCATCCTGCCGCTCGTCGGCCTTGCAAACAATTCGCTTGTCGCCGCCGATCGCGTGCCCGATTTCACACACTCGCGCCCGAAGGGGCCGCAACGTCTTATCCCGCCGCTGCCCGACAGTCGTCCCAAGCCGCCCGAAGTGCGCTTCGGCAATTTTCGCCCGTATAACGATATCGACCGCTTTATCCTGGCCCG